>JASLYC010000082.1 GCA_030739975.1 Gammaproteobacteria bacterium
CAATTATTTGATGACCGAAACAAACACCGAGAATCGGCAACTTAGAATCATAAACTTTTACAATAAATTTACTTAAAGAGATAATCCATGGTATTTCTTCGTAAGCTCCGTGCTTGGAGCCAGTTATAAACCAACCATCACAGTCATAACAGGATTCTGGAAATTCATTATCACAGACTTCGAAAACTTCAAAAACAAAATCTTGTTTTTTGGTTTGAATTAGACGCATAAACATTTCTGCATAGCTGCCATAGTCACCTAATAACTCAACTGGTGTCTTACCTGTTTGCAAAATTCCAATCTTCATAACTAATAAATATATTAATAGATTTATTGAACAATTATCACTTAATAAGTAGACCAAATAACCAATAATATTCAAACACTAATTAGTTTAGATAAAATAAGTTAACCATATGAAAGGTATATTTAGCCCAAAACATAAATTAAGAAATCCTCAATCTGAACTATTTGGTGGAGAAATAGTTGAATCCTTTGAGATTCCACAGAGAGCTGAGCATGTTTTGCAAGAATTTAATAAGCGCAATATAGGAGAAGTAATAGAACCAATTGATTTTGGTGTTGAGCCGCTATTGAAAATCCACGATTCTAAATATCTAGACTTCCTTGAGTCTTGCCACAGAGATTGGGAGCTAGCAGGAAATACTGGGGATGCTAGTGCATTGTCTTGGTCATCTAATAAAATGGATAACTCAAGCACTCCAAATGATATTAATGCAAAGCTCGGATATTATTGCCTTTCAGCGGATACCTTTATCTGCAAAGGGACTTGGGAGGCGGCAAAAGAGTCTGCAAACGTTGCACTAACTGGGGCAAACTTAATAATTAATGAAGAGTATTCTGCATTTTCAATGTGTAGGCCACCTGGTCATCACGCACCTAGAGATAGGTTTGGAGGTTATTGCTTTATTAATAATGCTGCAGTTGCGGCTCAGTATATGATTGACAATGGATCATCCAAAATAGCTATTCTTGATGTAGATTTCCATCACTGCAATGGAACACAGTCGATTTTTTATGACAGGAGCGATATTATGGTATGTTCACTACATGGCAATCCAGATGAAGCTTTTCCATACTTTAGTGGGTTTAAAAATGAGACCGGTGAAGGGCCTGGCAAGGGATATAACTTTAATTATCCGATGCCGCCAAATACTGACTACTTTGAATGGCAAAAAGCGTTATTATCTGCATTAGAATTAATTAACAAATTTGCACCCAATAAATTGATTGTTTCTTTGGGTTCAGACACTTTTAAGAATGATCCAATTTCTTTTTTTAAGCTTGAAAGTGAAGACTTCTTTGACTATGGCAGTAAGATTTCAAATCTAAAAATACCTACTTTATTTGTAATGGAGGGTGGCTATGCTATTGATGATATTGGCATTAATATGATTAATGTTATTGAGGGCTTTGAAACTTAATACTTGCGTTTATTGTCTTTAGGGTATTGTGACTATTGATTCTATTCTTTAAATAAAATATTAACTATGCAGAAAATTAATTTTGATATTATTGAAAGCCTAAAAGTTATTGTTGGGCACAATAATTATGTTGATAGTAAAGACCAGATAGAGCCTTATGTTAAAGATATATGGGGCAAATATAATGGCATTACTCCTATCGTTTTGAAGCCAACAAGCACAAAAACTGTTTCTAAAATTGTTAAATTCTGTAATGAAAATAATATTGGTGTTGTTCCGCAAGGTGGAAATACTGGCTTAGTTGGGGGAGGCATTCCGAGTATTTCAGGAAACGAGATAGTTATCTCTATGGAGAAAATGAACTCAATTTGTGATATCGATTGTGTCAACTACACCATGACTGTCGAATCTGGATGCATATTATCTGATGTACAAGATGTAGCCCTTAAATCAAAAAGACTTTTTCCTTTAAGTTTAGGGGCAGAAGGCTCCTGCCAAATAGGAGGAAACTTGTCTACCAATGCAGGGGGCACAGCTGTTCTTAAATACGGCAACGCAAAAGAACTGGTTTTAGGGCTGGAAGTTGTAATGCCAGATGGAGAGATTTATGATGGTTTACGTAGACTAAGAAAAGATAACACAGGTTATGATTTAAAGCAGTTGTTTTTAGGGTCTGAAGGTACATTAGGAATAATAACCAAGGCGGTATTAAAGCTATTCCCGTTGCCGGCTGATAAGGTTACCTCTTTGGTTGCATTGCCTTCATTAGAGTCAGCCCCCAAACTTTTAGCTTCTTTGCGTGAGATTACTGGGGATGACATTACCGCATTCGAGTATATGGATAGAAGTTGCATAGATATTCTTGAAATACACACAGACTTGCAAGATCCTTTTGGTGAAAAATATAACCATTTTGCTCTTATAGAGCTAACATCAAGTCGCAAAGATGCTGGCTTGCAAGAATTATTAGAGAAAACATTCTCTAGGGCTGTAGAGAATGAGAATGTTGTTGATGCTATTGTTGCTGTTAGTGAATCACAAGCATCTAGACTTTGGAAAATGAGGGAAATGTTACCTGAAGTTTATAGATTGCAGGGAGGTGGGCTTTCTTTTGATATATCTGTTCCCGTGTCGTCTGTTCCAGAATTTATAAGATTGGCAACTATGTATTGCAAAGATAGCTATGCAAAAGGAACAATACTAACATTTGGACATATAGGAGATGGAAACGTACACTTTATTTTTATGAAGCCGAGCAATATTGATATGGATGATTTTCTTTTGCATACAAAAGACATAAGCGTCATTATGTATGACACGGCAGCTAAATTTGATGGAAGCTTTAGTGCAGAACACGGAGTTGGTGTGACTAAAAAGCCCGAGCTACAACATTATAAATCTAATAATGAGTTAAAACTTATGAGGACCATCAAAAAATCCATTGACATAAACAATATAATGAATCCAGGAAAAATCCTGTAATATTGCTTACTAAACACTTTATACTGCAATAATTTATATTTATTAAACAATCATCTAAAAAATGCTTGACAGTAGCAAAAAATAAGTTCATACATTCAGGGAGAGAACAATGTTAACAAATAATAACCTATTAAAAACGGCTGGATACATTGATGGGGAGTGGATTGGAGAAGAGTCAAGTAATCGTTTTGAAGTAATAAATCCATACTCACAAGAGATTATATGCACATTGCCAGAAATGGGTATAGATGAAACTAATATGGCTATTAATGCTGCAAACAGTTCTTGGCCTGATTGGCGTAATAAAACTGCAAAAGAAAGAGCTGTAATTATAAGGAAATGGTTTGAACTAATTATGCAAAACCAAGAAGATCTAGCAATTCTGATGACTACCGAGCAAGGTAAACCATTAGCAGAAGCTAGAGGTGAAGTTGTATATGGTGCATCTTTCGTTGAATGGTTTGCTGAGGAAGGAAAAAGAACATATGGAGATATCATACCAACACCATCAAATGATAGAAGAATTGTAGCTTTAAAACAGCCAATTGGAGTTGTTGCAGCTATTACACCATGGAACTTTCCTTTAGCCATGATTACAAGAAAGTGCGCCCCAGCACTTGCTGCTGGTTGCCCAGTAGTTATAAAACCTGCCTCTGAAACTCCTCTATGTGCTCTAGCACTTGCTGAACTTGCAGATCAAGCAGGCATCCCAAAAGGAGTATTAAATGTTGTTGTTGGAACAAGTGCTAAAGACATTGGGATAACTTTAACTGATAGCAATATAGTAAGAAAACTTTCATTCACAGGGTCTACTGCAGTCGGCAAAATTCTTACTAAAAACTGCGCTGATACTATGAAAAAAGTATCAATGGAATTGGGTGGAAATGCTCCTTTTATTGTTTTTGATGACGCTGATCTAGATGCGTCTATTGACGGAGTAATGGCTTCAAAGTATCGTAACGCTGGCCAAACATGTGTATGTGCTAATAGAATTTTAGTTCAGTCTAGAGTTTATGACAAATTTATAGAAAAACTAACAGAAGCTGTCAAATCACTAAAGGTAGGTAACGGTCTCGAAGAAGGCGTCAATCAGGGTCCACTTATTAGCCAAAATGCTGTTAAAAAAGTACAGCAGCATATTGATGACGCTGTTAATCATGGGGGAGAAATTGTTTGTGGTGGAAATTTATATAAGGCTGGCGGTACACTATTTGAGCCTACAATTATAGCTAACGCAACTACAACTATGAAGGTTGCTACAGAAGAAACATTTGGCCCCTTAGCGCCAATTTTTAAATTCAATACTGAAGAGGAAGCTTTAGCAATGGCAAACGACACTGAATTTGGCCTTGCGTCTTATTTTTATACAAATGATATGGGGCGTATATGGAGATTTTCTGAAGCCTTAGAGTATGGCATTGTAGGGGTAAATGAGGGCATAATTTCTACTGAACTTGCTCCATTTGGAGGAGTAAAAGAATCTGGCCTAGGTAGGGAAGGTTCGCACTTTGGTATCGATGAATTTTTAGAAATAAAATATATCTGCATGGGCGGGTTAAACTAATCATATTAAGCAAATCATGGAATTAAGTTATGACAAATAAAGAGCTACAAAAAAGAAAAAACAATATTATTGCTAGAGGACAAGGAAACCTTCTGCCCATATTCATAAAAAAAGGTGTTAACTCTGAACTTTGGGATGAAGAAGATAATCGTTATATTGACTTTGGTGCTGGAATCGCAGTGGCCAATACTGGTCACTCAAACCCTAAGGTTGTAGAAGCTGTTAAAGAACAAGTTACAAACTTTAGTCATACATGCGTTATGGTGACTCCCTATAAAAACTCTATCGAACTAGCAGAAAAGATTGTCAAAAAATCTCCAATAAAGAATGCTAAATCAATTTTTGTAACCACAGGGGCTGAAGCAGTTGAAAATGCTATTAAAATATCTAGAGCAGCAACAAACCGTCCTGGAATTATTGCATTTAATGGAGGCTTTCATGGGCGCACTAACTTGTGTATGGGTTTAACAGGAAAGGTTGCACCTTATAAGAATGGGTATGGGCCTTTTCCTAACGATATTTATCATGCCCCCTACCCTATCGAATACCATGGCATAAGTGTTGATGAATCAATAAAATACTTATCTAACATTTTTAAAGTAAGTATAGAGCCAGAAAAAATTGCGGCTATTATTATTGAACCAGTACAAGGGGAAGGTGGCTTTTATGAAGCCCCGAAAGGTTTCTTACAAAAATTAAGGGATATTTGTGATCAATATGGAATCTTGCTTATTGTTGATGAGATTCAGACTGGTTTTGGAAGGACTGGCTCATTCTTTGCATCCGAAAAACATAATATAGAGCCTGACTTGATAACTATGGCAAAAGGTCTTGCCGGAGGATACCCTTTAGCAGCTGTGGTTGGAAAATCAGAGATAATGGATAAGCCCCTACCTGGAGGTTTAGGTGGAACCTATGCCGGTTCTCCTGTTTCGTGTGCAGCTGCCCTTGCTGTTCTCGATATAATAGAAGAGAATAATTTAGTTTCTAGGGCCATAGAAATCGGCGAAACAGTTGTAAATAAACTTAGCCAACTTCAAATTAAATATCCTATGATTATTGGAGATATAAGAAACTCTGGTGCTATGATAGCTTGTGAACTGATTGAGAACGGAAACTCAGAGCTTCCTAATACAGAGTTAACCAAGAATATGGTTTCAGAAGCCGCGAAAAATGGATTAATACTACTTTCATGTGGTGCTAGAGGTAATGTTATCAGGATTCTAACCCCTTTAACTATTGAGCAGCATATATTAGAAGAGGGTCTTGATATTTTTGAAAAGACATTTATAAGTTTACTAAATTAGAACTTAATTCAACAATAAACATCAATTTATCAATACTTTTCATTAGGATAATTTTTGCTAATTGGTATAATGTTGCTTTTTCAATTAATATTAAATAAGTAATGAATATAGGAATTCTTGGACTTGGCACTGTTGGTGGCGGAGTGGTAAATGTTATTAACAAAAACACTAAAGAAATTGAAAGGCGCACCGGTTCGCAATTAAATATAACACATGCTGCCATAAAAAATTTAAATGAAAAAACCATCTGCCCTACAGATAATATTAACCTTACTGAGGATGCATTTGAGGTAGTTAATAATAAAGATATAGATGTAATTCTTGAACTTATTGGTGGCATTGATTTTGCAAAAAAACTTGTAGAGACCGCTATAAAAAATGGCAAACACGTAATTACTGCTAATAAGGCCCTAATTGCAACCCACGGCAACGAATTATTGTCTCTCGCTAAGAAACATAACACTCACTTACTATTTGAGGCTTCAGTGGCCGGAGGTATTCCAATATTAAAGTCCCTTGAACAGGGCTTGGGAGCCAATAAAATAGAGTTAATAGCTGGCATCATTAATGGTACAGGAAACTTTATATTAACTGAAATGCGCAACAAAGGTAGAGACTTTGCTGATGTATTAAAAGAAGCTCAGGAGCTAGGCTATGCAGAGGCTGACCCTACATATGACGTTGAAGGTGTGGATGCCGCTCACAAGCTGGCTATACTTAGTTCAATGGCATTTGGGTGTAAGCTAGAATTAGACCAAGTCTCAACAATAGGTATCAGTCAAATTGAGGGTGAAGATGTGTCTTATGCTGACGAACTTGGCTACTCTATAAAGCACCTAGGTATAGCAAAAAAGATTAACGGCCAGATTGAGATGCGCGTTCACCCGACGCTTATCCCTAAAAAAAGACTAATTGCTAATGTTGATGGGGTTATGAATGCTGTCCTTATAAAAGGCAATGCTGTAGGTAATACACTTTATTATGGAGCTGGAGCTGGATCAGACGCAACTGCATCTGCAGTAATCGCTGACCTATTAGATCTAGTTAATGGCACAGTTAATGACGGCACTTTGGGATGGAAAGAATTAATTGAATTCACAACTATAGAAACTGGATCAGTTGAAAGTATTTTTTACTTAAGATTAATAGCAACTGACAAGCCCGGTGTATTGGCTAATATTACCTCTACTTTAGCAGATCACAATATTAGTATTGAGGCAGTTGTTCAAAAGCAAATAGACTCACTTAACAATGCGCATATAGCAATTATAACTAATAAAGTGAAAACCGCTGAAATTACTGATGCAATTAAGCAGATTCAACAACATGAATTTATTAAAGATTCAGTTAAACTAATTCACGTTGAAACTTTAGAATAAAAGGGAAATACAAGATATGAGATATACCGGCATAATTGAAAACTATAAAGATAGACTGCCTGTTAGTGAAAGCACAAGAATAATAAGCCTAGGAGAAGGAAATACGCCACTTATTAGACTTGACAATATTCCTCGTGAGATTGAAAAAGCTGTTGATATTTACATTAAATATGAGGGCCTTAACCCTACCGGGTCATTCAAAGATAGAGGAATGACAATGGCAGTAACCAAGGCAGTAGAGTCTGGCTCCAAAGCAATTATTTGTGCCTCTACAGGTAATACATCTGCTGCTGCTGCTGCTTATGCTGCTAGAGCAGGAATTAAAGCTTTTGTGTTAATTCCAGAAGGAAAAATTGCACTTGGTAAATTGGCACAGGCAATGATTCATGGGGCAGTTATTATACAAATTAAAGGTAATTTTGACGATGGTATGCGCTTAGTAAAGGAAGTAGCAGAGCACGCCCCAGTGTCAATTGTAAACTCAATAAATCCATACAGGCTTCAAGGTCAAAAAACTGCTGCCTTTGAAATAATTGAACAGCTTGGCTTTGCTCCAGACTATCACTGTTTACCTGTAGGGAATGCAGGTAATATTTCTGCACACTGGATGGGTTATACTGAGTACAAAGACTACGGTAAAGTTAATAACACGCCAAGAATGGTTGGTTACCAGGCTGCTGGAGCGGCACCATTTATAAAAGGCTCTATGGTTGACAAGCCAGACACAATTGCTACTGCTATAAGGATAGGACATCCTCAGAGCTGGGATTTAGCTTGGAACGCACAAAAAGAATCAGATGGCTGGTTCGATTCATGCACCGATGATGAAATACTGGAAGCTCAAAAATTACTTACAGAAAAAGAGGGTATTTTTTGTGAACCTGCTTCTGCCACCTCCATTGCTGGTGCGGTTCGTGATATAAAGAACGGGAAAATTCCAGAGGGTTCTAAGGTTGTATGCACACTTACTGGCCACGGTTTAAAGGATCCTGACACTGCAATCTCCCAATGTAGCTCTGATATGATTAATATCAATCCAATTATGGAAGAAGTTAGAGATGCAATTATAAATAATATGTAGTCATATCTACATATTATTAGTGACTTTTATAAAGACTAAGTATGAATTACAAGACTATTGAACAAACCATCGGGAATACCCCTTTAGTTAAGTTACAAAGACTTAATCCAAATACTGCAAATACTATTCTATTAAAGTTAGAGGGTAACAATCCTGCTGGCTCTGTAAAAGATCGTCCAGCGTTAAATATGATTTGTGAGGCAGAAAAAAGAGGTGAGATAAGTCCAGGCGATACTATTATAGAAGCAACTAGTGGCAATACTGGAATTGCTTTAGCTATGGTTGCAGCTATCAAAAACTATAAGATGCTACTAATAATGCCTGAGAACCTAACAAAAGAGCGTAGAGACGCCATGATGGCTTACGGCGCTGAATTGGTATTGGTTTCTGAAGAAGAAGGCATGGAAGGTGCTCGTGACTTAGCACAAAGCATGGAAGATGATGGCAAAGGCAAACAACTAAACCAATTTTCTAATGAAGATAATACTTCTTCACATATAAGAACAACTGCAGATGAGATTTGGAACGATACTAATGGCAAGGTAACTCACTTTGTTTCAGCAATGGGAACTACAGGGACAATTATGGGTGTTTCTACCAGTCTGAAAGCAAAAAATTCTGCAATTACTATTATTGGAGTCCAGCCAGAGGATGGTTCTCAAATCGCAGGCATTAGAAGATGGCCAGAGGGATATTTGCCAAAGATTTTTCAAGCTTCCAAGGTAGACTCAATTATAGATATATCTCAATCTGTAGCAGAAAAAACTACACGAGAACTAGCAATAAAAGAAGGTGTATTTGCTGGGGTTTCATCCGGAGGTGCTGTGGCAGCAGCAATAATATTATCAAAACAGGTTAACAACGCAACAATAGTTACTATTGTGCCTGATAGAGGAGACCGTTACCTTTCGACAGGGCTATTTGATTCAAAAAATAATTAAATGCGTAGATATATTCTACACCAACTCCCAAAAAGTCCAAAAACATATGCATCGATAGTAATTTCAAGCTTATTCGCGGTAATAGCAATATACTTGTTCATACAAGTTGCTGAGCATATGCAATCAGTATTCAATGCTATTTATAGTGGTAAAGAATATTTAATTTTTCTTACAGCCCCTATTTTTTTTGCATTAATTGTTTTTATTGATAAAAAATATTTTAAATATGCTGGCGGTAGTGGAATTCCACAGTTGATTGCTGCCACTGATTCACGTAATAAAGTTATTCGCTCCATGTTGCTCTCTTTTAAGATTGCAATAATTAAAGTTGTTTTTGTTTCTTTGGCAATGCTATGTGGTGCTTCAGTTAGTTTTGGTGGGCCAAGTGCACATATTGGAGGGTCAATTTTTTATAATTTTGCCACCCTAATCAAACTAAAACGTAAATTACTAATTCATAGTGTTATAGCAATTGGTGGCTGTGCTGGCCTTATTGTAGCTTTTAATGCCCCTATTGCTGGATTTATGTTTGCCTACGAAGAGATTGGCCGCAAACTAAAAAAACAAGCGCTAATTCTAATCGCTATTAGTTGCGGGATTATCTATCTATTTTTTGATATATTCTTTTCAAGTGGATATTATTTAATAGATTTATCTAGTAACTCTTTAGAACTAAAATTAATTTGGCAATTATTGCCAATAGCTATTATTGGCGGTATTTTTGGCGGCTTATTTGCAAAAATATCAATATTATTAATTACTAAATTTATGTTTGAAAAAACAAAAAAAGTAATCATTATGGCTTTAATTATGGGAACTATTGTGGCATCCCTGAATTACATATCTGATAATCAAATTGCAGGCACCGGTCAAAAGGAAACCTTAATGATGCTTGACGGGAAAAGTTACGGTATTGAGTTTGTTGTGTTTAAATACATATCAACCCTTGCCTCATTTTTATCAACAATTGCTGGCGGCCTTTTTATGACGAGTATAACTATAGGAAGTGGCATAGGGTCTGAGATATCTGAACTATTCCCACATATAAACCATCAAGTTATAGTGGTTATGGCTATGGTTGCCTATCTAAGTGGTGTAATAAGAGCTCCACTAACTTCTGCATTTTTAGTTTTGGAGATGACTAATTTACTTAACTTACTAGTTCCTGCAATAATTATTTCATTCATTGCTAGTGTAATATCTAAACAAATTTCAAATAAGCCAATATATGAAGCTATAGCTTCGAATTATTTAATGCTAACTAGTAAACATTAGCCGTACAGTTTTTACTGCGCTAAAACGGTCTAACAACAGCAAGAATGATAATCCCAACAAGGATTGGAAATGGAACTTCATTGAACCAACGATAATAAATATCAGAACGGGTGTTCTTATCCTTTGCAAAAACACCTACTAAATAGCCACAATAAAAATGATAAACAATCAACAATCCAACCAGTACTAACTTGGCTTGCAGCCAATACTGATTGCTGTAGGCTTCCCATGCATAGTCTTGTACCATCCATAGACCAAATACAGTTGTAACTATTAAGCTTGGCATCATAATCCCTCTATAAAGCCTTAGCTCCATTAACTTGAAACGCTCAATACTAATCTTATCATCAGCCATAGAATGATAAACAAATAGTCGTGGCAAATAAAACATACCTGCAAGCCAAGAAATGAATCCGAAAATGTGTATAGCCTTAACCCATAACATAACAACTCCAAACAATATATAACTTAGATGATAAGCATTATACCTGCAGCAAAGCAATCAACTTTATACATCAATGATGTGAATTAATAACCCATTAGAAAACTATTGAAAATCAATTATAGTAAAATGTTGCCACTATACAATCAAAGCTAAAAAAGTCTTGAAACAATATCGCGAGATACCATACAACTACAGCTCGTTTTCAGATAAAGAAATTGTTTGTCGTTTTTTGGGAAATGATGCATGGAACTTGCTTAATCAGTTAAGACAAAACAGAAACACTGGCAGAAGTGCCAGGATGCTTTTTGAGGTATTGGGAGATATGTGGGTTATTAACAGAAACCCTTACCTACAAGAAGATTTATTTAATAATAAACGTCGCTGGACGCTTCTCATTGAAGCTTTATATTCTCGTCTTAATCTAATAAAGAACAGATCAAAAAACAATGAAAAGGTTGATGTACTTCTAGAAAAAGCAGACATAGCTGTTAGTGACTTTCAAACCTATTTGAATGATTTTAACCAAAACAAAAAACTTATTAAGAAGGCCTTATTAAAGATTACGCACAATAATAATATTAGATTTGATGCATTATCTAGGTCGTCCCACTCAACTGACGCAACTGACTGGAGAGTAGAATACCCCGCTGTAGTAATAACTCCTGATACCGAAAAAGAAGTTGCAAAAATTGTCAACACATGTATTAAGCTTGGTTTAACCATAATTCCTCGTGGAGGAGGTACTGGTTATACTGGTGGTGTTATTCCATTATCTACTCACACAGCAGTAATCAATACTGAAAAAATTAATCATATTGGCTCAATCAATCATGATGGTGATATGCATTCAGTAAATGTAGGTGCTGGAGTTATCAATAAGCGTGTTAGTGAGCTAGCAAGCAGTAATAATTTAATTTTTGCAGTAGACCCCACTTCTCAAGATGCGTGCACAATTGGTGGCAATATTTCTATGAATGCTGGCGGTAAGAAGGCGTTACGTTGGGGCACTACAATAGATAACCTGTTGTCATGGAAAATGGTCATGCCAGATGGAAACTGGTTACAAGTTAGAAGACTTAACCATAATTTAGACAAAATACAACTACTTGAATCGGTAACCTTTCAACTTGATTATTTAAGCTCTAACACAAAGTCTATAGTTAAGACTGAAACACTAAATATTAAGACTGATAAGCTAAGAAAAGTTGGACTTGGTAAGGATGTAACAAATAAGTTTTTAAATGGTCTTCCTGGGATTCAAAAGGAAGGTTGCGATGGAATTATAACTTCAGCTGAATTTATTCTTCACAAGCCTTTAGAGTGTATAAATACATTGTGTCTAGAGTTTTTTGGTCATGATTTAGATAAAGCCGTTTCTGCTATTGTAGCTATTAAGGATAGTATTCAAGAGAATTCTGACGTAGATCTGATTGGAATGGAACATTTAGATGCACGTTATATAAAGGCTGTTAACTATACAACTAAAGCGAACAAACCAGAACTACCGAATATGGTTTTATTGATTGATATAAGTGCAAATAATCAATCTTCTCTGGACACTATAATTGAAAAGCTAGTAGAAATAACACAAGATAGAGGTGGGGAATGTGCTGTCGCTAAGCTCTATCAAAAGCGCCAGATTTTCTGGAAAGATAGGGCTAATACTGCTGCTATTGCAAAGCATACTAATGCATTTAAAATTAATGAAGATGTAGTAATCCCATTAGATAAATTAGCAGAATATAGTGAAGGTATAGAACGTATAAATATTCGCCTGTCAATTGAAAATAAGTTGGCAACATTAGGTGCAGTAAAAAAATATCTAAACACCGTTGTGCCTGATTCTAGCCTGTTTAAAAACAAAATAGTGAGCGCCCTTTCTTTGTTAGATGATGTATTTAATGAATGGCAGAATAGTATCGATAATTTAGGCGATAGAGCAACATTTCATAGCATTCAAACTGGAAAAAATGTTATTTCCTATAAGAAGTCCTTTGCAAAGCCTATCGATAACTTATTGATGGGAGATATGTTTTCTGATATTCGCAATAAGGTACATTTAATACATAAAGAATATCGAGAAATGCGTATATTTATTGCAATACATATGCACGCTGGTGATGGTAATGTACATACCAACATACCTGTACACTCGCACAATACAGTAATGCTTCATCAGGCAGAAAGAGTGGTAGATGAGGTTATGATTTTTGCACAAAATCTTGGCGGAGTAATATCTGGAGAGCATGGTATTGGATTAACAAAATATCAATACCTATCTGACAACTATAAGCAAGATTTTGTTAACTATAAAAATAAAATTGATCCAAATGGTCACTTCAATAAAGGCAAACTTATGCCCGGCAGTGGTTTAGATAATGCATTTACCCCATCACTGAGGCTTGTTCAACAAGAAGCTTTAATACTTGAGAGTAGTGAAATTGGCGAAATCAGTGATATGGTTAAATCTTGCCTTCGGTGTGGAAAATGCAAAGATGTTTGTACAACTCATGTGCCAGAAGCTAACTTACTTTACTCTCCTAGAGACAAAATAATTGGCACTAACTTAATATCAGAAGCGTTTTTATATGAAGAACAAACTCGACGCGGCATTTCTCTCAATCACTTCGATGAACTCAATGATATTGCAGACCACTGTACTATTTGTCATCGATGTGAGAGCCCTTGCCCTGTAGATATTGATTTTGGTAATGTATCTATCAAAATGAAAAATATTCTTTATAAGAATGATAAGCTCGAAAGAAGCGTTATATCTAAATTATCAATGGCATATCTAAATATGTCAAAGCCATGGAAGATTAATATAACTAAAAGACTTCTTATTGATTATGGCTTTAAATTCCAAAATATTGCCTCTAAACTTTGTCGTCCATATATTAAAAAACAGCCCAATAAAACAGTTGGCAACCCTAGTTTTACTACAGAGATTATAACCATACTAGATAAGCCACTACCAAAAGATACTGGCTTAAAACCTCTTCGAGAATTATTAAAAATTAATGATGTTGGTAATATCCCTATTCTCAGGAATCCGCAAAAAACCAAGCCTGACTCACCAAGTGTTTTTTATTTTCCTGGTTGCGGTTCAGAAAGGCTATTTTCTCAAATCAGCCTAGCCACAGTTGCACTGCTTTTTGACCAAGGCATTAAAATAGTTTTGCCCCCAAGTTATTTGTGTTGTGGTTACCCTCAAACATCTGCAGGCTTAGAAAAGAAAGGAAAAGAAATTTCAACCGAAAATAGAGTTCTCTTCCATAGAATTGCAAATACATTAAATTACTTAGACATTAAACACGTTATAACTTCATGTGGCACATGTATAGATCAGCTTTATACCTATGAGCTAGGAGATATATTTAAAGAATGTAAGCTTGTTGATATTCACGAATATCTACTAGAAAAAGGTGTGAAACTTGAGAGCAACCAAAATAAATTCCTATATCATGCCCCATGTCATGATCCAATTAAAAGCACTAATTCAACAAAACTTGTAAGTGAGATTATGGGTACAGAAGTTATTAATAGTGATCGCTGTTGCGGAGAGGCAGGTACATTTGGAGTATCTCGAAGTGACATTGCTAAACAGGTTAAATTTAAAAAGGAGGCGCAAATTAATAATGACTTAATGAAACTTATTGGCAAAAAAAAGGCGAAGAAAGGCACAAAAATTCTTACTACATGCCCATCGTGTAGGCAGGGATTATCAAGATACAAATCTAGCACAGGTGTAAGCCCAGTATATCCAATCGAGCTGATTGCTGAGCAAAGGTTAGGAAAAAAATGGCAGGAAACACTTATATCTAACGTTAATATTGAGCAAGTGTTACTTTAGCTATCTATAATATTAATAAATTATAAAGTACTAATATAACTTCTGTATAATTTCTTCATTGAGCATGCAGCTCAAATAATAATGGAGATAAAAATGAGAAAAATATTAATTACAATTGCATCAATAATTTCATTGGCGGCTTTTGCTGGAGCTCAACAAATGGCTGACGAGTTTAACAACTCTTCAACGCCTAGTGAATTAGTTGCATCTGGTTGGGCTACAAACGATGGAGGCAAAGGCTACAAAGTCCTTCAGGTGGTCGTAAAAGATGCAAATGTGGCAGCTGAAATGCATATTGACAATAACGGTAAAGCAGTAGCTGCATTTGACAGCATAAAAACATCCAACCCAAACTTTGATGTTGACTATTTGATGTCTGCAGATATGGAAGATTGGGCTGATATGGGTACAGGAAAGTCAGGGCCAATGTATCATATGACTTTTGGCGGTCTATCATTCAAAGGACCTATGGGTGAAGCTATGGGCAATATGGGTCCATTTTCTTCTTTTCTAATAAATATTGGTAAAAACATTCAGCAATAATATTTATAATTCTAGCGCAAGCCTAGCTTGCGCTAATCAAATAACTATAATATTTATTTATATAACGATGAATTACATTTCAATGAGTAGACTAATTGCCCTTAATAAACTTGTAGTAGGCCTACAAGTAAGGGAATAGAAATAAATGAAACTAGGGTTTGTACGGTAATAATAGAGCCCATTAAGTCGTAATCACCTCCCAATTGTCTTGCAACAGAGAATGATGATGCTGCAGTCGGCACAACTCCAAATAAAATAACTATAGACGTTTCTATATCTGTAAGATTAAGATAATTAGCAGTAAAAAATAATAATATAGGTAACACTATCATTTTAATTGTTACAGATATTGCAATTGGAATTGACTTACTAGAAAGCCTCATAATTCTCAAATTTGCACCAATAACAAGCAACACAAAAGGAAGCGCACTATTACCTAAAAGATTCATTGTGTCGTGCAGCACAATTATTTCTTTTCCATATATTAAAGAGAATAATAAACCGGAACAAATGGAAATTAAAATGGGATTTTTTAATATGCTAAGTATTAAATCAAATACGACTTTATTAAGCCCATCAGTTTTCTCTTTTTTTTGTAATAATCCAGCTACTATACCAACAACCACTATATTTGTAACAGGTATAAAGATTGCCAACCCTAAAGTTGTAATTGCTATACCTTCATCACCAAATAATTTTCCAGCTAAAGCCAGTACAATGAAAGAGTTATGGCGAGTTGCCCCCTGAAGAACTGAACTTGTAACTTTAACGTCATATCCTAATAATTTTGTTGTTATAAGTGATAGAACAGTTGCAATTCCAAGACACGTCAAAATAACAGTAGCGAATTTGCCAATATTGCCACTTGAAAGATCTATTGTTGATGTATGATAAAAAAGCAAAGTGGGCATCAATATCCAATACAACAGCCTGTTAGACTTGTCCCAAAAATTCATATCATGGATAAGAAATTTACGAGCTACATAGCCTATTACAATGAGACTTAAAACAGGGGCAACTGATGTAATAATACTTGTCATGGTGCAATTATAGAAGCATTAATTGGATAGATGTATAGAAAAAATAATAGTAAAATTAACTACTTCTTAATTTACCAAATCACCATAGATAATGTTTAATTTTATTAAGAAAAGTGGTTCAGCAGAAAAAGAGTCTAAAGACAAAAAAACTGCAACACTAAAAGATAAACTAATTAAATCAAGAGACAAGCTTGGAAATAGCCTTTCAGCACTTCTACTAGGAAAGAAAGAAATAAATGATGATCTCCTTGATGAGCTTGAAATGGTTCTTATTTCTGCTGATATTGGAATTCAAACTACAGAAAAAGTAATAGAATCAGTAAGAAAAAATGCCTCCAGAAAATCTC
This sequence comes from Gammaproteobacteria bacterium, assembly GCA_030739975.1. Classification (GTDB taxonomy): domain Bacteria; phylum Pseudomonadota; class Gammaproteobacteria; order PS1; family Pseudothioglobaceae; genus SZUA-1055. The sequence continues at coordinate 16,703 of JASLYC010000082.1, forward strand.
TTAAAGATTCTGAAAGTCTATATAAATTTTTAAAATTAGAACTTACAAAGCTTCTTATACAAGATAGTAATTTAGTTGTTGATTCAGATAAGCCTTTTGTAATTTTAGTTGTTGGTGTAAATGGTGTAGGAAAAACTACAACTATTGGCAAAATGGCAAAATCTTTCCAAAGCGAAGGTAAAACCGTTATGTTAGCTGCTGGGGATACATTTAGAGCAGCAGCAGTTGACCAACTCAAGATTTGGGGGGAACGAAATAAAATTACAGTCGTCTCACAAAAAACTGGGGCTGACTCTGCTTCAGTAATTTATGACGCATATGAATCAGCAAAAGCAAAAAATATCAATGTGCTTATTGCAGATACTGCTGGTCGCCTTCATACCCAGGGCAATCTTATGAAAGAGTTAGAAAAAATCAAATCTGTACTAAAGAAAAACAATACCAATTCACCTCACGAGACTATGTTAGTAATTGACGGAGGCTCTGGACAAAATGCTATCAACCAAGCAAAAGAGTTTAATAAAGCGGTAGAGCTTAGTAGTATAAGTGTTACAAAATTAGATGGAACTGCTAAGGGTGGTGTGTTGTTCGCAATTTCTGACGAGTTAAAACTGCCAATTCGTTATATAGGAGTGGGGGAAGGTATTAACGATCTAAAAGTATTTAACGCATCTGAATTTACTGAAGCGATTTTTGATTAATGCATCTAATATTCAGTTTGAAATAACCAACTTACCAATCATATCGCCCTTTTCAATCAGGCTGTGAGCTTTTTTGATGTTTTCAACATTTATAGGACTCAATGTTTTTGTAGCAGTGCCTATTATTTTCCCTTCGTCAACCATGGATGATAATTCGTTTAATATCTCGTGCTGCTTTATCATATCTAGTGTTTGAAAAATGGCTCTAGTAGACATCATTTCCCAGACCAAAGTTAAACTTTTAGGTTTCAAAATATTTATATCTAAATGCCTAGATGAGTTTGCTAAAAGACATATAGAGCCCTGAGGGGATATAACATCAGCCATATCTTCAAAATAATCTTCCGGATTGCCCATACATAAAATATAGTTTGGTGACTTGAGTTTATTGTCCTTAAATTGAAAAGCTAGATTTTCATGTGGAATAACTATGTCTGCTCCCATTTTCATGCACCATTCTTTGCTCTGAGACCTTGAAGCGGTAGCTATGATTTTTAGTCCAACAATTTTTTTAGCGAGCTGTATTGCGATTGAGCCTACTCCACCTGCTGCACCAATCAATAGAAGTGTTTTATCCTTATCTTTAGCAGTAATATTTAATCGATGAAATAGAGACTCCCAAGCTGTTACACTAGTCAATGGAAGAGCTGTAGCCTCAGAATATGTCATTGAGGCTGGCTTTATTCCAACTATTCTTTCGTCAACCAATTGGTGAGTTGTATTAGACCCATCACGAGAAAGGTCACCAGAATAAAAAACCTCATCACCAACATTAAATATTGATACATCATTTCCAACGTCAACAACAACTCCGCAAGCATCAAACCCCAATACTACTGGCTCTTTAACTCCAGCTTCAATAGTCTTTTTAACTTTAATATCAATCGGGTTAACAGAGATAGCTTTTATTTCTACAAGCAGATCTCTTTTAGATGGTGCAGGTAAATCTTTTTCAAAATTAACTAGCTCTTTTCCATTGTATCCAATAGCTTGCATTTAAACTCCCATATTAGTTGTTTAGGATATCCATAGCTCCTAAAGATATTAACTCTTCAGCAAGATCTGTTCCTAATTTTTCTGCCTTTCCAGTTGGTCCTGAAATCTTTCTCTTAAGTATTTCCCCTGTATTCACACTGCCAACCAGTCCAGTTATAATTATTTCATTATTATTGATGGTTGAGTATCCTGCAATAGCAACAGAGCAGCCACCCTCAAGTCTAGCATTCATTGCCCTCTCTGCCTCTACTCTAATAGTGGTTTCAATGTCAATTAATGGAGCTAAGAGCTCTTTAATTTTTTTATCGTTTGCACGGATTTCAATTCCTACAGCTCCCTGACCAACAGCTGGCAAGCATGTTGTTTCTGACATTTGTTGCTTAATTCTATCTTCAAAACCCAAACGAATAAGGCCTGCGCAAGCCAATATAATTGCATCATACTCACCATTGTCGAGCTTTCTTAGTCTAGTATTAACATTACCTCGTAGATCTATTATTATCAAATCTGGCCTTTTAGACTTTAACTGTACCATTCTGCGCATTGAACAGGTGCCTAATCTAGCACCATAAGGCAAATCATCAATTGTATTAAAATTGTTTGAAACAAACGCATCAAATGGGTTTTCTCTTTCTAATATAGCTCCAATTTCAAAATCTATTGGTAATTCATAAGGCACATCCTTCATTGAATGTACAGCTATATCTGCTTTACCTTGAAGGATTCCAGTTTCTAGCTCTTTGATAAATAGTCCTTTTCCACCAATTTTTGAAAGTGGCGAGTTTAATATTTGGTCTCCTTTTGTTGTCATTTCGACTAGCTCTACTTTTAAATCAGGATGATATGATTCGAGTTTTGATTTAACATGTTTCGCCTGCCACAAAGCTAGCGGGCTTTTTCTAGTTGCAATTTTTAGCGTTCTTTTCATATATATAAAATTTACATTAAAATATTACCGATGTTTAAAAAAATTCTTATATTAATAATAATAAAAAGCAATACCCTTATGGCAGAAGGATTATTGCTTCCTCCTGCAGAAGATTTTTTTATGGATTCTCAGAAATCAATGAGAAATATAACGCCTATTTTAATAATGTTTTCTGTGCCTGAATGTGGATATTGTAAAAAAATAAAGGAAGAAGTATTAGGTCCAATGGCAAAAATTGAAGAATACAAGGATAAAATTATTATTCGACATGTTGATTCAAGCAGTAACAGAGAAATAAATAATTTTTTTAATGATAAGGTGTCTGAAAATGATTTTAGTTTTAGTTATGCAATTGATTTATTTCCAACGATCATACTAGTCGACAATTATGGGGTAATATTAGATAAAATGATAGGTGTAATTATTGAAGATTACTATTGGATGTATCTTGATGAAGCGATTAATAATTCTACAAACAAACTTAAACAACAACTTGCTGCAAATCTATGACTAAAGAAACTAACAAACTATGGGGTGGTCGATTTAACGAATCAACGGATGATTTTGTTAAAATTTTCGGTGCTTCTATTTTTTTCGATAAGATTTTAGCGCCTTATGATATCCAAGGGTCTATTGCTCATGCAACAATGCTTAGCGAAGTTGGGTTATTAACTATTGATGAAAAAGACCAAATAATTAGTGGTCTAGATCAAATACTCAAAGAGATTGACTCAGGTAAATTTAATTGGAGTTTAGACCTGGAAGATGTTCATATGAATATTGAGTCACGTTTAACTTCAATTTGTGGTGATGCAGGCAAAAAACTACATACTGGACGCTCTAGAAATGATCAAGTAGCAACAGATATTCGACTCTATCTACGTGACAATGTTGATGGGTTGCTTGTTGACATTAATAAATTACAAATAGAATTACTAGACCTGGCCGAAAAAGAGTCGTCAACAATTATGCCTGGCTTTACCCATCTGCAAGCTGCACAGCCAGTAATTTTTGGACATCATCTAATGGCATATTTTGAAATGTTAAGTCGTGATTTTGAGCGCTTAGAAGAATGTCGCAAACGTATTAATTCATCTCCTTTAGGTGCTGCAGCTCTTGCAGGTACAACTTACCCAATTAACCGTAAACGTACCGCTGAGTTACTTGAATTTGAAAATATTTGCTCTAATTCTCTTGATGCTGTTAGCGATAGGGATTTTGTGATTGAGTTTAATTCAGTAGCTAGTATTATTATGATGCATTTGTCCCGTTTTTCTGAAGAGTTAATTATTTGGTCAAGCGCACAGTTTGACTTTGTTGAGCTTCCAGATAGTTTCTGTACTGGGTCATCAATAATGCCACAAAAGAAAAACCCTGACGTTCCTGAACTAGTTCGTGGGAAAACAGGTCGTGTTTTTGGGAATCTGACATCTCTATTAACTACAATGAAGGGGCAGCCTTTAGCATATAACAAAGATAACCAAGAAGACAAAGAGCCTCTATTTGACACTGTTGATACCTTAAAATCATGCCTGCGTGTTTTTACTCAAATGTTGCCAAATATCGAGGCAAAACGTGACAACATGTACAACTCGACAAAAAAAGGTTATACCACCGCTACAGATTTAGCTGATTATCTTGTAAATAAAGGTCTTCCATTTAGAGATGCACATGAAGTAGTAGGCAAGTCTGTATCTTATGGTATTGAGCATCAAAAGGACTTATGCGAGCTTAGTCTTACAGAATTGCAGAGTTTCGATGACCGTATTGAGGACGATGTTTTTGATATTCTTTCACTTGAGGGAGCTGTTAATGCTCGTGACCACTTGGGTGCAACTTCACCAAATCAAGTCATGCAAGCAATTAAAGTGGCTAGAAGTTCTTTGAAATAATGCATCAAAAGGCGGATTCTATGCCTTCTTCAAAAAAATTACGGATTATTTTCGCTGGAACACCGGAATTTGCCCGCATTATATTAGATTCTATTGCTGGAACCGATCACAATATTGTGGGGGTTTATTGTCAACCTGACCGCCCAAAAGGGCGTGGACGAAATCTAGCTTTCTGCTCTGTCAAAGATAGCGCGATAAGTCATGGTTTAGATATTTATCAACCTGAATCTTTAAATGAAGATAATGTAAAAAAGCAGATATTTAATCTCAATGCGGATGTAATGATTGTAGTTGCTTATGGACAAATATTGCCATTAGAGATTCTTAACATGCCAAAATATGGTTGCCTTAATGTGCACGCATCTTTGTTACCACGCTGGAGGGGTGCTGCGCCAATTCAACGAGCAATACTTGCAGGAGATAAAGAAACTGGTGTTGGAGTAATGTTAATGGATAAGGGTCTTGATACTGGAGATATATTGCTTGAGAAAAAATGCATTATAAGTGATACAGATAATGCAAAAACTCTGCATGATAAGCTAGCAAATTTAGGATCTAAAGCAATTATACAAACACTTATTAATATCAATAAAATAAAGCCAATACCACAAGATGTTAAAGGTGTTAAATATGCAAAAAAACTTTCTAAAGATGAAGCATGGATTGATTGGAATGATAGCGCAAAAAGAATAAACCAACAAATTAAGGCCTTTAATCCATATCCTATTGCCCAAACTTACGCATCAACTGATAAATTTACAAATAAAGTACTGCGAATCCTTTCTTCATCAGTTATAGTTAGAGATGATAGAAATGATAACCCTCCTGGAGATATAATTAATTCTGAAAATGGTGCTTGCATGGTAGCAACAGGAGATGGAGTTCTTAGTATAGAAAATGTACAGCTTGCTGGTAAAAATGCTATATCGATTAAAGACTTTAATAATGCCTATAAATTAATCAAGTTAAGTTGAATTAGGCACACTTTTAATCTTTATTTTCTTTAATGAACTGCTTACTGAACCAATAATACCTATTACCTTCACCGCTCGGCATTGTGCAGTTATATCTGAAACGTCTAGAAGGCAATTCATTGTTGGCTTGAATGCTTACAATTTTGTTGCTTTTCCAGTCAACTTTTGTATTGCTACCACCTGCATAGCATGCAAATTGTTTTTGTTTAGAGTTTGACAATGGTTCAACAAATTCAAGATTAAGAATTGGGTTATTGTTAGGTACAACCGAATTAACTCTTTTGTGGATAACTGGCATAGGCAGTGTATTTATTTTTGTAATAAATGAGCTCATATCTGCAAACTTAAATGACATTGGAAAGCGTGGTAAATTTGACATATCGTTGTTATAAGATATAGCTCCTGATTGTTGACCAAAACTTACATAACCTAGACCTTCTAATAGCTGAATTATTTCAATATTTTCTTCTCCATAAGGGTAAGCAAAAAAATTTTCTTTGACCCCTAATTCCTGTTCAAGTCGCAACTGTGCTTTAGTGATTTGGTTATATATTTCATCATTTTTCATATTAATTAGATATGGATGACTCACAGAATGATTGTAAAAATATATATTTTTATTTTGCATATTTCTCATCTGTTGCCAGCTCATCATAGAAGGATAGTTCATGTCTATAGAGCCTGTTGAAACAAAAACTGAAAGGGGTAGATTGTATTTTTTTAATAGTGGAAAAGCGTTGCTATATATCGATTCATTTGCATCATCAGCAGTTAAACTTACACATTTTTCTGGAAGGTTCATTAATTTAAGGCCTTCAACCATACGACTCAGCGAGATAACGTTATAGTTTTTTTCACTAAGATACTTTAGGTGTTGCTCAAATAGTTTGGGGCTTACACTAGTGCTTTTAGGTGTTATATCTGAAATATTATGATAAAGCAGAACTACACAGCTACTTGCATAAATGAGCCCTGGAAATAATGTTAGTAAAGCGAACAATGCTCTATACATTTTTTGCTCCAACAAAACCAATTTGACGCCAAGCCTCATAAGCAACAATAGAGGCGCAATTAGATAGATTTAAACTGCGAGAGCCCTTTTGCATAGGTAAAGTTATTCCATCATATTCATCTAAAATATGCTTAGGCAATCCTCTTGTTTCTGGGCCCAACAACAAAGAGTCTCCCTGTCTATATTTTACTTCGCAATAATTTTTATCAACTTTAGAGCTGAGTGCAAAAATTCTGTCTGGTTTTGCCTTTAACTTGTAATCTTCAAAATCCTCATACTCTGTAAGATGCATAGTTTCTCTATAATCTAGCCCTGCCCTTCTAAGTCTCTTGTCATTTATTTCAAATCCATAGGGCTTAATTAAATGAAGTCTAGCGCCAATATTTGCACATAATCTTATTATTGCGCCAGTATTGTTTGGAATTTCAGGTTCAAATAGTACTAAATTTAACATAATATTTTATATAGATCCTTGAAATGCTCTAATCATCCCATAGATAGTGGTTAATAAAACAATAATGGCAATTAAATTAATAATGAACATAGACAAATTAACGTCTCAGTTTCAACAAGATTTAAATTCAGCACATTCTTATGCATTAGAGCAAGGAAATAGTGCAATTGAAACATTACATTTGTTAAAAGCTATGCTTGATAATGTAGATGGAACCGTTACCAATTTAATCTCTATATGCAAAGTTGATATAAATTACGTAACAAAAGAAATTGCAAAAGAAATTAAATTGCTTGCGACAATTGCTAATACTCCTAATGAAATTAGCGTATCACAAAATTTATTATCACTACTAAACCTTGCTGGCAAGCTAGCAAAAGATATAGGGGATAGCTTTATATCTACGGAATTATATTTAATGGCAATTGTTAAAAGTAATGATATAACTAGCAAAATACTAAAAGATGCGGGCTTAAATGAAAAATATTTGAGTGATGCAATAGATAAAATTAGAGGAGGTGCAACTGTGAATGAACAAAACGCTGAAACGCAAAGAGATGCTTTAAAAAAATATACTCAAGACTTAACTCAACTTGCTATAGACGCTAAACTTGACCCCGTTATTGGTCGAGATGGTGAAATTCGTCGTGCTATTCAAGTACTACAACGCAGAACAAAAAATAACCCAGTACTGATTGGAGAGCCTGGTGTTGGTAAGACTGCAATTGTAGAAGGTCTAGCCCAACGAATTATTAACAATGAGGTGCCAGAGGGTATAAAAGGAAAACGCGTTCTTTCTCTTGATATGGCTTCTCTTGTTGCCGGTGCAAAGTATCGTGGTGAATTTGAAGAACGACTTAAGGCTGTACTTAAAGAATTAGAGGCAGAGCAAGGTAGTGTTATTCTTTTTATAGATGAACTTCACACTATGGTAGGGGCTGGAAAAACTGATGGAGCTATGGACGCAGGCAACATGTTAAAACCTGCACTTGCAAGAGGAGATCTGCATTGCATGGGAGCAACCACTCTGGATGAATATCGTCAATATATTGAAAAAGATTCTGCTCTAGAACGTCGCTTCCAAAAAGTATTAGTGGATGAACCTACAGAGGAAGACACTATTGCAATATTAAGAGGACTAAAGGAAAAATATGAAGTGCACCACGGCGTTGAAATTACTGACCCTGCAATTATTGCAGCCACAACTTATTCTCAGAGATATATTACAGATAGACAGTTGCCAGATAAAGCAATAGATCTAATTGATGAAGCTGCATCACAAATTCGCTTAGAGATAGATTCTAAACCGGAATCAATGGACAAACTTGATCGAAAATTAGTTCAGCTTAAGATAGAACGTATGGCCCTTAAGAAAGAAAAAGACAAAGCATCTAAAGAAAGGCTTAAGGAGTTAAAAAACAATATTGCTAGACTTGAAAAAGAGTACGCTGAACTTGAAGAGGTCTGGAAAAAAGAAAAAACATTAGTTCAAGGGACGCAACACCTTAAAGAGGACCTTGAACAAGCCAAACTAAACCTTGAAAATGCTCACCGTAATAATGATTTAGCGAAAATGAGTGAATTACAGTACGGTGTTATTCCAGAGTTAGAAGAAAAAATAACCCAGGCTGAAGATGTTGATAGTGACAATATGACACTACTCAAAAACAAAGTGACAGAGGAAGAGATAGCTCATATCGTTGCACGATGGACTGGAATACCTGTAGACAAAATGATGGAAGGTGAGAGAGATAAATTGCTACAGATGGAAAACATTATTCACCAACGTATAGTTGGACAGGATGAGGCAGTTAAAGTCATATCTGATGCTGTTCGTAGGTCAAGGGCCGGATTATCTGACCCAAATCGTCCAGACGGTTCATTCTTATTTATGGGCCCTACTGGGGTTGGTAAAACTGAACTTACAAAGGCTTTAGCTGATTTTCTGTTTGATACAGACCAAGCCATAGTTCGAGTAGATATGAGTGAATTTATGGAAAAACATTCTGTAGCTAGATTGATTGGTGCGCCTCCAGGATATATTGGCTATGAGCAAGGTGGTGTTTTGACTGAGGCGGTTCGACGTAAACCTTACTCAATCATATTGTTAGATGAGGTTGAAAAGGCACATTCAGATGTATTTAATATTTTGCTGCAAGTATTAGATGATGGTCGCCTTACAGATGGCCAAGGCAGAACAGTAGACTTCAAAAATACTGTGATTGTGATGACTTCAAATTTGGGCTCTCACTTAATACAAGAGAACCCTGAAAAGAATATACATTCCAAGTTACTTAAAATAGTGAGCGAACATTTTAGGCCTGAATTTGTAAACCGTATTGACGAAGTGGTAGTGTTTAATAATCTTAAAAAAGAGCAAATAAAAGGCATTGCTAACTTACAAATTGAAATACTAAAAAAACGCTTATTGGAATTAGAACTTAAACTTGAGATAAGTGGAAAAGTAATGGAAATTATTGTTGATAGAGGGTACGACCCAGTGTTTGGTGCTAGACCACTGAAGCGCACTATTCAACAACTAATTGAGAATCCACTATCCCAAAGCATTCTTTCTGGTGATTTTTTACCTGGAGACACGATTAATGGATCTTTGAAGAATAAAGAAATTGTATTTAACACATAACAGATGAATATAAATAAATATCGAAACGTTTTTGTTGATGTAATTTGTTAGTAAGTTGTTGATATAATTAGTCCTCATGAATCAATATATCAAAATTACAAAAAATGGTCTATGGAATAACAACCAGGCTCTTGTTGCTCTTCTAGGTTTATGTCCTTTATTGGCGGTTACCAATAACGCTGTAAACGCGATAGCACTAGGTATAGCAACAACGTTTGTACTTATATCGTCAAATATAACTATTTCAATCTTTCGTAATCACATATCTAAAGAAGTCCGTATACCTGTATTTGTATTATTAATAGCATCTTTCGTAACAATTATTGAACTACTAATGCAGTCATTTTTTTATGATTTGTATTTAATTTTAGGAATATTTGTGCCTTTAATAGTAACTAACTGCGCTATATTAGGACGTGCAGAAGCATTTGCCAGTAAGAACTCTTGGGGCAAATCCGCTCTTGATGGTCTAATGATGGGTCTTGGTTTCTCTGCAGTTCTATTTTTATTAGGTTCGGTGCGAGAGATAATTGGGAACGGAACTTTATTTGATCAATCTGCATTGTTATTAGGAAGTATGGGTGAATCATTAAGCGTCACTTTATTTGATAACTACCAGGGAACATTGTTAGCTGTCTTGCCTCCTGGTGCGTTTATTGGACTAGGACTAATAGTTGCTTTGAAAAACCTTATTGACTTAAAAACAATTAAAACTACAATGGTAGATCCACATAATAATAAAGCTGTTGCAACTACTATTAATATCTAATAACCATGAATTAAATATAAATTCATTTATTTTTATGTATATTCAAAAAAAACTTTTTATAATCACACTCTGCATATAACTCTTGAATACTGTCGGTGATTTTATAAAAAGTGGCTCAATTGATATTGTGCCAATCCTAACTTTGGTTTTAAGAAAGAGCGTCGCCTCCCTAATTTCTCATAGTGATTACCAGCTAAACAATATTGAGATTACAAAGTTAAATGAATTAGTTGATAAAAGAGCAAAAGGCGTGCCTTTTGCTTACCTTAACAATAAAAAGGGTTTCTACCACCTTGAATTTATTGTTACAGAGGCAACTTTAATACCTAGACCAGAAACTGAACTACTGGTAGATATAGCACTTGAAATATTAGATAAAGACAGTAATTACGAAATAGTAGACTTAGGAACCGGTAGTGGCGTAATTGCTGTTACCTTGGCAGATATTCGACCAAATTGGAATTTAACTGCTACAGATTTATCAGTTTTTGCCCTTGAAGTTGCAAAAAAAAATAAAACAAAGGATATTAATTTTCTGCATGGCTACTGGCTTGATGCTGTTGGTGAAAAGAAATTTGATATGATAGTTTGTAACCCTCCATATATTGCTGAAAAAGACCCGCATCTTAAAGAATTAACATTTGAGCCTATATCAGCCCTAACTTCTGGAACTGATGGTTTAGACGATATAAAAGCTATCATCAAAAAAGCTCCGGAACATTTGAATAAAAATGGTTATTTATTGCTAGAACACGGCCATGACCAACAGGCTGAAGTTGTAAAGCTACTAAGAAAAGACTTTAACAATATTAAGAGATTCAATGACTATAGCAATATAGAGCGAGCTGTACTTGCAAAAGTAAAAAAATGAAGTCAGTCTATAAGCCGGGTTCTGTAATTGATGGTCATTCATCTACAATATTTGTTGCCAAATATCTTTAGCACTCTACCCGATGACATATACGAGCAGCATAATTGCCATCCTATTTGAGCTTGCTCCAAGTGGGGTTTACCTTGCCACATTTGTCACCAAATGTGCGGTGCGCTCTTACCGCACCTTTTCACCCTTGCCTAAAGAAAATAGGCGGTCTATTCTCTGCAGCACTTTCCGTTACGTTACCGTACCTAGCAGTTAGCTAGCACCTTGCTCTATGGAGCCCGGACTTTCCTCTCGATACATATATATCCAGCGACCATCCGACCGACTTCAGAACTGAATTATACTCTAAGAATAGCGATAACTAAATTGCCCTTGGTCTTCAAAAGAGAAATCATAGTAATATCTGTGTATTAACAAATATACTCTAATTAATTACTGAAATTTTTTGAAAAATACTGTGAATGTTTTTGCCATCACTGTCTACAGCAACTGTTACAGGCATATCTTCAACTTCAAACTCATATATGGCTTCCATTCCCATATCTTTAAAGGCAATTTTTTTAGCTTTTTTAATAGATTTTGAAATTAAATAAGCAGCGCCGCCAACTGCAATCAAGTAAGTAGCCTTGTGCTTTCTTATTACTTTAGATGTTGCATCGCCTCTTTCAGCCTTGCCTATCATTCCTAAAATTCCTGTTTTCTCTAGCATCATCTCAGAAAATTTATCCATACGCGTTGCTGTAGTTGGACCTGCAGGTCCTATAACCTCATCTCCAACAGCATCAACAGGGCCTACATAGTAAATAAACTTATTTTTGAAGTCTACACCCTCTGGCAAACCTTCACCATCATCAATCATTTGTTTTAATCTTTTATGTGCGGCATCTCTACCAGTAATTATTGTTCCACTTAATAGCAAAGTGTCTCCAATATTCCAGCTCCTCATTTGATCACGAGTGATAGTATTTAAGTCTACCCTTTTGTATTGAGAATAGTCCATTTCTAGCTTTGGATATAAATTGAAATCAATCTCTGGCAGTTGCCCTACTCCAGAACCATCTAGAGTTAAATGAACATGTCTAGTTGCAGCACAATTAGGAATCATAGCTACAGGTTGTGAAGCTGCATGAGTTGGATAGTCTTGTATCTTTACATCAAGTACTGTAGTTAGCCCTCCCAAACCTTGGGCACCTATACCTAGTGCATTTATCTTATTAAATAAATCTAAACGTAAAGACTCTAAACTTGATAGCGATTTTTTTTCATTTAACTTGTCAATATTAATAGGCTCCATTAGGGAATATTTTGCCATCTGCATAGCCTTCTCAGGAGTTCCGCCAACACCGATTCCAATAATTCCTGGTGGACACCAACCAGCGCCCATAGTTGGAATAGTCTTAAGAACCCATTCAACCATGTCATCATCAGGGTTTAGAACTGTAAATTTAGCCTTATTTTCTGAACCACACCCCTTGGCTGCAACAATAATATCAAGTTTATTACCTGGAACTAACTTGGTGTGAATAACAGCTGGAGTATTGTCTTTGGTATTTATTCTTGTAAACAGTGGATCTGAAACAACCGAAGCCCTTAAAGGATTATCTGGATGAGAATAAGCCTTTCTTACACCTTCATTTATCATATCTTCCAAAGAAATACTTGCATCCCACTGCACATCCATACCTACCTCTAAGAACACATTGACGATACCGGTATCTTGACATAGTGGGCGTTTGCCTAATGCGCACAACTTTGAATTAATTAGTATTTGAGCTATGGCATTTTTTGCTGAATTATTGGTTTCTTTATCATACGCACACTTCATAGCCTTAATAAAGTCTGGTGAGTGGTAGTATGATATGTACTGTAGAGCACTATATATACTCTCAATGACATCATTTTGTTTAATAATTGTTTTTTTTGTTTTCATTAATTGTATATTTTTATTTTCTAGTAGGTGTTGCCTAAATTTTGCTTGATGGTATAGTATGTTAACAACTACATTTTTAGTATGTTAACAACTACATTTTAAACAATTATTATTAGGACTACTCTATGTTTGGATTATTTAAAGGCCAAAGTTTATCTATCGATTTAGGAACTGCAAATACTTTGATTTTTATGGATGGCACTGTTGCATTAAATGAGCCATCAGTTGTTGCTATTCGTAATGACAGAGGCTCTCTAGAGTCAACTGTTATAGCTGTTGGACAAGATGCAAAAAATATGCTCGGAAGAACCCCTGGGTCTATTGAAGCTATTAGACCAATGAGAGATGGAGTTATTGCAGATTTTAAAGTAACTGAAAAAATGCTTCAGCACTTTATCAGAAAAGTGCTACGCTCTGGGTTTTTCTCTCCTAGCCCTAAAGTACTTATTTGTGTCCCATGTGGTGCAACACAAGTTGAAAGGCGCGCTATAAAAGAAAGCGCTGTAGGGGCTGGCGCAAGAGATGTGTACTTAATTGAAGAACCAGTGGCAGCAGCTCTTGGTGCTGGAGTGGCAATTGAAGAGGCTTCTGGAGCAATGGTAATTGATATTGGCGGAGGCACCACAGAGATTGCCATTATGTCTCTAAACGGGATTGTTTATTCAGACTCACTTAGGGTTGGTGGTGATGTGTTTGATGACACCATTGTTAAGTTTGTCCGTCGTGAACACGGAATAATTATTGGTGAAGCAACAGCCGAGCAGATAAAGGAAGAAGTTGGATCTGCATTTAAGTCAAATACTCTCAAAAAAGTTGAATTCAGAGGTCGTGATGTGGCTAAAGGTATACCAGTAAGTTTTGAAATAAGTAATGAAGAAATACTCAGAGCATTACAGGAGCCATTATCGATGATAATAGGCTCTCTTAGAACTGCATTGGAGCAAACACCGCCAGAATTAAGCTCAGACATAGCAGAGAATGGCTTGGTATTGACAGGCGGAGGGGCCTTGTTAGATGGATTTGATAAACTAATCCATAAAGAAACTAACCTGCCTGTTCGTATTGCTGACGACCCTCTTACATGTGTTGCACGTGGTGGAGGTGTTGCACTTGATATGATTAGTAAACACAATATGGGGTTCTTAGCAGCAGAATAATCCAAAATTGAAGGAGTTTGGTGGGCTAATGGGTTTAATTTATGAAGTTTCTTAAACTTTTTATACCTGTTTTTATCTCAATATTCTTAATATTATCTGACTACAAGTTTTCATATTTAGATAATATACGACAATTTGGCTCTAATTTAATCTCTCCAATATATTTTTTGGCTAATTTGCCATCTCAACTTTATAGTTGGATTGATGAACAGGGAACAAATAAACAGCTATTATTAAGCCAAAACAAGCAATTAAAAAGGGAAATTATTGAGCTAAAAAATAAAACTCAAACCCTAAATTCATTACTTCTTGAGAATAATAAACTTAGCAAACTACTAGATGCAAGTTATTCTATAAATAATCAGAAATTTATTCTTGCAAAGATCACATCAATAAGCCAGTCTCGACTTAAAAAACAATTAGTTATCAATAAAGGTTCGCGTGACAAAATTAAAGTTGGATATGTTGCAATAGGGTCAGACGGAATAGTTGGCCAAGTTATTCAAACAACTCCACTCTACAGCACTATACTGTTGATTAGCGACCCAACTCACTATACTCCAATAAAAAATGAAAGAAATGGTATTCGTGGCATTGGAAAAGGAATTGCATCGAGTATAAACCAAATTAATGTTAAATATATAGAATCAAAGCTTGATGTTTTATTAGGGGATATTTTTGTCACTAGCTCGATAAATTCAAAATTCCCTAATGGTTACCCAGTAGGAAAGGTGGTTCATGTCGAGGAGCATGTAGGCAATCCTTTTATTGATATTGTATTGGAACCGATACAAAAAATACATAACATAGAATATCTATTAATACTACCGCAAGAAGATGAAGGATAGAAGACCATATATATTCCTTAGCAAGATAATGTTTATTGCTCTACTTATAACATTACTTCCATTACCTAATTATTTACTACTGGCATCTCCATTTTGGGTGTTATTGTTTTTTATATATTGGATAAATTATTTTTCAGTGAGGTGGAGGTTCTTTTTTGCTTTGATTATAGGTTTAATGCTTGATATATTGAACGGATCACTGTTAGGCCAAAACTCTATAGCATTAATCATAAGTAGCGCTTTTATAATCAATATTAAGCAGTCATTTCATGTCTCAAATCTTAGTACTCAACAAGTATATGTATTTATAGCTGGCAGCATTTATCTCGGAATTTTGTTGTTAACTCATGTAATAATTCAGGGTTTTGACTTTAGTTGGATTGTACTTCTTTCCCCTTTAACAACATCTTTGTTTTGGCCGCTAGTTCAATTTATCCTAACAAAATTAAAACACTAACTATATCCAGCTATGGTTAGAATAAATAACACCAAATTACAAAATAAAATCTTTTCGAAAAGACTAATTTTCAGTTTTCTGTTAATTGCGATATTAACTATTATTATAGTTATAAGGATTTACAATTTGCAGGTTACCAAGCATGAATTCTATAAAGATGAGGCTTTAGGGAACCAGATGAGCATTGTACCAACTACTCCAACTAGAGGTAAAATTTTTGATAGAAACGGGAAAATATTAGCATCCAATAAGCTCTCCTATATGCTCACAATAACGCCTGAAAAAGTTAATAATATAGATAAAACTTTAAACGACCTCAAAAAGCTAAACTTCATTGATGAAGATAATATTAATCATTATCTAAAAAATAGAAAAAGATACAAAAAATTCAATAGCATACCTCTTAAGCTTAATTTGACTGAACTTCAGGTAGCAAATTTTTTAGTAAATAATCAATTCATTGGCATAGAAATAGAACATTATTTTCATAGAATATATCCAAACAACAATACTAGTGCTCACACTATCGGATATGTTTCAAGAATGAGTAAAAAAGACCAATCTTTCTATGATAAAGAGAATTATTTTGGGACCTCTTTCGTTGGCAAGAGTGGTATCGAAAAGCAGTACGAAACTCTTCTTCATGGCAAAAGTGGAAGAAACCAAATTGAACGTAATGTATCAGGGAGGATTGTAGATACAAATATTATTGAAGCTGCTCAACCTGGCAAGAATTTATACTTAAGTATCGATATTGATTTACAAATGATGGCAGAATCATTGCTAGAAGGCAATAGAGGCTCAATAGTTGTAGTCGATGTTAATAATGGTGAAGTATTAACTTTGGTTAGCGCTCCGAACTATGACCCAAACTTATTTGTTAACGGCATATCTCAGGATAATTACAACAAATTACAAGAATCCTTGGACATTCCTTTGCTTAATAGGGCTATACAAGGTCTTTACCCTCCAGGGTCTACAATTAAACCTATGATAGCCCTTACTGGGCTTGAGCAAGACATTATTACAAGAGAAAGCAAAACATTTTGTCCTGGTTATTTCAAACTCCCCAATGTATCGCGTAAATTCAATGACTGGAAAAGGTCAGGACACGGTTGGGTTGATGTAGAAGAGTCTATATCTCAATCTTGTGACGTATTCTTCTATAGCTTATCCGACAAGACTGGTATAGATAAAATTCATGATAATCTTAAACATTTTAATTTTGGTTCAAAAACAGGCATTGATATACCTGGAGAACTTCCTGGCGTATTACCTTCAAGGGCATGGAAAAAAATCAATAAGAATGAGCCTTGGTATCGTGGAGAAACTTTAATATCTGGAATTGGACAGGGATTCATTACTACTAGTCCCCTGCAACTTGCAGTTGCCACAGCAGCTTTAGCAAGCAAAGGGCAACTTATACGGCCTAAAATATTAATAAATATTCAAAAAGATAACCATGATATTGAGCCAGTTGAGCCAAGTCCACGCAAGCAAATACCAATTAAGAATATAAAAAATTGGGAATATGTATTAGAGGGCATGAAAAAAACTATATACAGCCCCAGTGGTACAGCTAGACGACTTAACAAAGGTCTCAAATATACTATGGCGGGTAAGACTGGAACCGCGCAAGTTTTTGGGCTAGATGCTGAAGAAGAATATATAGCTGAAAAACTTGATGAGCGTTTAAGAGACCATGCTCTTTTTACTGGTTTTGCGCCCATTGAAAATCCCCAGATAGCTATAGCAGTTATTGTAGAAAATGCCGGTAGTGGTAGCTCTAAAGCTGCCCCTTTAGCAAAGAAAGTGTTCGATGTGTATTTTGCTAATCAGTTAACTAACTAAAACACAACTAAAGTTCTAATCGAATGAGAATGATAAAATTATATTATTTCTAATGAATCTCTTATGCTGTTTTAATTCTAATAGAAAAATTATTAAGCATTTTTTACGCTATAGCTTTCTTATAGAGTCAGCTAATTTTGTTGCTGCTCATAGAAATTTTTTTTGAACTGGATAAAAGAATTATTTTCAATTGCTAATTGCATGTCCTTAACCAAACTTTGATAATAATAAAGATTGTGCATTGTGTTAAGCCTTGAGCCTAATATTTCATTCTTTTTCTGTAGGTGGTGTAAATATGATCTAGAATAGTTTTTGCAAACATAACATTTGCAATTCTCATCTAAAGGATTTGTATCAGTTCTATATTTTGCGTTCCTTATCTTTACAATACCCTTAGAAGTAAATATATAGCCGTTACGAGCATTTCTCGTTGGCATTACACAATCAAACATATCAATTCCACGATCAACTCCCTCAACTAGGTCTGTTGGGGTGCCTACTCCCATCAAATATCTTGGCTTATCTTTGGGCATTTTCCCTGGCAGGTAATCAAGAACTCTTATCATCTCTTCTTTAGGTTCTCCAACACTTAAGCCTCCAATAGCAAAACCATCGAATCCTATTTCCATCAACGATTCTAGAGACTGAGATCGTAAATCTTGATACATTCCACCTTGCACTATTCCAAAAATAGCGTTCTTATTGTTTAACCTATTATGCTCATGTTTTGAGCGTTTAGCCCAACGAAGTGATAACTGCATAGATTGATCTGCTATATTTTTTTCCGCAGGATAAGGGGTACATTCATCAAAAATCATTACAACATCGGAGTTAAGTTGTTTTTGAATTAGCATGGATTCTTCTGGACCCATAAAAATTTTAGAGCCATCTTTTGGAGATTGAAAATAAACGCCCTTTTCAGTTATTTTTCTCATACCCCCAAGACTGAATACTTGAAAACCTCCGGAGTCAGTCAATATAGGCTTGTCCCAGTGCATAAAATCGTGGAGACCTCCATGCTTTTCGATAACATCAGTCGAGGGTGTAATTGACAAATGAAATGTATTTCCTAGTAATATTTCAAAGCCGATACCTTTCAACTCTTCTGGGGTCATTGCTTTTACTGTTCCGTATGTTCCTACCGGCATAAATACAGGTGTTTGAACCTTCCCTCTGGCAAAGCTTATTGTCCCACGTCGAGCATTGTGGTCTGTGTTGATAAGGTTAAACTTCATTTGGCTAATTATAGAATGGCCTACAAAGTATAAAAAAGCCTTTTCAATAAAAACTTTATATTAACTATATAAAGATGAAATAGTTGTTGAAAAATGTGTTTTGAAAGCATAACTACATATGCCTCTATATTGAAATATATTTAACTATATTAGTTTTAAGTCTGTTCATTTATTTGCATTTGCCATAGAATTGAATATTCGCCTTTTGCACTTAACAGTTCTTGATGAGTTCCACTTTCTTTAATTTTCCCATCGCCTAATAGAATTATTAAGTCTGCATCAATGATTGTAGATAATCGATGAGCAATAACCAATGTTGTATGTTCGCTTGAAAGGCTTGTTAATGCTTTTTGTACCATTTTTTCGGAATAAGAATCAAGCGACGAGGTGGCTTCATCAAAAATCAATATAGGGGGATTTTTTAATAGTACACGTGCAATTGCTAGACGTTGTTTTTCTCCTCCTGATAATTTTAGACCCCTCTCTCCAACTATGGTGCTATATCCTTGGGGTAATTGGTCAATAAAAGAGTCGATAAAGCTTAATTTAGCGGCACTTTCTATATCTTCAATATTAGATCCGGGCTTGCCATATGAAATATTATAGTAAATACTTTCATTAAACATAACTGTATCTTGTGGCACTACTCCAATTGCAGATTGAACAGAGCTCTGGGTTAGTGATTTTATATTTTGTTTATCAATTAATATCTCGCCACTAGTTACATCATAAAACCTAAAAAGTAATTTAGCTAGAGTAGATTTTCCTGAACCTGACTTACCAACAATGGCAACTTTTTGACCCGGCTTTATTGAAAAGCTTACATCCTTTAAAACTTTTTCTTTGCCTTCATATGCAAAAGAAACATTCTTAAATTGCACTTCAGATTTTATAATTTTAAGATCTTTGGCGTCATTTATATCTTCAACTTTGGATGATCTCTCTAGTAAATCAAACATGTTGTTCATGTCAATAAAGTTGTGTTTTATCTGTCTATATATAATTCCTAAATTCCCTAAAGGTAAAAATAACTGCAATAATAAAGCTTGTATCATAATTAAATCGCCCAAACTAAGCTCTTGATTTACAACGCCCTGAGATGCCAAAATAAGAACTAATGTAACACCAATAGCGATGACTGATCCTTGAACAAAATTTAACGCCGTCATTGAAGTGAAACTCTTTGTGGCTAAGTTCTCCCAACGACTCATTGTTCTGTCATAACGGTTTACTTCAAATTCTTCTTGGTTAAAATATTTAACCGTTTCATAATTAATTAAACTGTCTACTGCATTAGTATTAGCTTCAGACTGCATGTCGTTCATTTGATATCGATATTTCATTCTCCAAGTTGTAATAGCTAATGTTAGTAAAATATAAAAAATTACTGTTAGTAGCGATATTAATGCAAAAAAATTATCATAATTTACCCATAACAAACCTACTACTAAGCATATTTCAAAAAATGACGGTATTATATTGAAAACGAAAATGGAAAGAAGAGTGGAAACACTTTGGGTGCCTCTATCAATATCTCTTGTAATTCCTCCTATACGCCTATCTAGGTGAAACGACAGGTCAAGAGTATGTAGGTGTTTGAATACACCAAGTGCAATAAGACGCATCGCATGATAACGAACTTTTGCAAAAATTGCATCCCTAAGCTCATTAAACAAAGAGCTCAACAGTCTTAATAAGCCATAAGCAAATAATAGTCCAAGTGGTAATATTAATAAAATATTGGTCTGGTCTAAACTATCAACTATTTGTTTTAAAACAACAGGGACAGCGACATTAGAAAGTTTTGCTAAAACTAAAAAAATAGTTGCTAGAATAACGCGAACACGCATTTTCAACAAATAAGGCATTAACTTTTTTAAGACCTTTATATCCCTGGTCTTAAAGTCATAGGCTTTAGTTTGTTCTCTATTAATACTTGAGCGCATAATTATTCTGTAAAGGCATACTTAATATGCTCAAAATCAAACCCTCTAGATTGCAGAAAACGTTTCTGTTTGGCAGTCTCCTTGAAATCAGATGGAAACCCGCAACCAAATTTTATTTGTCTAATGTTTTTTGCTAATGTATAAAAATCAAATTCTGAAAAATCTGAAGTATTGATGCCTCTTTGTTTTAGTTCTATGGCAATCTTTATTGGGCCTTTTCCTTGGTTAAAGCGCATCCTAATAAAGTCCTCAGAAAAGCGGCTGTCGCTTTGCTTATTTTCTTGTGTTAATTTAGAAATTGTACAATCAACAAGATCGCTATCAAAGCCTTTGGCTGATAGTTTCTGTTTTAGTTCTAGAGTAGAATGTTCACGCCTAACTAGCATCCTCATAGAAGATGCGTAACATTTATCCTTTTGAGTCTTTTTCTGTTCCACTTTCGCCCATTAACTTGCCGCGAATTTGCGCCTCAATTTTTTGACTTAAGTCTGAATTCTCTATTAGGTACTCTCTAGCATTATCTTTCCCTTGGCCAATGCGCTCTCCACCTATACTGTACCAAGCACCTGCTTTTTCAATGAGGCCTTGTGAAACACCAAGATCAATGATTTCACTTTCTCTTGAAATGCCTTTATTGTAAAGTATTTGAAATTCAGCTTGCTTAAATGGTGGTGCAACTTTATTCTTGAGAACCTTAACTCGGGTCTCATTTCCTAAAATCTCGTCACCTTTTTTTATTGCTCCGATACGTCGAATATCTAACCTAACTGATGCGTAAAATTTTAAAGCATTGCCACCAGTTGTAGTTTCAGGATTGCCAAACATTACGCCTATTTTCATGCGTAACTGATTAATAAAAATAACCATGGTATTGGTCTTCTTAATATTCGATGTTAATTTTCTCAGTGCTTGTGACATCAGACGCGCTTGCAATCCCATATGCGAAGCTCCCATCTCTCCTTCAATTTCTGCCTTAGGTGTTAAAGCAGCAACTGAATCAATGACTACAATATCAACCCCTCCTGAACGAACTAGCATATCGGCAATTTCAAGAGCCTGCTCGCCTGTATCTGGCTGAGATATTAACAGTTCATCTGTCTGCACTCCTAAACGTTTAGCATACTGAGGATCTAGTGCATGCTCTGCATCAATAAATGCAGCTGTACCACCAGTCTTTTGCATTTCTGCAATGACGTGTAAAGATAGTGTGGTTTTGCCAGAAGATTCAGGCCCATAAATCTCAATTACACGGCCTCTTGGCAAACCGCCAATACCTAGGGCAATATCTAAGCTTAAACTACCGGTAGAAACAGACTCTATATCAGTTTGAGTGTTGTCATCTCCTAAGAACATAACTGACCCTTTGCCAAATTGCTTATCAATTTGACTAAGTGCTGCTTTTAAGGCTAGTTTTTTCTGTTCATCCACGCTAGTTCTCCTTGGTAAAATATAGTTAAATTTAATTCTAATTATTATATCTGAAATATAATGGAAACTTTTTCAATAAATGACACTAAAGCTATGGCAATCGCATTACGTATTGCCAAAAAAGGAGTACATGGTGTAAAAGCTAATCCTATGGTTGGCTGTGTTATTACAAGAGATGAAAAAGTTATTTCTCAAGGTTATCACAAATATTTTGGCGAAGCTCATGCAGAGGCAAATGCTTTAAAAAAAATTGACAATAAGGCTAGCAATGCAACTTTGTATGTAACGCTTGAACCCTGTGCACATAAAGGTAAAACGCCATCTTGCGCCCAAACAATTATTAATTCTGGTGCGAAGAAAGTTGTTATTGCGACTTTAGATCCAAATCCATTGGTGAATGGTCGAGGTATGCAAATGCTAATCGATGCAGGTATTGAAGTTAAGGTAGGTTTACTAGAGACTGAAGCAAAAGAACTCAATAGAGGCTTTATTCATCGTATGCAAACAGAAATGCCTTTTGTTACATGCAAAATTGCGATGAGTATTGATGGAAAATCTTCGATGGCTTCTGGAGAAAGTAAATGGATAACGAGTGAAGATGCGAGGATAGATGTGCAACATTTAAGATCTAATAACCAAGCAATCTTAACTGGCTATAAAACAATTTTAAAAGACAATCCAAGGCTGACTGTTAGGCTTGATAATGCCAATTCAAGCCCACTAAGAGTTGTAATTGATGGTAATAACAAAATCAAAGATAAATCACTAAACATATTTTCAAATGATGCCCAAACTCTAGTACTTAATACTGATAATACAAAAAGATTAAATTCGGGTAAATTAGATTTGAGAGATGCCCTATGTAATATTGCAGAAAAAGGTGTTAACTATGTGCTTCTTGAATCTGGTCCAGGTCTTGTTGGTGCAATGATTGAGGCGAATTTAATAAATGAATTTATAATATACATAGCACCTATTCTAATGGGTAATAATGCAAAATCAATGAACAACTTATTAATCGATCATTTGTCAGATAAAATTAAGCTTTCAATTAAAGACATAAGAATGGTTGGTGAAGACATAAAAATAACAGCATCCATTAGATAAATTATGAAATGAAATCACTAACTAACAAAAATATCATACTTGCGGTAAGTGGCTCAATTGCAGCGTATAAGTCGCCTGATATTGTCAGGCGCTTGCAGGACTTAGGTGCCGAGGTTAGGGTTATTCTAACTGATGGTGGTGCAAAATTTATAACTGAATTGTCATTACAGGCAATTTCTAAAAACAAAGTTCATAGTAACCTTTGGGATAATGAAGCTGAATTGTCTATGGGACATATTGAGTTAGCAAAATGGGCTGACGCTATATTGATTGCCCCTGCCAGTGCAAATATTATCTCTAATTTATCCAGTGGTAAAGCATGTGACTTAGTTACAAGTGTAGTTCTGGCAAGCGATTGTCCGATACTTGTTGCCCCTTCAATGAATCAACAAATGTACGCATCCAAAGCTCTAAATGAAAACTTGTCATTACTCGAAAAAAGAGGTTATGTCATTATTAAACCAGATTATGGCGAGCAAGCTTGTGGTGATATTGGACTTGGAAGACTAGTAGAGGCAACAAAAATTGCTCAAACTGTTGCCGAGCTTTATACAATCACAAAGCTTACAGGAAAAAAAGTGTTAATAACTCTAGGGGCTACTATTGAACCAATTGATCCAGTAAGGTTTCTTTCAAATTATAGTAGTGGCAAGATGGGTATGGCTTTAGTAAATAATTGCATTGATGCTGGCGCAATAGTTACAGTTGTTTATGGCACTATTTCAACTCAATTAAACGAAAAATGTATTAATATCAAAGCTGAAACTACTGCGCAAATGCACCAATCAGTAATGGAAAATATAAAAGAGCAAGATATATTTATTGCCTGTGCTGCAGTTTGTGATTACAGAGTTAAAGAAGTTAGCAATGAAAAGATAAAACGCAATAACAGTAATATAAAAATTGAACTTATTCCTAATAATGATATCTTAGCAGATGTTTGTAAAATTAATAATAGACCAATAACAATCGGTTTTGCTGCTGAAACAGAAAGATTAATTATAAATGCCAAAAATAAACTTAAAAGTAAGGGCTGTGATGCCATTATTTTAAATGACGTTTCTAAGGATGATTCAGGCTTTCAGAGTGATGAAAATGAGGTGGTAATTATCTCTGACAAATTGGAAATAAATGTCGCAAAAAATAGCAAACAAAAGATCGCCAGAAAAATTGTAGAAATTATATGTGAAAATTTCTTCTGATATGTAAAAAAGCTTGTTAAATCAACGCATAATATACTTACCCACAATACTGTGGAAAACTCAGTTAATATCTAATAATAATTTGCAAAAAAAGCCTATATATTGGGCTTTTCTACGCTTTTGATTAAAAATTAATCAGTTATTTTTTATTGTTATAAATCAAAGACTTACGTTTATTTACTAGACTTAATTAATTTCTATTAATGCAATTCAAAGGTATATATGAATTAAAGAGGAAAACTTTTTGTGTTTCACGTATAAAATCAAGTGTTTCACGAAATATTAGAACACTCTAAATTAAATATTAGGTTTGTTTATTTAGAGTAAAAAAAAGTGCCAATATGTACAATTTTTTATATCTGACTAGAGGCCCATATCATCAACAATATTTGCCAACATATACAGCTTAATTTTGTCTAAATTAAGTGCTTGATTGTTTTTGTTTTTTATTCATATTATGCATTTAAATATTTGTATTAATACCTCAATATATTTAAAGCTCATTTTCAATAATATAATTATTTAGTGATAACTTATATTGCTCGAACTGTCGCCTAGAAGTTCGTCTACCTTATCTAGTAATTTTTGGTTTGGTAAAACTCTATACCCTCTATCTAAAGAAAAATTACCACTAATATTATTACTTTGATAATTTATTTTTACTGGGCAATTCCCCTTACAACTTTTTAAAATATTTGATAATTCACTTAGTAGCTTGTGATGACCTTCATTGAGTGTAACTTCAAAAATTTTGGCATACCTAACTTTTAATTCCTCAATCTCTTGTATTTTATCAACTACAAGTTGCCATTCATCTCTATAGTCTTTAGTTATCTTGCCAGAAAATATAACTACATTATCAACTAACAAGTGCTCACTTACTGAAGGAAGTACTTTTGAAAATATTACAGCATTAAGCTTTTTTTTGCTGTCTTCTATAGTAAGGCTTACCATTTGACCGCCACCTCTGGTAGATCTATATCTCAACTCAGATATCATAGCAAGGACTTTCACTTCTTTGTTATTTCTATATACAATATTTCTTGGTAATCTAGCACCAACATATTTTATATCGTTATCAAATTCATCTGTAGGATGGCTATAAAAGTAATACCCCATAACGTTTTTTTCTAGATGTAATTTTTCTTTAAATGTCAAACCTGGACTCTCCAAATAATTTAACTCGTACTCTTCATGATCATCTATCTCAAAGAATAGGCTACTTTGTCCGTTTGAATGGTCACTTTGTTTTTGCTCTGCTTGTCTAACTGCATATGGGTAAGTTTTGAGTAGGCTTGCTCTTTCAATTCCAAAACAATCAAAAGAGCCGCTATAAATTAATGCCTCTATTGCTCTTTTATTTAATGACCTTCTTTCTATTCGTTGGCAAAAATCAAACAAACTTTTGTACACTCCATTGGCTTTTCTTTCCTCAACTAGTACATTTACAAGTGCCTCTCCAACTCCTTTTATTGCTCCCAAACCATAAACTAAAGTATTTTTATTTTTTGTGCTAAATTCAAAATCTGACTCACAAACATTTGGCCCATTGACTATTAACCCCATACCTTCAGATTCACTCACAGTAAATGCCACTCTATCGGTGTCATCCATAACTCCTGAAAGAACCGAGGCCATAAATGCTGCTGGAAAGTGCGCTTTAAGCCATGCTGTCTGATAAGAAATATATGCATACGCAACAGAATGTGATTTATTAAATCCGTAACCTGAAAATTTATCAATTAAGTCAAAAATTTCATCGGCTTTTTCTTTGTCAATATTATTTTTCTCTGCGCCTTTGACAAAAACACTTCTCTGCTTCTGCATCTCTTTATCTATTTTTTTGCCCATAGCTCTGCGTAACAAATCTGCCCCGCCTAATGAATATCCTGCCATAACTTGGGCTGATTTCATAACTTGTTCTTGATATAAAAACACCCCATTTGTAGGCTTAAGAATATCTTCTAACATTTTATGTGGATACTTGACCTTTGCGCCATGCTTAACATTGATGTAGTCATCTACCATTCCTGCGCCTAATGGTCCAGGCCTGTACAATGCCAACATTGCTACAATATCTTCAAACGAATCGGCCTGTAGTTTTTTTAAATAACCCCTCATGCCGTCTGACTCTAATTGAAAAATACCAGTAGTATCACAACGTTGTAATAGTTGGTAGACTAGCTTGTCATCTAACGGCAATGAGTCAATATTTATTGGCTCTGAGCTTAGCCCTTTAGCACTTATCATCTTCACAGTTTTGTCTATAACTGTAAGGTTAGAAAGCCCTAGAAAATCAAACTTTACTAACCCAACGGCTTCGACATCTTTCATGTCAAACTGAGAGACGACCACATCAGACTCACCTGGGCCTTTATAGATAGGGCAAAAATCACTAATCTTGCTGGGTGCTATTAGCACACCTCCTGCATGAGTGCCTACATTTCTTACTAAGCCTTCTAGTTCTAAAGACAAGTCAATCAGCGTAGTAACACTCTCTTCAGAGTCGTAACGTTTTTTTAATTCCTCTGAATACCACTTATCTTTTGACTCTTGAGAATCGTTGTCATTAAAGTATCCCAAGGCTCTTGATAGATTTATTTTTAAGTCATTAGGTATTGACTTGGATATCCTATCGCTAAAGCCATAAGGATGCCCTAATACTCTTCCTACATCGCGTACAACTCCTTTTGCTGCCATAGTACCGTAGGTAATTATTTGAGCTACTTTTTCGGTTCCATACTTACTTGCTACATACTCTATCACCTCGTCACGACGTTCAGTACAAAAGTCAATATCAAAATCAGGCATAGAAACTCGCTCAGGATTAAGAAAACGCTCAAATAGTAATTCATGTTCTATCGGGTCTACGTTAGTTATTCCTAAAGCATAAGCTACAAGAGATCCAGCACCAGATCCACGCCCAGGACCAACAGGAATACCGTTATCTTTAGCCCAGCTTATAAAATCAGCAACAATTAAAAAGTAACCTACAAAATCCATCTGAATAATAACGGAAAGCTCAAAAGACAGCCTATCGTCGTAAACCTTTCTGTTAATCTTTTTATCCTTTAGACGTTTATCAATTCCAGCCAAAGATTGATCTTTAAAGAATTGATTAATTGTTGTTCCTTTTGGGATTGGAAAATCTGGCAAATAGTGTTTTTTATATAACTCAAAATGCACATTACAACGCTTGGATATCTCTACACTGTTTGATAATAACTCAGGTACATCAGAAAACAACTCAGACATCTGCTCACTAGACTTTAAATATTGCTGATTGCTAAAATACTTTTCTCGACGAGAATCCTCTAATAAACCGCCCTGTGAAATACAAATTCTAGCCTCATGGGCTTCAAAATCATTTTGATTTACAAATTGCACATCGTTAGTTGCCACTATAGCGATACCCAGCTCTATTCCCAACTCTATACAAAGATGTAAATGCAACTCATCATCTTTACGATTAGTCCTTTGAACAGCTAGATAGTATCTATCTTTAAAAACTGTCTGCCAAAAAAGTGCTTCGTTCCTTGCATCTTCTTTTTGGTTACTGACTAGTAATTTAGCAACATCTCCAGATACCGCATTAGAAATCATAATGAGTCCTGAATGAAATTTAATTACTTGTTCTTTTGTTACACTAACACCTTCTATATCTTGGCCTTCTATGTAGGAAAGTGTAATTAACTGTGAAAGATTTGAATAGCCTTCATTGTTCTGACACAACAACAATGCTTGGTATGATTTATCACTATCTTTGATAGTAATATTGGTGCCAATAATTGGTTTAATTCCTGCATCGATTGATTTTTTATAAAACTTTAAAGCTGCAAATACATTTGAATCATCGGTCAATGCAATTGAGCTATAACCTAAACTCTTTGCCTTGTTAATAAGGCTATCTACTCGAACCAAGCTGTTCTTTATAGAGTATTCTGTTTGACACTGCAGATGGACAAATTCAGTATTTGGCATTTAATTCTAGACAATATATAAACAATAACTAGGAAAAATATATGGGACTATATTTTGTATTTTACCGCTATAATTTTGCTCACAGTTTGAAATAAAATATTAACTCCAGTTATTTGCTTTTTTATGCGTCTTGATTAATATTTATTCTGAATTATTGGTTATTCACTTATTGCAATATTTTATAGTTATATAATTAGCAAAAAAAAATGCCCCTTGCGGGGCACTTTTTATAGCTTTACAATTAAACTAAAAGCTGGGTCCGGCGTTAGCCTGATCGATAGCCTGTTGCTGACCTAATCTTCCTTGCTCGGCAGCTTTACTAAGCAGTTTCTTAGCCTTAGCCCAATCTCCCCCATCAAAAGCTTTCTTAGCATCCTTCATAAATTTGCCAATATCACGCCATTCAAATTCAACAGCTGCAGCCTTTTTTTGCTCTGCTTTAGCCTCAGCTAATGCAATATCATACAGCGCTTGATTTGTTGATCCATCGTTCCAATTATGAGTTGAGGGCATAGAATCTCCAGCACAAACTGTGAATGAGAATACAGTTAATATTGTTATTAGTAATTTTTTCATATTATTTCTCCTTATTCTCTGTATTCAGTTCCAGTAATCTCCATACCGTTACTCATCGCGGTGTGGAAGAATTCTAGATTGTCATATTGACTCTTATGTCTCTTGAATGGTTTCGCACGTACCTGCTTATTACAGCCACCGTAACGTCTTTGAATAGTGCCAAAACCATCGCCCTTTGATTTAGCCCATTTGCCTCGCCAAACTGGAAAATGGGTTGTCTGACCTAAGCCAGGAGACAAAGTATTACCACGCGCTCTCATGCCTGCGCCACCTACATGACAGTTAGCACATGAAAGGTTAAGCTGTCCTCGCTTAGCATAGTAGAATCTTTTGCCATCATTATATGCTGCAAGTGCTGCCTCATCACCTTCTGGGACAATTACATTGATAAATGTTCCCTCTCCAAGAGTTGTTAAGTGAGCAGCAACCCAAGCATGTTTACCCTTTCCTGTGCCCCACTTTTTCTCTCCATTAGAAACTAGGCAATCTACAAGAGCTTGCTCTAGAGTGTCTACCTTACCTTTTGCAGCGTTCCATCTAGGGTATGCAGCCCTAATAAGAAATGGCTCTTCTTCAAAACAGCTTGAAAATGTATTACCATTAGCAAAAGGTTTTTCCCAAAGCTCCCCACCTTTTTCAAGTAGGTCTTCGAAAGGCGGCATCTCCATTACAGCTTCAAATTGCATCATTTTATCGTCACTCATTGCATAAGGCCCTTTAGAAAAACCCTGCAAACTTACGTTTGAAAATCTATCTAAAAAATAGGCTTGATATGCATCAATGTCGGCCTGAACTGCGCTAGACTGTTGCGCCGAAAGGGCAACTGTTGAGCTTAGCATAGCAGCTATTGCCATTGTTATTGTTATTTTTTTCATTACTCTCTCCTTGATGTTTTCAGTTTTACTTAGATTTGGCAGTAGCAGAACCTGTCCCACCATTATTATCTTTGTAGGCCAAGGTAATTTCATCACCCTTAGCTCCTGGAACCTGAAATTGAAAGTAAGGATCTTTTGATACGGCAGCACCAATATCAGCATCAACTACCTTGTTCCCATTATGGGTAATTGTAAGATGGTCAATATGATTTGCTGGAATAGGGTTGCCTTTTTTATCTTTTCTTAATCCGGTTTCCATTGGGTGTTTAACTAGAGCTTTAACTTTAATAACACCTTTTTTTGCTTTTGGTTTTAGTTTAATTTTTCCCATTATTTACTCCTTAATATGTTATTAAATTAGCCGCCGCATCCGCCAACAGTTACTTTTATCTCACTAGTAATAGCTGAAACAGAACCGCCAGAAGTTACTACCGCTGTAACTGGGGAAGTTTTACCCATCTTAATTCGTGTCGAAACAAAGCCAAGAGCACCTGCAAAATTAAAAGACCCTGCAAGTGGTGTATTGTTTGTTTGCACCAAAAAAGAAATGTTCGTTACATCATTTAAATTTGTTGCGTCAACAGATACAGGAACTACTGCTCCATTTTCTGCAATTTTTGGTGCCTTGAATTTAAATGTTCCTTTAGCTGCTGCGGATGCTGCACTAACTGTAGCATCAGATGTAGCTTTAAAGGAATCTGAAGCAGCAAAAATAATTTTAGGCGTCAGAAGTCCAGCTCCTACCGCAGTTGCCACTGCTGAACTGGCCATCGCACTTTTTAAAAATAATCTTCTTTTCATTGTGTCTCCTTGATATTTATAGTGTATGGATAAATGCAGTAATCTTGTCAATCTGGTCTGCACTAAGTATATTATGGCGTCCAAATGGAGGCATCATAGTATTGGGATTAGCCACTGTAGCATCATGTATTTGCGCTCTTAGATCTGCAACATCTGGATATCTAGCCTTCATAGCTATAAGTGGTGGACCGATATTTCCTGGCTGAGAACCACCTGAAATCATATGGCATGCTAAGCAGTTGCCTAATTTACGATCAAAAGTAAGATCTTTGCCACTCATCTCTTTGGCAACTAATTCTACTGGCATAGCAAACAGAGTAGCCAATGTAATAACTGCTGAGATAGATGAAATCCTTTTCTTCATATTTCTCTCCTGTATAGAACAAATAATTTGTTTGTTTTTTTTAGACAAATAAAATCATCTAGGTGGCAGATTATGAAATAACCTGCTTGTTTGATTATAGAGAAAAATTGTTTATTTACAACTATATTAGTTATTTATAATATAAAATGGTTTATCTTGAACCCTATATATATCAATGGTTTCAGGGCTCCTTAATAATAATTTATATACTTTTTGCAGCTTTTATTAGTGCCATAGCTTTGTGCATTGTCTCGTCCCATTCAGACTGAGCAATAGAGTCGTAAACTATACCTGCTCCAGCCTGTATATATAAAACTTCATCCTTTATAACAGCAGTACGAATTGCGATAGCCATGTCCATACACCCATGCCACGAGAGATACCCAATGGCTCCTGAATAAATATTGCGTTTGATAGGTTCAAACTCGTCAATTATCTCCATAGCTCTGACTTTCGGAGCTCCACTCAAAGTTCCGGCAGGAAATGTTGCCCTTAAAACATCAATCGAAGTCATGCTATCTTTTAGCTTGCATTCGACATTAGAAACAATGTGCATAACATGTGAGTAGTTCTCAACAAACATCTTATCAGTCAATTTAACTGTACCGGTTTGTGCAATCCTGCCCAAATCATTCCGCCCAAGATCAATTAACATCAAGTGTTCTGCTATCTCTTTCTCGTCTGACAGTAGCTCATTCTTTAGCTCCAAATCCTCTTTTTTGTTTTTACCTCTTGATCTTGTTCCTGCTATAGGCCTAACGGTTGCATTACGTTCTGAATCAACTCTAGTTAAAATCTCTGGAGAAGAGCCAACAATAACTACATCTTCAAGATTCAGATAGTACATATATGGTGAAGGGTTAAGGCGTCTTAGTTGACGGTATAACTCAATAGGTGGGGCTTCAAACTTACAGCTAAGTCTCTGCGAAGGGACAACCTGCATTACATCGCCAGCCTGAATATACTGTTGTATTTTTTCTACAGTTTTTTTATACTCATCTTCACCAAAACTAGAAATAAAATCATCTTCGTTAATATTGCTCTTCGTGTTGTTATACTTTTTTAATGGCTTGTCAATTTGATTTTTTATTTGGTTTATCTTATCTATTGCTTCTTCGTAAGTACTTTCTTCTGGATTTATGTGAGTTATAACGAAAGCTTTGTTGAGCAAATTATCAAAAACAACTAAGTCATTTGATACCATTAATAATATATCAGCAACTCCTAACTCGTCTGGTTTACTTATATTAGAGAGTCTAGGTTCGATATAGCGAATAATTTCATATCCAAAGTAACCCACCATACCGCCATTAAATTCTGGTAACGATTCTATCTTAGGTACTTTGTATTTTTGCTGAAATTGTTCAATCCAGGATAACGGATCCTCAACTATTTGAGTTTCAATTAATTTGTTATTTTCTTCTATATGTATTTCGTATTCAAAAACCTTAACTATTGTAGAGGCTGGAAGCCCTATTATAGAATATCTACCCCATTTTTCTCCTCCCTGCACAGATTCAAAAAGGTATGAGTAAGGTCTGTCGCCTAACTTTAAATACAACCCTACAGCCGTATCAGTGTCGACAACAATCTCTTTAAAAACAGGAATATGATTAAAACCTTCTGCAACAAATTGATCAAAAGTTGATTTTTTCATAGCTACATTTTATACCTAACGAGTATTGATTTAGCTACTCTATATACAAAAAATGCACTGAAAAATTCAGTGCATTTTTTTTTACAGCAGATTAAGAAAACTACTTATTCCTCAACTTCTGCTTCTGCTTCATGCTGCTCTTCAGCTTCACTTAGTTGTGCTGATAATGCTTCCTCTGCCTCTGCAGTTTGCATAATGCTTTCTGAGCGCCTTCTTCTTAACTCTTCATGAGTTCTATATCCGGTGCCTGCAGGTATTAAGCGGCCAACAATTACATTCTCTTTCAAACCCTGAAGCTCGTCTACACGTCCTGTAGTTGAAGCCTCTGTAAGAACTCTGGTTGTCTCTTGGAAAGAGGCAGCAGATATAAATGACTCGGTAGCTAAAGAAGCTTTAGTTATACCCATCAATAATCTCTGGTAAGTAACTAAATCTTTACCCTGTGCTGACAACTGCTTATTGACTTCAATTACTCTTGCATATTCAGCTGTTTCGCCGTTAACAAATGTTGAACTACCTGCATCAAGTACCTCTACCTTGCGAAGCATTTGCTTAACAATTACTTCAATGTGTTTGTCAGAAATTTTTACACCCTGCAAACGGTAAACATTCTGAACCTCTTTGACAACATAGTTAGCTAGAGGCTCAACACCTAATAAACGTAGGATATCGTGAGGATTAGATGGGCCATCAGAAACAACATCACCTTTTTCAACAGTCTCCCCATCAAATACATTAATTTGTCTCCACTTATGTATCATCATCTCAGTACTTTCGCCATTCTCGTCAGTAATAATTAAACGATCTTTGCTCTTAGTAGGGCTACCAAAACTCACTATGCCTGAGGCCTCTGCAAGTAAAGAATGATCTTTAGCTTTGCGAGCTTCAAATAAATCAGCAACTCTTGGTAATCCACCAGTAATGTCACTTGTCTTAGAGAGATCTTTAGGTATCTTAGCCAAAATTTCACCTGCTGAAATAGACTGCTGATCTTCCAAGTGTATCTTTACGTTTGAAGGCAAGTAGTGAGTTGAAAGTATTGACTCTTTATCTTTTGGATCTACTAGCTTAATTAAAGGCTTCAATCCTTTAGCAGAAGTTGATCTTTCTGCTTCATCAATAATTTCATAAAAATTTAATCCTGTTAATGGATCAACTCTTTTCATTACTGTTGTACCTTCAACAAAATCAATAAATATCACCTTTCCAGTTTGTTCTGCAATTATTGGGTGGGTATGAGGGTCCCAGTCAGCAATCTTATCCTTTGCTTTAACTAAACCGCCATCCTGCACATGAACTACTGCACCATAAGGTATTTTATAGCGCTCTTTTTCTTGTCCTTTATCGTTATGAATAGACACTTCAGATGACCTAGAAATAATTACAAGATCCCCACCACTATTGGTAATTGATTTTAGGTTTTCAAAATGTACAACACCATCAGTATTTATATTTATACTGTTAATTGCTGTTGAGGCACTTGCTGCTCCTCCTATATGGAATGTACGCATTGTTAACTGAGTACCGGGCTCGCCAATTGATTGGGCTGCAATAACACCGACAGCCTCTCCAACACCGATCTTATGGCCACGAGCCATATCATTACCATAGCATGATGAACAAACGCCATATCTAGTTTCACATGTGATAGCTGAACGAACCTTTATTGATTCTATGCCTAATTCGTTAATTTTGTCTGAATCATCAAGTGTGATTAGATGGCCCTTCTCTAGAAAAACTTTTTTAGATTCGGAATATAGCACTTCTTCAGAAGTTACCCTTCCCAGAGTTGCCTCACCCAAAGTTTGTACAATATTACCACCATCAATGACGGCCTTCATCAATAGGCCATTATTTGTATTACAATCATTTTCAGTTATAACAAGATCCTGTCCTACGTCAACCAAACGTCGAGTTAAATAACCAGAGTTTGCTGTCTTAAGTGCTGTATCAGCTAAACCTTTACGCGCTCCATGAGTTGAAATGAAGTATTGCATATTGTTCAACCCTTCACGGAAGTTACTGGTAATAGGTGTTTCGATTATCGAGCCATCAGGCTTAGCCATAAGGCCACGCATACCAGCCAACTGACGTATCTGAGCTGGGGAACCTCTAGCTCCTGAATCTGCCATCATATAGATTGAATTAAATGAAGGTTTCTTAGAAGTTTTTCCTTGTGCATCTGTTGTATCTTCAAAGCCAACCTCGTCCATCATAGCTTTTGCGACCTGTTCTGAAGTTCGAGACCAAATATCAATTACCTTGTTATAGCGCTCGCCATCAGTAACAACACCTTGTGCAAACTGCTGTTGTACATCCTTTACAAGTATTTCTGCTTCTTCAATCATTGATGCCTTTGTATCAGGAATAATCATATCATTTGAGCAAAAAGAAATTCCAGACTTAGTTGAGTATTGGAATCCCATATACATCATTTGGTCGGCAAATATTACTGTGTCTTTTAACTCTTGAGTTCTATAGCAAACATGTATTAAGCGAGACACCACTTTCTTTGTTATAGCTTCATTGATTAAATCAAACGACAATCCATTAGGCAAAATTCTTGAGAAAATTGCCCTACCAACTGTTGTGTCAATAATTCTTTTTGAGCTGGGCTCATATTTACCATCACTCTTAACATAGTCCTGAATTCGCAACTTAACCTGTGCATGTAAAGCAACAGTTCCTGCTTCATAAGCATTAAGAGCCTCAGTAGTGTTAGCGAATACCATGCCTTCACCCTTCTGATTTACCATATCACGGGTCATATAATAAAGACCTAAAATTACATCTTGAGATGGCACAATGATTGGATCTCCACTTGCAAGATGTAGCACATTATTAGAAGCCAGCATTAAAGTTCTAGCCTCTAACTGAGCCTCTTCAGATAATGGAACATGGACAGCCATCTGGTCTCCATCAAAGTCAGCATTAAATGCACCACATACCAATGGATGTAGCTGTATAGCCTTTCCCTCAATAAGTAGAGGTTCAAATGCCTGGATACCTAGTCGATGAAGGGTAGGCGCTCGGTTAAGCATAACAGGGTGTTGATGTACAACTCTTTCCAAAATATCCCACACCTCTGGAATCTCACTCTCGACCATTTTCTTGGCCGCCTTAATAGTTGATGCCAATCCATTTGCTTGCAAGCGATTATATATAAATGGTTTGAACAACTCCAAAGCCATCTTCTTTGGTAAGCCACACTGGTGTAGCTTAAGGTAAGGACCACAAACAATTACTGAACGTCCAGAATAGTCCACTCTTTTTCCTAGTAAGTTTTGACGGAAACGGCCTTGCTTTCCCTTTATCATGTCAGCTATTGATTTTAATGGTCGACGGTTATTACCCATAACTGCACGCCCACGACGGCCATTATCAATCAATGAGTCAACTGATTCTTGAAGCATACGTTTCTCATTACGAACTATAATTTCTGGAGCGTCTAGCTCTAATAAACGCGCAAGACGGTTATTTCTATTTATAACTCGACGATATAAATCATTTAAATCGGAAGTTGCGAATCTTCCGCCATCTAGAGGAACTAATGGCCTAAGATCGGGTGGCAGTATTGGTAATACTTTTAATACCATCCATTCTGGCTTATTACCTGATTGAATTAAAGAGTCGACTAACTTGAGACGCTTATTGATCTTTTTCAGTTTAGTTTGAGATTTAGTATTTAGACCATCTTCGCGAAGATTAGCTGCCTCTTTTTCTAGTTGCATCTCGCTCAAAACATCCTGAATCGCTTCTGCACCCATTTTTGCTTCAAATTCATCATCTCCAAACTCATCAAGTGCATTGAAGTACATTTCTTCTGTAAGCAATTGCTTATGAATTAATGGCGTTGAGCCTGGGTCAGTTACCAAAAATGCTTCAAAATAAAGAACTCTTTCAATATCTTTTAGAGTCATATCCATCAATAATCCTAGTCTAGATGGTAATGATTTTAGATACCAGATATGAGCAACAGGAGCTGCTAACTCTATATGCCCCATGCGCTCACGACGAACCTTTGAAAGTGTTACTTCAACGCCGCACTTTTCACATACTACATTTCTAAATTTCATGCGTTTGTATTTACCACACAAACACTCAAAATCTTTCATCGGACCAAAAACTTTAGCACAAAACAAGCCTTCCCTTTCTGGCTTGAATGTGCGATAGTTTATTGTTTCAGGCTTTTTTACTTCGCCATACGACCATGAACGAATCTTTTCTGGAGAAGCAAGCCCAACTCTAATTGCATCAAAGTCTTGCTCTTTATTTTGCTGTTTTAAAATTTGTAATAAATCTTTCACTTATATCTCCTAATTAGTGTTGCTCTAATTCAACATCGATACCCAATGACCTAATCTCTTTTACAAGTACATTAAACGACTCAGGCATAACTGATTCAGTAAGATTAACTCCATCAACAATGCTCTTATACATCTTCGCACGTCCCGTAACATCGTCTGACTTAACTGTTAACATTTCACGCAAAGTGTGTGCTGCTCCATAAGCCTCAAGAGCCCATACTTCCATTTCTCCAAACCTTTGTCCACCAAACTGTGCTTTACCGCTAAGTGGTTGCTGAGTTACCAAAGAATAAGGCCCTGTAGAACGAGCATGCATCTTATCATCGACTAAATGGTTTAATTTCAACATATGCATATAACCTACTGTAACTTTCCTATCGAAAGCATCTCCAGTTCGCCCATCATAAAGCTGTACTTGACCGCTTTCTGGAAGATCTGCCATTTGAAGTAGTGACTTTATATCTTCTTCTTTTATGCCATCAAATACAGGAGTCGCCATAGGTACTCCGCCTCGCAGATTCTTTGCTAACTCAATAATTTCTTCGTCACTAAAAGAACTTATATCTTCTTTTTTACCGAAACTGTTATAGATCTTTTCAAGGAACGCTCTTATTTCTGCAACCATGGTTTTCTTTTGCTCATCAAGCATTGATGCTATCTTATGTCCAAGCCCTTTAGCGGCCCAACCTAGGTGCACCTCTAGTACCTGACCTACATTCATTCGCGAAGGTACTCCTAATGGGTTAAGCACAACATCAACTGTAGAACCATCCTCTAAAAAAGGCATATCTTCAATAGGGGATACTCTAGAAATAACGCCTTTATTACCATGCCTTCCAGCCATCTTATCGCCCACTTGAAGAGTTTTACGTGTTGCCACATAAACCTTGACCATCTTCATAACTCCAGGTGGCAATTCGGCTCCTTCTTTAATTTTTTCTCTCTCTTCTTCAAAGAATTTATCAAACTCAAGTTGCTTGCTCTTTGCCTGTTTAACTAAAGCAGAGACTTCTTTATTGATCGATGCATCTTCTACCTTTATCTTGGCGATGTCACTATTTTCAAGTAGCTCCATTGACTTCTTAGATAACTTATCTCCAGACTTAATATCGCCAACTCCTTTGGTTACTTTAGCACCAGAAAGTTTAGCTCTAATACGCCTATAAATATCACCATCTATGATTCCAAATTCATCATCAATGTCTTTTTTAATTTTACTTAAACGCTCCTCGTCAATATTCATTGCTCTTGAATCTTTCTCAACACGATCGCGTGTAAACACTTGGACATCAATAACTACGCCACTCTTAGAGGCGCCAATTCGCAAAGATGAATCCTTAACATTGCTAGCCTTCTCACCAAAAATAGCTCTAAGTAACTTCTCCTCTGGAGACAAAACTGTTTCACTCTTAGGGGTAACTTTACCAACCAGTATGTCCCCTCCCTTAACGCGAGCGCCAACATAAACAATGCCAACTTCATCAAGCTTAGATAGTGCTGATTCGCTGACATTTGGAATATCTGCAGTAATCTCTTCTGGACCTAACTTAGTATCACGAGAGTATGCTGTCAATTCTTCTATATGAATCGTTGTGTAGCGGTCCTCATGGACAACTTTTTCAGAAATAAGAATTGAGTCCTCAAAGTTGTATCCATTCCATGGCATAAACGCAATCTTCATGTTTTGCCCAAGAGCTAGCTCACCTAAATCGGTAGAAGGTCCATCTGCCAATACATCTCCAGATGCAACTATATCACCTGCCTTGACCAATGGTTTTTGGTTAATACAAGTGTTTTGGTTTGAACGTGAATATTTGGTTAAATTGTATATATCTACACCTAACTCGCCAGCCATAGTTTCTTTAGCGTCAGCCCTAATAACAATACGTGACGCATCTACTGCTTCAACAACACCACTATGTTTTGCGGTTACACATACACGGGAATCAGTTGCCACAACACGTTCTATACCTGTACCCACAAGTGGCTTTTCAGCTTTCAATACTGGTACCGCTTGTCGCTGCATGTTTGACCCCATTAGTGCTCGGTTAGCATCATCGTGCTCCAAGAAAGGTATAAGTGATGCGGCAACAGATGATATTTGTTTTGAATCGATATCAATTAAGGTTACCTGTTCAGCATCAACCAGAACAAATTCATTCTTATGTCTGCATGAAATTAAGGTATCAGTCAATTGTAAGTTCTCATCGACAGTTGCATTTGCTTGAGCAATGGTATGCTCAATTTCATCGATGGCTGAAATATAAACCACTTCTTCAGTTACCTTGCCATTCTTTACTACCTGGTATGGAGTCTCTAAAAATCCATACTTATTTGTTTTAGCATAAACAGCCAATGTATTAATCAGGCCAATATTTGGACCTTCAGGTGTTTCAATTGGGCACAATCGCCCGTAATGTGATGGGTGCACATCTCTGACCTCAAAGCCTGCACGCTCTCTTGTTAATCCTCCAGGTCCTAAAGCTGAAATTCTTCGCTTATGTGTTATCCCAGATAGTGGGTTAACCTGGTCCATAAATTGGGATAATTGACTTGAACCAAAGAACTCTCTAACTGCAGCAGATACTGGCTTAGAGTTTATCAAGTCTTGTGGAGTTAATTCATCAGTTTCAGCTAGATTTAATCCCTCTCTTACTGCTTTCTCTACCCTAACAAGTCCAATTCTAAATTGGTTTTCTATCATTTCACCTATAGCACGTACTCGTCTATTGGCTAATGTATCAACATCATCGACACTGTCATTACCATTTTTAATATCAATAAGTAGCTTGATAACACTAATAATGTCATCATTTGTGAGGACATGTTCACCTGTTTCTGACTTAATTCCTAATCTGCGATTTAATTTCATACGGCCGACTTTGGAGAGGTCATAACGTTCATTTTTAAAGAACAAGTTATTAAATAAAGCATTTACAGCATCTTCGGTAGCTGGCTCTCCAGGTCTCATGACGTGGTATATTGACATTCTTGCATCAAGCTCAGTTTCTGTCTCATCAATTCTAAGAGTATCTGAGATATAGGCTCCACCCATAGCATCATTTATATAAAGAATATCGAATTTCTTAATTTTATTTGTAATAAGAGTTTCAATAACTTCATCGACAATTACAGTATTGGAATGGACCAATATTTCTCCGCTATCTTTATCGATAATATCTTCAGAAATAACTTTGTCTAATAGGAAATCATGCTGTGCATTTATTGAATTTATTTTTGCCTTTTCCAACACTTTTACATGTTTAGCAGTAATTCTTCGACCCCTTTCAACTACAACATTCTTGTCTAAAACAATATCAAACTCTGCTATTGAGCCTCTTAATCTGTCTGGAGAAATTTCAACATCACATGATTTGGCTTTTAACTTTATATTAGTTTTTTTGAAAAAAGTACTAAGAATTTCACTTCCATTTAGACCCATAGCTCTTAATAGAGTTGTTACTGGTAGTTTTCTTCTACGATCAATTCTAACGTACAGATGTTCGTGGTGGTCAAATTCAAAATCTAACCAAGATCCACGATAAGGAATAATTCTAGAAGAAAATAAAATCTTTCCAGATGAATGTGTTTTACCTTTATCATGTTCAAAAATAACACCTGGAGATCTGTGTAATTGAGAAACCACTACTCTCTCTGTACCATTGATTACGAAAGTTCCTGTGTCAGTCATTAAAGGTAATTGACCAAGATAAACATCCTCTTCAATTACCTGTTTAACTCTACGTTTCTTCTTAAGGGTTGAGCCATTCTTATCAAAAAGCACAAGATTAAGTTTAACTCTCATTGTGGAAGCAAAAGTTACTCCACGAAGTTTACATTCTTCGACATTAAATTTAGGTTCTTGTAACTCATAATCACTATATTCAATTTCAGCATAGCCGTTAATCGCTGTAATTGGGAATACTGATCTAAAAACAGATTCAAGACCAACATCCTGCTTAGTTTCTTCACCGGATTGAATGAAACCATTAAAAGAGTCTACCTGTATAGCCAATAAATCTGGCTCTAGTAAGATTGACTCTCTAGTTCCAAAATTGTTTCTAATTCGCTTTTTTTCTGTAAATGAATAAGTCATGAATGCCTCGTATTAGTTGATATTTACAACAATTAATTTCTTAACAATAATTATCTTTAATGATATAAAAATGCACTTCATTAAAGCTTTACCCTCTATTAATAAAAACACCAAAATCCCCTGAGGGGATTTTGGTTGAAAAAAATAGGGCTTATTTTATTTAAGCTCTACAGTTGCGCCAGCTTCTTCAAGCTGCTTTTTCATATCTTCAGCTTCAGCTTTAGCAGCAGCTTCTTTAATTGGAGCAGGTGCGCTTTCAACTAAATCTTTTGCCTCTTTAAGGCCAAGACCGCTCATTCCACGTACCGCTTTAATTACAGCCACTTTTTTGTCACCGAATGATGTTAGTACAACATCAAATTCAGTCTTCTCTTCTACAGCTGCTCCAG
Source organism: Gammaproteobacteria bacterium (assembly GCA_030739975.1). Classification (GTDB taxonomy): domain Bacteria; phylum Pseudomonadota; class Gammaproteobacteria; order PS1; family Pseudothioglobaceae; genus SZUA-1055. Next base: position 58,160 of record JASLYC010000082.1, read on the forward strand.
CATCTGCTGTAGCTGCCGCAGGCGCAGCAGCAACTGCAGCTGCCGATACACCAAACTTTTCTTCCATTGCTGAAACTAATTCAACAACATCCATTACAGACATATCTGCAATTGCATTTAAAATATCGTCATTTGATAATGCCATGATATTTACTCCTTTTATTTATTATTGTTTTTGTTCGCGAACTGCTGACACCACCCGAGTTACTTTAGTAGGAATCTCATTAAGAGTCCTAGCAAGTTTCTCAGTCGGAGCTAACATTAAAGCCATCAACATACTGATAGCTTGATCTTTAGTTGGTAAGCTTGCGATACGTTTAAGCTGATCTGCATCCACAAATTCACCTGAAACGCCCAAACCTTTAACGACTAAATCTTCATTCTCTTTCAAGAAATCGCTGAATACACGCGCCACAGCTCCTGGATCTTCTTGTGAAAAACCCAAAATTACTGGACCACTAAGGACCGGTGTAACGCACTCACATTCAGTCTTCGCTAAAGCTCTTTTTGCTAAAGTATTTTTTACAACACGTAAAAGTACATCAGCGTCAAGTGCAGATGAGCGAAGGTTAGTCATTTGTTCAACTGTCAATCCACGATACTCAGCCACGCCTACAGAAACTGCAGTAGAAGCTACTGAGTTTACTTGTTCGACAACAACTTTTTTTGCTTCAAGATTTAGAGCCATAGTCTCTCCTGAACAATTTAACCAAACTAAACTTAGAAAAAATAAACCTAATATTAAGTTCGGTTGTTAAAAAAGAAAGTCATAAATTACAACTTTCGCCACAGAGTATTCACATACCCTCTACATAGGCAGATCGATTTATCGATCAATTAAACAGATAATCTAGAAAGACTAACTGCACCTATGGTCTTTGAGGTCACGCATAAAAAACCTGCGACCCAAAGAATTCTAGTTAGATGTTTGGTATAACTTTTCAAACATCTAATGATGTTAAATCAACACTAAGTCCTGGACCCATGGTTGAAGAAACACTCATTTTTTTAAAATAAACTCCCTTTGCAGAACTTGGTTTTGCTTTTTTCAAAGCTTCCATTAAGGCATTAATATTTTGTGTAAGAGATTCAGCTGTAAATGAAGCTTTGCCTACTCCAGCATGTACTATTCCTGCTTTGTCTGCACGATAACGAACTTGCCCAGCTTTAGCATTATTTACTGCTGTTGCAACATCTGGAGTTACCGTTCCGACTTTAGGGTTTGGCATCAAACCGCGAGGACCTAGTAATTGGCCTAATCTGCCAACAACACCCATTGCATCAGGTGATGCAATAACAACATCATAGTTAATATCGCCATCTTGCATTGATTTCATCAAGTCTTCCATTCCCACAACATCTGCTCCAGCTTCGGTTGCTTTTTTAGCGTTGTCTCCTTGAGTAAATACCGCGACACGAACAACCTTGCCAGTGCCATTAGGTAGTACTACAGCTCCACGCACATTTTGATCTGATTTTTTAGAGTCAATACCTAGATTAATACTTACATCAACCGACTCATCAAACTTTGCAGTTGCGCAATCCTTTAATAAGTTAAGCGCGTCTATCATCGTATATCGTTTACCAACCTCAAGCTTAGCTGAACTATCCTTTTGTTTTTTTGTTAAATTAGCCATAATATTAGTCCTCCACAACCATGCCCATTGAGCGGGCAGTACCAGCAATAATCTTAACTGCAGATTCTAAATCGTTAGCATTAAGGTCTTTCATTTTAATGTTGGCTATTTCTTCTAATTGTGCTCTTGTAACATTGCCAACTTTATTTATATGTGGCTCGCCACTGCCTTTAGGAATTCCGGTAATTTTTAGCAATAAAGCTGCTGCAGGCGGTGTTTTAGTAACAAATGTAAAACTACGATCACTATAAACCGTGATAATAACTGGTACTTTCATGCCTTTTTCAATCTCTTGAGTTTGAGCATTAAAAGCTTTACAGAAATCCATAATGTTTACACCATGCTGTCCTAATGCTGGGCCAACCGGAGGTGATGGGTTAGCTTCTTGTGCTGGGACCTGAAGCTTTATGTAAGATTCAATTTTTTTTGCCATTTTATTTCCTTGAAGGTATCTACCTTCTTTTGGGTATAGCGCTCATTTTGAGCTCCCCTGTTAAACAACAACCTTTTGGTTGTATTTTTTAAGTTTTCTCTACCTGAGAAAACTCTAACTCTACTGAAGTAGTTCTTCCAAAAATAAGAACCTCTACTTCAAGTAAATTCTTTTCATAATTAACACTATAAACAGTGCCATTAAATTCATTGAAAGGACCGTCAGTAACCAAAACTTCTTCGCCAGGCTGGTAAGCAACCTTAGGCTTAGGCTTGTCGGCACCTTCTTGTACTTTTGCAAGAATCTTGTCAACCTCACGCTGGGTAATTGGAGATGGCTTGCCTGATGAGCCGCCAATAAAACCAATAACGTTATTAGTATTTTTTACTAATAACCAGCTAGGTTCAGTTAACTCCATATTTATTAACATATAGCCAGGGAAAAATTTTCTTTCTGCAGTTTTTTTCTGTCCATCTTTTAGCTCTACCACTTGTTCAGTAGGTATCATAATTTCGCCAATCAAATCAACAATCTCTTCTCTTTCAGCGGCCTCAGTTATTGCAATTTTAACTTTTGCTTCATAACCGCTTCTTGCATGAAGTACATACCATCTTTTAGACATATAAATCCTTCTATTAAAAGTTAGTTATAAGTTGAACAGCCCAAGTAAAAAATGCATCTACTATCCATAAAAAGATAGCAACCACAACAACAGCTATCATAATCATTCCTGTTGTCTTAATTGTTTCATCCTTCGTTGGCCATACAACCTTACGAAGCTCAATCCTAGTTTCTTTAAGAAAATATATTAATTTAGAACCATGTTCAGATTTTAAAAAAATAAATACTGCAACAATAAGCCCTAAAAGCAACACCAAAACTTTATACAACTCTTTGCCTAGTTGCAATGGATCAAAATAGAAAATAACTAGTGATCCAACAGCAATAATAGCTGACAAAATCAGCTCTATTGAGAAATTTGCTTTTAATTGATTATCTAAATTCTTACTCACATTATTTCCTTAATATGGCAGGCAAGGAGGGACTCGAACCCCCAACCAACGGTTTTGGAGACCGCCACTCTACCAATTGAGCCACTTGCCTTAATACGTTCAATGACAATACACTTAATAAAAAAGAGATAGTAATTATTAAATATTTTACTAAATTACTTTATCACCTTAGAAACGACACCCGCACCAACAGTACGACCACCCTCTCTAATTGCAAACCTTAATCCCTCTTCCATTGCAATTGGTGCAAGCAGTTCAACATTCATCTTCACATTGTCGCCTGGCATTAC
>JASLYC010000083.1 GCA_030739975.1 Gammaproteobacteria bacterium
AATGTGTGCTGGCAGTTTTCGCGCAAGGCGAAATCAACTATGGCAACTAGTTTTGACGAAGAATGGTATCCGTGGAGGCTATGATTATCAAAATAATTCTAGATTTAATTAGCTAATTTAGGTTTAAAAAGCTTATCATGCAAGTTTTTGAAGTCTTTATTAAGGAAAAAGCATGGCGCTGAAACTTGTCAGTTATAAGGCCTGCCCTTTTGTACAAAGAGTAGCAATCACACTGCAATATAAAGGTGTTGATTATGATATAGAGTATATCGATCTAGGCAACCCGCCTGATTGGTTTTTGGCTATATCACCACTAAAAAAAGTACCCATACTGATTGTTGATGACACGGTGATTTTTGAATCAGCTGTAATTAATGAATACATTGATGAGGCATACCCGCCAATACTCCAACCAGAAGATTTACTGTTGAAAGCAAAAAATAGGAGCTGGGTTGAATTCTCTAACAATATTAGCTTGTACACTTTTCAGCTAAGCATCAAGGAAGGAAAAATTGACTTTGAGAGAGTATTAGAGGAATTGCTTGATGATTTTGATAGGGTTGAAGAGTATCTATGGGCTGAACCATTCTTCAACGGCAAGCAGTTTTCTCTGGTGGACGCGAGTTATGCGCCTATATTCCAAAGATTGAATTTTTTAGAGCAAATTTACAAGCCAATTATTATAAAAGATCGTTACCCAAAGCTTATAAACTGGAAGAAAAATCTTTTGTCATTAAAGGCAGTTAAAGAGTCGACCGTGGCAGAAATCCAAAATTTATATTGTCAACTTTTATGGACAAGGCAAGGCTATATTTCAAACTATCTGAGTGAAAAAGAATATGGCAAGAGGCAGCCAAAAAAGCTTTACTAGGCTATCATCAATAAAAAAATTGTACTTGCCTTTAATTAGTTAAATAAGCCGTTCAGCATTGCCACCGCATCACAACCTGCATCAAACGCTAAATTTCGGTTTTCAAGGGTAATACCGCCGATTCCCACGATTGGTATATTTATTCGTTTTTTTGCGCTCTTAATTACCGACAATTTGCAATGTTCAGCATTTGGCTTAGTTATTGAAGGAAATAAGGCACCAAAGGCAACATAACTAGCCCCTGATTTTTCTGCCTCAAGGGCCAAACCTATTTCGTTATAGCATGAAATACCGATGATTGCCTGTTTGCCTAGTTTGTATCTAGCTTCGGTAACCGTTTTATCAAGTTGTCCAAGATGAACTCCATCCGCATTAACTTTTTCACATAGGTTGATATCATCGTTAACAATAAATAAAGTATTATGTGTTAAGCAAAGTTCACGTAACTGTTGCGCTTCATCTAGTTTTAGTCGGTCGTCTTGAATTTTATGCCGGTATTGGAGAATTTTGACTTGATGTGCGGTAATGATATTTTTAATGAATTCTACATCTAATTTTTTATTCGGCGTGATTCCGTACAACCCCTTTATTTTTTGATCTACAGTAATGGCCATTTTTCAGTCTAGGATAACCCAATCATTCATAACTTTTATTATAGCCTTGGCTATAGCTTTGTGGTTATTTAGAGACAATATTGTTGCTCTATATCCCTTTCAAAAAGATAACAAACAGATCGAGATTATTAAGGACGAGGATATAACTTCATATGTTGAGAAGATAGACAACTTTTCTCTCAAAGTGTATTCAGATAAGCAGTTGTTGTTGCACTACATTGATGCTGAAACATATTATAACTTTAAAGATTCTCCGGTCCTTTTATTAAACCTTAAAGTTACACAGTATGATGGAAAAGGCCGTGAGAGTCATATATTGAAATCAAATCGAGCTAACTTACTCAATTCAGGTGAGATATTGTTTAGGGGTAAGGTAAACATTCTTTCCAAAGGCATCTATCATGAAATAGAAACAGAGTCATTGAGTGTGGATTCTAATACAAAGCAAATTAGAAGCAATAAAGATGTAATTTATTCTGCTGAGAATGCAATAATATTTTCACAAGGAATGCATATAAATAATGCCGATGATACAATGCAACTTGAAGGTGATGTCCGTATTGAGCAAGAATCTGGGTCGATAATTAATACTAAAGATTTAAATATTAATCTTGCAGACGGTGAAAAGCGCTACCAGACGAAAGAGCAATCAACCTATCTGTCAAAGGATAATACAATTAATTCAGAACAAGGTATAGACATATATATGAAAGAAAATCAAACAAAACTACTGGGTAGGGTTGAGATTTTACAACAATCAGGCGCCAAAATACTTAGTCATAATCTTGTTGTGGATCAATCTCATGGTGGTGAGGTATACAAATCAAACGAACCAACTAATTATAAATCTAAAATCTCTGATATAAAGTCCCAAGGCATGTATTATGATGCTATATCACAAAGAATTGAACTTACGGGCGGAGTTGTAGGGCTTTATGAATAAGATATTAATATTCTTATCCCTTTTATCTTCCTTGGCGTTAGCAGTGCCGGGTGACGCGGATAAACCAATTGAAATTGAAGCACAGTCCGTTCTTGTTGATGAAAGTACAGGCTTTAATCAGTTTATGGGTGATGCCATAGTAACTCAAGGATCCATAGTTTTGTCAGCAGAGCTTATCGAAGTTCAAACTAGTGATGAAGAAGTTGAAAGTATGGTTGCTAAAGGTAGCCAACAAAAACCGGCAAAATATATTCAAAGTCAACCTAACCAAGCACGCTTTATTGAAGCCACAGCGATTGAAATAACCTATGATGTGGAAAAAGGATTGGTCTTCTTAATAGGGGATGCGAATCTTGTTCAAGGGTTTGATTCGTTTAGTGGTGAAACCCTTGAGTATGATATTAATAATGACAAGGTACTCGTTGAAGGTTCAGAAGATGGTACCAAGCGTGTTAAGTTTAAAATAGCTCTCTAGTTTTTTATTGGGGGTTAACTCTTCAAAGCAGTTAAAATCCTGTCACTAACCTCGTTAGGTGACCCAACGCCACTGATTGCTATGAATTTAGTTGAGGATATATTTTCTTCATTTTCTTCACTATAGTAATCAACTAATGGTTGCGTTTGCTCATGATAAATTCCCAAACGTTCACGGACAATATCTTCAAAGTCATCCGCACGATGAATCAAATCCTCACCAGTTTGATCATCTTTTCCAGAAACAGCTGGTGGATTAAACTTAATATGATAGGTTCTTCCAGAAGCAAGATGGGTTCTGCGTCCTGATATTCTGACGACGATATCCTCGTCAGGTAACTGAATTTCAATTACGTAGTCAATTTTTACATCTTCTTTTTTTAGCGCATCTGCTTGAACTACAGTGCGAGGAAAACCGTCAAAAATGAAGCCATTTATACAGTCTGGCGCGTTGATTCGTTCCTTTACCAAACCAATAATAACTTCATCAGAGACAAGTCTGCCTGAATCCATTACTTTTTTTGCCGCAATACCCAAAGGGGATTCCTTTTTTACAGCTACACGCAACATGTCGCCAGTTGAAATTTGAGGAATATAAAAATTTTCACAGATGTGACTAGCCTGGGTGCCTTTACCAGCCCCCGGAGGCCCTAATAAAATAATATTCATAATAAGTATTTTCTATTTCTTATATTTTAAATGGCGGTAATTTTTTTTCAGCTTTGAATTTCTTTAAAACCACATATTCAGGAAGACCACCATTATAGGGTGGATAGTCTTCGCCTTCAATAAGAGGTAATAGATAATCACGACATTTTTTTGTTATATGAAAACCATCTTTTGAAATATAGTCTTCGGGCATCATTTTTTCGACATTAGCAATATCCTTTAATTCTCCAAAACCTATCTCCCACTTATAAGGCTTATTAGAGGTACGAATAATTGCTGGCATAACTGAATTTTTCCCAGCTAGAGCCATCTCGACTGCAGCTTGACCAAGCGCATAAGCGTGTTTAACATCAGAACTTGACGATAAATGGCGTGCAGCACGCTGTAAATAATCAGCCACAGCCCAGTGAAATTTATAGCCAAGAGAATCTTTGATAAGATTTGCTACAACAGGAGCGGCACCACCCAATTGTGCATGTCCAAAGTCATCTCGAGTTCCTTGTTCTGCCAAGAATCTGCCATCTGGCCATTTTGTTCCTTCAGAGACAACAATAGTGCAATATCCAAAATCTTTTACATTATTGTCGACTTTCTCAATGAATGCTTTCTCATTGAAATCAACTTCAGGGAAAAGAATCACAACAGGTATTGAAGCATCAATCAGACCACCAGCCGCTGCAATCCAGCCAGCATGCCTGCCCATCACTTCAAGTACAAAAATCTTTGTTGATGTGGCAGCCATCGATGACACATCAAAGCTCGCCTCGAGGGTTGAAACTGCAATATATTTCGCTACCGA
>JASLYC010000084.1 GCA_030739975.1 Gammaproteobacteria bacterium
AACTCAGCATTTGCTGAAATTAAGCCAGCTGTTGTTTACGATGTTGCTGGAAAATTTGATAAATCTTTCAATGAGGCCGTGTTTAGAAACGGTGTACAAAAATTTAAAGCAGATACCGGTATAAGGGTAACTGAAGTAGAGCCAACCAATGACGCTCAAAAAGAGCAAAGCCTTAAAAAGCTTGCAAAGCGAGGCAATGGTCCGATAGTTGCAGTTGGTTTTTCTATGGCTAGTGGCGTTGAAGCTGCTGCAAAGGCCTACCCAGATACGCAATTTACTATAATTGACATGGTGGTTGGAGAGCCTAACGTACAAAACATTGTCTTCAAGGAGCATGAAGGATCTTTCCTTGTTGGTGTTCTAGCAGCTATGAAGTCCGAAAGCGGTGTTGTTGGCTTTGTGGGGGGTATGGATATTCCACTTATACGTAGGTTTGCTTGTGGCTATGAACAGGGTGCTAAATATCAGGATAACAACATAGAAGTACTACAAAAGATGACAGGCTCAACTGGTGCAGCTTGGAACAACCCTACAAAGGGTGGAGAGATTACACGTAGCCAGATTGAATCTGGAGCTGACGTTGTATATGCTGCAGCTGGCGGTACAGGAATAGGTGTATACCAAACTGCTGCTGATATGGGCAAGTATGCAATAGGTGTTGACTCAAACCAAAACTATATGCAGCCTGGGACTATGCTAACTTCAATGGTTAAGAGGGTTGGTGATGCTGCATACAATAGCTGGAATGCTGGATTAAATGGCACTTGGAAGCCCGGATTCCAGGCCCTTGGTTTAGCAGAAGGTGGAGTTGATTGGGCTCTAGACGAGCATAACCGTGACCTAGTAACTGCTGATATGGAGGCACGCGTTAACGACTTAAAAGCAAAAATTATTGCTGGTGACATAGTTGTACATGACTATATGTCTGATAGCAATTGTACGCCACCCAAAGGTGTAACCTTTTCTAACTAACATTTATGATTCAAAATACCCCGGGTTATCTTGTAGCCTGGGGTATTTTTGTTCTGCTGAATATTAGCTGCCCTCTCTAGCAATGGAAGAATCTAAATACGCAATTGAATTAGTAGATATTGACAAACGTTTTGGCCCTGTTTACGCCAATAACAAGGTCTGCTTAAAGGTCGAAACAGGAAGCGTTCACGGTATTATTGGAGAAAATGGTGCCGGTAAATCAACGCTGATGAGTATATTGTATGGTTTCTATAAAGCAGACTCAGGAAATATTAAGGTCTTCGGAAACAAACTTCAATTTAACGACTCTCACCAAGCTATCAAGTCTGGTATCGGCATGGTGCATCAACACTTCATGTTGGTAGATAACTTCACTGTAATTGAAAATGTAATCCTTGGATCTGAGGGCGGATCTCTTCTGCATGAAGGACTTAAATCAGCCAGAGATGAATTAACTAGGCTAGGAAAAGAGTACGGCCTCAAGGTTGATCTTGATGCAACTATTGAGTCCCTATCTGTAGGCTCTCAGCAAAGGGTTGAAATATTGAAGGCGCTATATAAAGGAGCTAAAATATTAATCTTAGACGAGCCAACTGGTGTACTCACACCTCAAGAAACTCAGGACTTATTTAGAATTTTTACAGCCCTAAAAAAAGAGGGTGTAACTATAATACTTATCACCCATAAGCTTCATGAAATTATAAGCATTACTGATAATGTCTCGGTTATGCGCGGCGGGAAGATGGTGGCACATCGTCAAACATCAAAAACTAATCGTGAAGACTTAGCTGAACTTATGGTAGGAAGAAAGGTTTTATTGCAGGTCAGCAAGGACGAAAAGATTAGGGGCGAGGTTTTACTAAAAGTTAGCAATCTTAGTGTCCGTGACAGTAACAATATTGATCGCCTGAACGACATAAGTTTTGAGATTCATGCTGGTGAAATTGTCGGCATTGCAGGTGTATCTGGAAATGGCCAGAGTACCCTTCTTAAAGTCTTATCTGGAATCACTCCTGTCTCTTCAGGAACTATTGAAATTCTTGGGCACAAAATGGATGCAGACAATCTTATCTATCCTGATCAACTTAGAGAGCTTGGCCTAGCACATGTCCCAGAGGATCGACAAAGAATGGGCCTTATTGGTAATTTTACTGCAAGCGAAACATCGATTATCGGATACCACAACGATAAAAGAATCAACGACAAGTTAATACTAAACAACTCAAAAGTAAGAGAAAACTGCAAGAATTTAATGTCTGACTTTGATGTAAGGCCAGGGAATCCAGACTTGAGGTCTGACAATTTTTCTGGTGGCAACCAACAAAAGCTAATTGTGGCTCGAGAGTTTGAGCGTGACCCTAAAATACTACTAATAGGACAACCTACTCGTGGTGTTGATATTGGGGCAATTGAATTCATTCACAAAAGAATCATTGCTCTTCGTGATTCAGGCAGAGCTGTCTTGTTGGTCTCTGTTGAACTTGAAGAGATTATGTCCATAAGTGATAGAATTGTGGTCCTTTGTGACGGACAAGTAAGTGGCAGAATTGATAGCAAAGATGCCGATGAAAAAACTCTAGGGATGATGATGGCTAATGTTTTTAGTAAAGAAGACAATTTAGAAGCGCTATCAGGTTAACTTATTAAGGCTAATTATGGATCGCAACTCTCGTATCAATTGGATTAACAGGTTAATACTGCCTGCATTAAATGTTCTGAGTGCTTTTACAGCTACCGCAATAATTTTTATACTGATTGATGTAGACCCTATTGAAGCTACTCAAATATTATTGTATGGAGCATTTGGCTATCAGGAAGGCTTTGGGTATACACTTTATTACGCTACAAATTTTATATTTACTGGTTTAGCTGTTGCTGTAGCTTTCCATGCTGGCCTTTTCAACATTGGTGGTGAAGGGCAGGCCTATATTGGGGGTTTAGGAACTGCAATTGTTATATTGCTACTAGATCCTAATACTAGTCCCTGGATATTTATACCTGGAAGCATTATTGGTGGGCTTTTGTTTGGAGCCTTGTGGGCTTTAATACCGGCATATCTACAGGCCTATCGTGGAAGCCATATAGTTATTACAACTATAATGTTTAATTTTTTAGCGTCCTCATTAATGGTATACCTTTTGGTAAATGTTTTGAGAGAGACAGGACAAATGCAACCAGAAAGTCAGCTATTTTCTGAAAATTCTTGGCTTCCTTTTATTCATAATATTGTTGCAAAATTTGGATTTTCTTTAGAGGAGTCGCCATTAAATGTATCTATTTTTATAGCTTTATTGTTCTCATTATTGATTTGGATTTTTATCTGGCATACGCGATGGGGTTATGCAATTCGCGCTACAGGTTTGAATTCTACAGCTGCAATCTATGCAGGTATAAAACCTAAACGCATCATAATTCTTTCGATGTGTATATCTGGCTCATTAGCTGGACTCGTTGGAATCAATGAACTCGTCGGATACCAACATAGACTTATAATGGATTTTCATTTTGGTTATGGGTTTGGAGGAATTGCTGTTGCCTTGATGGGTAGAAATCACCCTATAGGGATTATCATAGCTGCTTTGTTGTTCGGAGTTTTGTACCAGGGAGGAGCCGAATTGGCTTTTGAATTGAGCAATATTTCAAGAGATATTGTTGTCGTAATGCAGGCACTTATTATTTTATTTTGTGGTGCGCTGCAGTATATGTATAGCCCATGGATTATTAGAACATTTGCCCCTATCGAGAAGGAAGATTCATGAACGACTTCTTCTTAACTATTATTCTTACTCTTGATGCCACGATTAGAGTCTCTACCCCTCTTATTCTTGCTTCTATGGCTGGTCTGTTTTCTGAACGGTCTGGTGTTGTTGATATTGGACTAGAGGGTAAAATGCTAGCCTCTGCATTCATTGCTGCAAGTGCTGCTACTGTTTTTGGTTCACCTTGGATAGGCTTATTGGCTGGAATTTTAGCCTCATGTAGTTTATCTATGTTGCACGGTTTTGCCACTATTACTCATCGTGGAGACCAAATTGTAAGCGGTGTTGCTATAAATATTTTTGCAGCAGGTATGTCTATTATTCTAGGTTTAGCATGGTTCCAGCAGGGAGGCCTTACCCCTACACTGACAAGTGACCAGCGCTTTCTATCTCTGTCATTACCTGGGGTAGATTTATTTAACAACATACCTGTTATTGGAACGATTTATAGGGAGTTGTTTAGTGGTCACAATTTAATAGTTTATTTGGCATTTCTAATCGTGCCTTTTATCTGGTGGGTTGTATATCGTACACGATTTGGCTTGCAATTGAGAGCGGTTGGGGAGAACCCTAAGGCGGTTGACACTGCGGGACTTTCAGTTAATATGCTTAGGTATAAAGCTTTACTAGTAGGAGGACTGTTGTGTGGCATTGCTGGGGCTTACTTAAGTATAGCTCATAATGCGCAGTTCACTAGAGACATGACAGCTGGACAAGGCTTTATAGCCTTAGCGGCCCTTATATTCGGAAAGTGGAAACCCTACACCGTTTTATCTGCATGCTTGCTTTTTGGTTTTTTAGATGCTTTAGCTGTACGCCTACAGGGTGTTGTTATTCCGGGATTTGGTGAAATTCCTGTTCAATTAATTGAGGCCACACCATACCTATTAACAGTTATACTTTTAGCTGGGTTTATTGGTAGGGCCATACCTCCAAAGTCAGTCGGGCAACCTTACATTAAAGAACGATAATTATGAGTGATTCTGAGCACATTGATTTGTTAAGAAACGCTATGCAAAATGCATATGCACCATACTCTAACTATAAAGTTGGTGCACTAATTATTTCTGAAAATGGCGCTAAACATGTTGGCTGTAATGTAGAAAATGCTAGCTACCCTCAAGGTCAATGTGCCGAATCAAGCGCTATCTCAGCAATGATAGTTTCTGGGGATAAGTATATAAAACAAATATATATTATGAGTGAAGATAAAGCTGGAGCTACTCCTTGTGGTGGATGTAGGCAGCGTATACGAGAATTTTCTGATTCAGACACCTTAATAAAGCTATGCTCTAGTGACAAGACTGTCAAAACATTGAGTATTTCTGACCTACTTCCGCATTCATTTGGACCAGAAAACCTAAAATGAGCAAAGTAGATGAATGCGTAAATATAATTAATGACATAACGTCAAAATTTAACCCTAGAGTTGGGGTAGTCCTTGGGTCAGGTCTTGGCTCTTTCGCAAATAAGGTCAAAGAAAAAACCGTAATTAGCTTTAATGAGCTTCCAGGGTTCCCTACTGCTGGAGTTGGAGGTCACGAGGGAAAACTAATACTCGGCTTTATCGGCAATACAAAGATTGCTATCCTCCAAGGAAGATCTCATTACTATGAAAACGGGAAGTCAGATACTATGGCTATTGCAATTCGCACTTTGAAGGGAATAGGTTGTGAGGGCTTAGTGCTAACTAATGCAGCAGGTAGTATGATTACTGAGGCTCCACTAGGAAGCATTATGCTTATAACTGACCACATTAATATGACAGGTGTGTCACCATTATTTGGTGTTCAAGGTAATGACCGCTTTGTTGATATGAGTGAAGCCTATAGCAACAAATTAAATTCTATTATGAGAGATGCATCCGAGATAAACAATATTAATTTTTTCGAAGGAATTTATGCATGGATGTGTGGCCCTCAATTTGAAACTCCTGCTGAAATTCGTGCACTAAAAGTTTTGGGTGCAGATGCTGTTGGAATGTCTACTGTACCAGAAGTGATAATTGCAAGACATGCAGAAATACCATTATGTGCCATTTCTGTTTTGACTAATTATGCTGCTGGCATGAGCGATACCGCTCTAAGCCACGAACAGACAGTTGTGTTTGCTAAAAAAGCTGAAAATTCAGTCAACAATTTATTAACTTCATTTCTTAATTATTTTGATAACAGTTGATTTGCTGTTATAGTTTAATTATATGAAGTGAAAATTAATATGGACAATAATAATTCTATTCTAACAAGAAATCCCGGCACTGAATTTCGGTCTGATGTTTTTTCAAAAATAAAAATAAACCGAAGCGCTGTTGAAAAAAGATGTGCAGAATATTCTGCTCGCAGAAGCATAAAAAAACAAGACCAAGCTGCATGGCTAATGAAGGCAATTAGTCTTATTGACCTTACAACTTTATCTGGCGATGATACTAAAGCTAGAGTAAAGAGATTGTGCAGGAAGGCAATTAACCCGCTAAATGATAAGCTAGTAAAAAATCTCTCAATTGAGTCGCTAAAACTCAGTACAGCGGCCGTTTGTGTATACCACGATATGCTTTCTGCTGCAAAAAAGTCTCTCGAAGGTCATAATATTAATCTAGCTGCAGTATCTACTGGTTTTCCTGCAGGCCTTTCACCACTACCTTTGAGGATTGAAGAAATAAAATATTCGGTAGCCGCTGGTGCTGACGAAATTGACATAGTGATTAGCAGGAGACATGTATTAGAAGGAAACTGGGAGGATCTTTATAGTGAAGTTAAATCCTTTAGAAAGGCATCGGGGAAGGCACATTTGAAGACTATTTTAGCTACAGGTGAAATAGGAAATTTGGCTAATATAGCTAAAGCATCACAAGTATGCATGATGGCTGGTGCTGACTTTATTAAAACATCCACAGGTAAAGAGCCTACAAACGCTACCTTGCCGGTTAGCTTGGTAATGTCAAGAATGATTAAGGACTACTACGAACTAACAGGCTACAGGGTTGGTTTTAAACCCGCAGGAGGAGTAAGTGACAGTAAAACCGCTCTGCAATATATGATAATGATGAAAGAAGAACTCGGCAGGAGGTGGCTGGAACCAGACTTAATGCGATTCGGCGCGTCAAGTTTGTTGGGAGATATTGAGCGCCAACTAGACCATTACTCTAGTGGTTACTATTCGGCGCATTACCGTCATCCTTTAGCATAGGAGAAATTTATGACATTAATGGATTCCTTTAAAGATTTAGAATACAGCCAAGCAATGGAGTCTGACGCAATTGCAATTGAATGGCTGAAAAAAAACAAAAACAGGTTTGGTCAGTACATTGATGGAAAATTCATAAGCCAAAAAAATGCAAAACTTATTGATGTAACCAGTCCTAACGATTCAACACTTTTAGCTAAGATTGAAACTTCTGATAATAATCAAATCGAAAAAGCTGTTGAAGCCGCAATAAGGTCTCAAAAAAGCTGGTTTGATATGGGAGGTCATGAAAGGGCAAAAATACTTTACTCTCTAGCACGCTCATTGCAAAAACATGCTAGATTGGCAGCCGTACTAGAGACCCTAGACAATGGCAAACCAATAAGAGAGAGTAGGGATGCAGATATTCCTCTGGCTATAAGACATTTTTATTACCATGCTGGCTGGGCACAACTACAAAATAGTGAGCTCTCTGAATACGAACCTGTAGGTGTGGCCGCACAAATTATTCCTTGGAATTTTCCGTTACTAATGTTGGCATGGAAAGTTGCTCCAGCCATTGCTATGGGCAACTCTATAATCCTAAAGCCAGCTGAAAATACCCCTCTAACAGCTATGCTATTTTCTCATCTCTGCCATGATGCTGGAGTCCCCAATGGAGTTATAAATATAATCAATGGAGGCGCAGAGACTGGTGCAACTCTTGCAGCGCATCCTAATGTAGACAAGGTTGCTTTTACAGGTTCAACTGCGGTAGGCAGAGAAATACGAAAATCTACGGCGGGACAAGGCAAGAAATTGACTCTAGAACTGGGAGGAAAGTCTGCATTTATTGTTTTTGATGACGCAGACTTGGATTCAGCTGTTGAGGGGTTGGTTGACTCTATATGGTTTAACCAAGGAGAGGTTTGTTGTGCCGGTTCTAGACTATTAGTTCAGTCAAGCATCGAAGAAAAGTTGCATAAAAAAATAAAAAAAAGGATGGAGAAACTGCGCCATGGGAGATCTCTAGACAAATCAATTGATATAGGTAGTCTAGTCAGTGATACACAGTTTAAGCGTGTTAATAGTATAGTAAATGACGGGTTAACAAAAGGTGGCAAACTATTTCAATCGGGTTGCCCTCTGCCAAAAAATAATTATTACCCTCCAAGCTTGATAACTGATATAGATTCTAGCCACCCATTGTCTCAGGAAGAAATATTCGGTCCAGTTCTTATATCTATGAGCTTTAGGACACAATCTGAAGCTATAGATTTAGCTAACAATACAAGGTATGGCTTGTCAGCCAGTATATGGAGTGAGAATATTAATCGGGCAATGGATGTCGCTCCAAAAATAAAGGCAGGAGTAATATGGATAAATAGCCATAATAAGTTCGATGCCTCTTGTGGATTTGGTGGAGTAAAGGAATCTGGATTTGGACGCGAAGGTGGCAAGGAAGGGCTTTATGAATATCTAAAACCAAAAAAATTTGTTGTCGGTAAGACTATGGCAACTAAAAAAGCACCTAAAAAACATGACAACAGTCAAATCGACCGCACCCTAAAGTTCTACATAGGGGGTAAACAAGTACGGCCCGATGGGGGCTATAGTGTTCCAGTATATAATTCAGACTCAAGTTTAGAGGTTTGGGTCGGTTCTGGAAATCGTAAAGACATCAGAAATGCAGTTAGTGCAGCTTGCAAGGCTGAAGGCTGGAACTCTCAGAGCGCTCATAATCGCGCTCAAATACTTTACTACTTTGCTGAAAACTTATCAATTCGTAAAAATGAATGGGTTGAGCGTTTACAAATCAATTGCGGCTTAACCAATAATATGGCTGTCAAAGAATTTAATGAAAGCGTTAGTCGTTTGTTTAGTTATGCTGCATGGACAGACAAGTATGACGGCTTAGTTCATAATGCTCCATATCGAGGAGTTACCTTAGCTTTGCCTGAAGCAGTAGGAGTAATTGCTCAGATTGCTCCAGATTTACAGCCATTAATTAGTTGCATATCTCTTATAGCACCAGCAATTGCAATGGGTAACCGAGTTATTTTTATTCCTGGAATTAGTAACGCCAATATAGCCCTAGAATTAACTCAAGTAATTGAGACATCCGATATTCCTCCAGGAGTAATTAACATAGTTAGTGGAGACCAGAATTTACTTGCCGAACAGTTAGCAGGACATGCCGAAGTTGATTCGCTTTGGTGTTGGACAACACCAAGTACTGTTAGTTTGATTGAGTCAACTAGTATTGAGAACCTGAAACGCCTTTGGTGTAATAAAGATAACGATCGTGATTGGCTAATCAAAAAACAAAGTGAGGGGCTTGAATTTTTACGCCAATCCACAGAAATAAAAAATATATGGACTCCTTACGGAGATTAGCATGGGTAGTAACTTTTTACCACAAGAATTAATTAGGAAAAAACGGGACGGAAAAGCTTTGACCGACCCTGAAATTCGATTCTTAGTAAAAGGTATATGTAACCTTTCATTAACTGATGCACAGCTAGGAGCGTTTGCCATGGCTGTATTTCATAATGGAATGGATATGGAAGAAAGGATTAGTCTTACTAAACAGATGATGCATTCTGGCAAAGTGCTTGATTGGGGCAATCTAAATCTTGAAGGCCCTGTCGTAGATAAACACTCTACAGGTGGTGTAGGTGACAAGGTCAGCATAATTCTTGCACCAATAGTTGCAGCCTGCGGCGCTTTCGTGCCGATGATATCGGGCCGAGGTCTGGGTCATACCGGTGGAACCCTAGATAAATTATGTAGCATACCTGGTTATGACGCTACACCAAGCAAACAAAAATTTAGAAATACAGTAAAACAAGTGGGCTGTGCAATTATAGGTCAAACCTCTGAATTGGCTCCAGCAGATAAAAGGCTCTATGCCACAAGAGATGTCACTGCAACTGTTGAGTCTATTAGCCTTATCACATCATCAATTCTCTCAAAGAAACTAGCCTCTGGGCTAGATGCCCTTGTAATGGATGTAAAAACTGGTAGTGGAGCATTCGCTGATAACTATGCAATGGCAAAAGAACTAGCAACTAGTATTGCTCGCGTAGCGACTGGCTTAGGGGTGCCTACCCGCTGTCTTATTACTGATATGAATCAGGTATTAGGTAGTAGTGTTGGTAATGCAGTTGAAATTTTGGAGTGTATAGATTTTTTGTCTAATCCGTCTGCTGCAGATAAAAGGTTATTTGATATAACTATTGAGTTAGCTGCAAACATGCTACAAATAAGTGGCATACATTCAGACCTTAAATCTGCCTCCAGAAAAGTACAGAAAGTAATTAATAGTGGTTTAGCTGCAGAGACATTCTCAAGAATGGTCAGCTCATTGGGCGGCCCAACAGATTTAATCCATAACGCAAACAAATACCTAAAACCCATGGATGTTATTAGCCCGGTTAAGTCAATCAGATCTGGTTATATATCTTCTATGAATGTTCGTGAAATAGGCATGAGTATGGTCACCCTTAAGGCAGGTAGAACTAGTGCATCTGACTCTATAGACCATGGCATTGGTTTAACAGGTATGGTCCAAATAGGGCAATGGATTGAGCAAGGACAAGAGCTTGCATATGCCCACGTTCACAATGACAATGACGCTAACTTCTTGCAGCACGAATTAACTAAATCTATTACAATTTCAGATGAAATTCCAGTCAAAAATCCATTAATTTATGAAGTACTTGAATAGAGCTATTAGGTACATATGAAAAGAGCGATTATTATAGTTTTAGACTCATTAGGAATTGGTGCCAGTGCTGATGCAGAAAGTTATGGAGATAATGGTTCCAATACGCTTGGACATATCGCTGATTATTGTGCCGAAGGAATGGCAAATAACGAACTTAGGAGGGGCTATCTAAATATTCCAAATCTGCAGAGATGGGGTTTAGTGGCTGCTGCAAACAAGAGTTGTGGCAAAGAATTACCAACAAAACAACAAATAAATCCTATAAATGCATATGGATATGCCCGTGAAATAAGTAAAGGAAAAGACACTCCGAGTGGGCACTGGGAAATATGTGGATTGCCGGTACCTTTGCAGTGGGGCACATTCCCTAATAAAGACTCATGTTTCCCAAAAAAACTTATGCAAACACTCATTGATGAGGGTAAGCTAAACGGCACACTCGGTAATAAGCATGCCTCTGGAACAACAATATTGCAAGAGTTTGGCGAAGAACACATCAAATCAAAGATGCCTATATGCTATACCTCCGCTGACTCAGTATTCCAAATTGCTGCACATGAAGATCACTTTGGATTAGATCGCCTTTACGAGCTTTGTGATATTGCAAAGAGATTGGTTGAACCATTTAATATAGCTCGTGTTATTGCTAGACCATTTGTAGGCAATAGCTCTGCAAACTTTGAAAGAACAGCAAACCGAAGAGACCTGACAACTCCACCCAACGGAGTGACCTTATTGGACCATATTCAAAGTGTCAATGGTAATGTAGTATCTATAGGAAAAATTAGTGATATTTTTGCCCACAAAGGCGTAACCCATAAATTCAAAGGTGAGAGTAATATGTCACTAGTCGACCAACTATTGAAACAAATGGACAGGTTCAAAGATGGGCTACTATTTGTTAACCTTGTTGATTTTGATAGCAAATATGGTCATCGTAGGGATGTTGCTGGTTATGCCCATGCACTGGAACAATTTGACGCAAGAATTCCAGAAATTGAAGAAAGAATAGCAGGTAATGACTTAGTTTTAATTACCGCTGATCATGGCTGTGACCCTACATGGGTTGGCTCTGACCACACCAGAGAACATGTGCCAGTTCTATTTGTTGGAAATAATATAAAGCAGCAATATATAGGTGAGAGAAGTAGCTTTGCAGATATGGGTCAAACTATTGCTAAACACCTAAACTTAAAAAACCTTGCACATGGCATTGCTTGCAATTTATAGTGTGCTAACAAAAAAAATTTATTAAATGGATAATCAAATAAAAAATATCCCAAAAGTAGAGCTTCATAGCCATCTTGAGGGGACTATTTCGCCCCCATTGGTTAGGAGGATAGCAAAGCGAAACAGCATAACACTTAAGGATGGACTTTTTACAGATGAAGATAAGTTTGCTTGGGAGGACTTTGTTGGTTTCTTAAACGCCTATGACGAGGCTAGCTTCTGTTTACGTAAATCAATAGACTATGAAGATATCACTTATGAGTACTTCAAGTCGTGTGCACTTGAGGGGGTAATTTATGCTGAAACTTTTATTTCACCTGACCATGCAGATGCAGTTGGTATAAGCTATCAAGAGATGATACTAGGTTGCGCAAAGGGTATAGAAAGGGTAGAGAAAGAATTTGACATAGTAGCCAGGTTAATTATTAGTTGTGTAAGACATCTAGGGCCTGAAAAGGCAATAGAAGTGGCAAAACTTATGACTGACAACCCTCACAAATATGTTGTAGGTTTTGGTATGGGTGGAAATGAATATATGTACACAATGAATGACTTTTCTCCTGCTTACAATATCGCTGTTAACGCTGGATATCCATGTACAACTCATGCAGGAGAGGTGTGCGGACCAGAGAGTGTTTGGGACGCTATTAATTGCCTTCCGGTAAGTCGCATAGGGCATGGTGTTAGAAGTGTCGAAGATAGAGAGCTTCTAACAGAGCTTGCAAACCGCAATATTGCTCTTGAGATTTGCCCTGGCAGCAATTTAGCGCTAAACGTTTATCCGAACTGGGAAAGCCACCCTCTTAATGAAATTCTTGGTTCAGGTATAAGTGTAAGTTTAAATTCAGATGACCCTGCATTCTTTGATACCACTGTTGGCAAGGAATATCTAAATGGTTCTAAATTTTTTAACCTTAGCACTAAAGAATTGTGCAACATTTCTGCTATGGCTATTAAGGCTTCATTTGTTGACAAAAAAACAAAATCTAGACTTTTGTCAAAAATTCCACAATAGCTTGCTTGCAACTAATCATTTATTGATACTACTTCTACTTGGAATGAAACATCACAGCCGGCTAATGGATGGTTGAAGTTTACTGTTATATTGTCCCCATCAATCTTTTCAATACAACCAACATAGGAATCTCCGGTGGGGGTTTTAAACTCTACAGCTACGTCCTCCTTAATCAACATGTCAGGCAAAAACTCCGATCGATTCATTATTTGAATGGCCTCCTCATGTATAGGGCCAAAAGCTTCATCTGAAGTCAACAGAAAAGTTTGTAATTGACCCAACACAGCCTGCTCTACACAAGACTCCAAGCACCTATCTAACTGGCCATCGCCAACCTTAAATACAAGTATTGATTCTCCTGACTCGTCAACCAGAGAACCATTAGAATGCAATAGCTTATACTTTATTGAATAACCCGGCATTGAATTGTAGTTGATAAATAAAATTAATTAATAAAAAATATTTTATTAATTATTACTTAGTGCTTTCAATATTTTGTGAACCTTTGCTGATAGCTCTGAGCGATGAACGATCATATCAATAGCTCCTTTTTCAAGTAAAAATTCACTACTTTGAAATCCCTCTGGAAGATCCTCTCCAACGGTTTGCTCTACTACTCGTCTACCAGCAAAACCAATTCTTGCGCCTGGTTCAGCTATGTGTATGTCTCCTAGCATGGCGAAACTTGCAGAAACTCCTCCCATCGTTGGGTCTGTCAAAATTGATATAAAAGGTATTTTTTTGTCTGCCAACATCTTTACCGCTAAAGAGGTTTTTGCCATCTGCATTAAAGATAACAGACCCTCCTGCATACGGGCACCGCCAGAAGCAGAAAAACAAATAAAAGGGCATTTTGTTTTAATGCTTTCGTTAATTGCACGAACAAACTTTTCCCCAACAACTGAACCCATTGAGCCACCCATAAAATTAAAATCCATAGCTGCAACAACAACTTTCATGTCCTGAATTGTTCCCTTTTTCACAACCAAAACGTCCTTCTCATTTGTGCTTTTTTGCGCTGCTGAATACCTGTCTTTATATCTTTTTTTGTCCTTAAATCTAAGGGGGTCAACTGACTCAATGTCTTTTGCTATTTCTACTCTACCTTTAGCATCCAAAAAGCTGTCTATACGCTCTCTTGCAGAAATAATCATATGATGGTCGCATTGAGGACATACATATAATCTCTGCTTCAACTCTTCCTCATAAAGAGTCGTTTCACATTTAGTACACTTACTCCATAGCCCTTCAGGAATGTTCTTTTTGACTGCACTCGTAATGGTTGGAAGTATTTTTTCTAGCCAGCTCATATTTATTATTTTAAATTAATTAATAGCATCAGAAATTTCATTAGCAAATTTAGCAACACTCTCTATCATTTTATCCTTGTATTTTGCATTTTTTTCAATAAATGACACAATTGTAGAGCCTACAATAACAGCATCTGCTGATTTAGAAACTGCCTTTGCAGACTCTGCATCCTTAATTCCGAACCCAACACCTACAGGTAAATCTACATATTTTCTTATTCTTTCTAAATGAAAGTTTACAGAATCAATGTTTAAATTTCCTGCACCAGTTACGCCCTTTAAAGATACATAATAAACAAATCCGGAGGCTAAATCTGCAAGTAGCTTGAGCCTATTATCAGTTGTGGTGGGAGCCACAAGAAATATTAAATCGATTCCTACCTTATCTAGTAAAGCCTTAAGTTCTTGAGCTTCTTCAGGAGGCATATCAACAACCAAAACTCCATCAACTCCACATTCTATGGCCTGATTTGCAAAATCTGCATAGCCAAATACCTCTATCGGGTTTAGATACCCCATAAGTACGACTGGGGTATAGGTGTTGTTCTGTCTAAACCTTTTAACTAGCAACAAAACATCTTTCAAACTTACTCCATCTGATACTGCTCTGTTATGCGACTTTGCTATTACAGGTCCATCAGCCATAGGGTCTGAAAAAGGCACCCCTAACTCAATAATGCTCGCTCCATTCTCTACTAAAGAATTCATTAAATCATAGGTATTATCAATACCGCTATCGCCAGCAGTAATAAAGGGTATAAACGCTTTGCGATTATTTTTCTTTAAAGATTCAAAAACTTTACTAAGACGAGACATAATTAATTAAAGTAGCATTAGAAAATAAAATTTTATCACACTATTGTTTAGTACTAAACTCATGCACACTGTCTACTAGGTCTTTCATTCTTTCCGGATTAACATCAGGAGAAATGCCATGGCCCAAGTTAAATACATGGCCAGTATTGTCACTGTATTGCGAAAGAATCTTTTTGACTTCTTCACGAATTGTGTCCCTAGAAGCGTATAAAACACAAGGGTCTAAGTTGCCTTGTAATGCGACCTTGTCTCCTACTCTAGTCTGTGCATCACCTAACTCTACTGTCCAGTCTAGTCCAATCGCATCGCATCCGCTTAAAGCTATCTGTTCCAGCCACATACCTCCTCCCTTAGTAAATAAAGTTATCGGTATTATTTTTCCATCATGATGACGATTGACTCCTTTAACTATTTTCTCCATATACCTGAGAGAATAGTCTTCATAACTATCTTTATTAAGAAGTCCTCCCCATGTATCAAAAACCATAACAGAATCTACCCCAGCTTCAATTTGACCATTTAAGTAATCAATAATAGTGTCTGCAAGCTTATCAAGTAACTTATGCATATGGCTAGGGTTCTCGTACATTAGACCCTTAACTTTTGAAAAATTTTTGCTAGAACCGCCCTCAACCATGTATGTTGCTAATGTCCAAGGGCTGCCTGTAAATCCAATCAAGGGAACCCTTCCATTCAAAGATTTCTTAATTAGCGAAACAGCATCTGTCACATAAGAAAGCTCTGAGCCGATATCGGGCTTTACTAGCCCATCTATGTCGGCTAATCTTCTAATAGGTTTAGAAAATTTAGGGCCCTCTCCTTCTGTGAAATAAAGACCCAAATCCATCGCATCGGGAATAGTCAGTATATCTGAGAACAATATTGCAGCATCTAGATCAAAACGCTCAATAGGCTGCAATGTTACTTCGCAAGCCATATCTGGAGATTTGCAAAGGGTTAGAAAATCGCCCGCCTTTTTACGAGTAGCGCGATATTCTGGAAGATAACGCCCTGCCTGCCTCATTACCCAAATTGGCGTCCTTGATACTGGCTTTTTTAATAGTGCGTTTATATAGTCAAAAGACATAATAGTGAAATATTTTAGTGATTAAATGATTATATAGATAATTGTTAAGATAGCTAATATTTATATGTTTTTATAATTCTCTGCTTATCTTTTGTGTAATATTATTAAACATAAAAAAAGCCACATAAGTGGCTTCTTTAATACTTCTAGGTTGGCTTATCTCTTAAATGAACCATAACGTGACTTAAATTTTTCAACACGTCCTGCAGTGTCCATAATTTTTTGTTTGCCGGTGTAAAAAGGGTGGCAGCTAGAACACACGTCTAAATGTAGCTCGTCTTGTTTTTTTGTTGAACGGGTTTCAAAAGAATTGCCACAACTACATACAACTTTAATCATATCGTAGTCTGGATGAATTTCTGTTTTCATATCACTATATATATTGTAATCTTGTAAGGGGGTAGATTATATACTAAGTGTCGCTTTCAAGGCAAGACTTTTAGCCTAATTTAAGTCATAAACAGAGCAAATAAACAAAGATGATATTGTTAACATAATCGCTCTCATTTTAATTGTTATTAATTGCCATTGACAAGTGATAGGTATAATAGCTATATAGAAAAAAACATCTTTAGCACTCCGTTTATTATTTAATGAATTCATCAATAATATATTTTTTATGACAGATATTCAAGGCATTATTTTGGCAGCTGGCAAAGGCACTAGAATGTATTCAAACATACCTAAAGTTCTGCATACCGTTTCAGACAAAACCTTGCTAGAGCATGTATTAAATAAGGCCCATAAAGTATGTAATAAAATTCATGTAGTGTATGGATTTAAGGGTGAACAAGTAAAAAGTTCGATTGAAGATAGATCCGTTAATTGGGTTGAGCAACGGGAACAACTAGGGACTGGACACGCTGTATCTCAAGTTGTTCCTCAAATAGACAATGAGTCAATATCTTTAATTATGTATGCAGATATACCTTTAATTAAAGAGTCGACACTAGATAAGTTAATTAAAGAGGCTGATAAGTTTGGCATATCACTTTTATCAACCAAACTAGAGAGTCCAGACGGATATGGCCGCATTATTCGTAAGGATGGAGAAATAAAATCCATAATCGAACACAAAGATGCCACCAAGGAGCAATTAATCATTAAGGAAATAAACACTGGTTTTATTGCAATTAAGAGTAAGCTATTAAAAAAATATTTAACAAAAATTGACACAAGCAACAAACAAAATGAGTTCTATCTTACTGACATCATTGCATCTGCGGTCGATGATGGTAGAATTGTCGGTTCAATAATTACTAAGGACAAGTTTGAAGTGGCTGGGGTTAATGACAAAGTACAACTAGCAGAACTTGAAAGAGATTTTCAGAAAAATCAAGCACTGGAATTTATGCGCCAAGGTCTAACCATTAAAGACCCTTCACGTTTCGATTGCAGAGGTAAACTCAAGTTTGGACAGGACTGCACTATTGATATCAATGTTTTGATAGAAGGAGAAGTATATATAGGTGATAACTCCTCTATATCCCCCAACTGTATTATAAAAAACTCTAGCATTGGAAAGAATGTCTCTGTATTGCCAAATACCGTTATTGAAAATGCAGTAGTGGGTGACAACGCTAGTATAGGGCCATTTGCAAGGATACGTCCACAAACCAAAATAGGCAATAATACCAAGGTCGGAAACTTTGTTGAAATAAAAAAATCTAGCATCGAAGAAGGCTCAAAGATTTCACACTTAAGTTACATTGGTGATACGTCGGTTGGACGCAATGTTAATATTGGTGCAGGAGTAATTACTTGTAATTATGACGGCTCTAACAAGCATAAAACTGATATAAGAGATGGCTCCTTTGTTGGCTCTAACTCTCAATTGATTGCGCCTGTGGTAATTGGAGAGAATGCCACTATCGGTGCTGGCTCAACAATTACTAGTGACGCACCTAATGACGCTTTAACTTTGACAAGAACAAAGCAGTCTACCTTCAAAAAATGGCGTCGCCCTAAAAAAAATAAGTAATAATGTTTAGACTCCCCCGTAATGTTTGGATTTTAGCCTTAAGCTCGTCGCTATTTATGTCTCTTAGCGTATTTATTATTTTTATAGGCGGCATAATAGGTCAATCAATTAGCCCAATAAAGAGTCTATCGACATTGCCAGTAGCAATGATAGTTATTGGTACAGCTGTTAGTATATTCCCTATAAACTACATTATGTCTAAGATTGGAAGAAGGTACACATTTCTTTCTGTTTGTGTATTTACAATAATAAATGCCATATTAGCGGTCACATCTTTATATTTGCAGTCATTTAATCTGTTCTGCTTTTCAACATTTCTCTTTGGTGCTACTGTTGCCACAATGCAACAATTCCGATTCGCAGCAATTGAAAGTGTAAACAAAGATCAGATCACATCAGCAACCTCTTTAGTTTTACTTGCAGGACTTATATCTGCCTATCTTGGTCCAGAAATAGCAACTAATGGCAAAAACTTATTTGAAGTCCAATTTGTAGGTTCATTTGTATTGCTTGCAATTTGCTTTGTTGTAGCCTTTGTATTGCTTAGCCTTTTTAAGCCGGCAAAGAAACTAGCGTTGCCAAAAGATAATTCAAAAAGAAAACTAATAGAGATAATAAAACAGCCTACTTTTATTGTAGCGATGTCTAGTGCAGCGTCTGGTTATGTAATTATGTCTTATGTTATGACTGCAACCCCAATAAGCATGCATAGCATGGATGGATTTTCTTTAGAACAAACTAAGTTTGTTATTCAGAGTCATGTCATTGCAATGTTTTTACCGTCTTTATTTACCCCAATGATTGTTAAATTATTGGGCCTTAATAGAATGTTGATTATTGGTATTTTGTTATATTTTGTGTGTGTAGCTATAGCATTATTAGATCATCTATTAATCAACTACTGGGTTTCACTTGTATTGTTGGGACTAGGGTGGAATTTTTTGTATATTGGCGGTACAGCATTATTACCCAGTTCATACGAAGAAAATGAAAAATTCAAAGTCCAAACTGTTAATGATTTTTCAATTTTTGGTTTTCAGGCTTTTGCCTCTCTATCGGCAGGATGGTTTGTATTCAATTATGGGTGGGAGTCAGTACTATACTCTGTAGTGCCCATAATATTGATTCAGTTTTTTATTCTTTTATGGTGGCTCAAACACAAAAAAACTTAACGATTTAATTTTGTCAATAACTATCGATTTAAAAAAATAATCAGTAAAGGTATTCTCTATAAACTCTTTTAGTAATTTTTGTAAATATTTCATAGGATATAGTGTCGGCGCAGCGAGCTACATCATTAATTGAAACATTCTCTCCAAACAGTTCGGCAATATCATTGATTTTAGTTCCAGGAATATTTGTCAGGTCTATCGTAAGCATGTCCATTGAAACTCTACCAACAATATGAGTGATGCTACCATTTATATATACAGGGGTTCCGGTAATTGCATGTCTGGGATAGCCATCTCCATAACCAAAAGCTACCACTCCAACTGTCATGTCCTTTGGACAAATAAATGTGCCTCCATAACCGATATTGTCGCCCTTGTTGTAATTTTTTATAGAAATAATTGGAGCTGTAACAATCATTGTTGTCAATAAATTTTGGTCGTGCTGGTTGTAGTCAATTGGTGATGCCCCATAAAGCATAATGCCTGGACGAATAAAGTCTTGAGAAGGATACACCTTAGTTAATACGCCAGCAGAATTTGAAATTGACAGTTTGAATTTATATTTTTTTTTCAGTGCATTATATATTGAGCTTATTTTATGCATTTGTCTGTCGGTAACCATGTTTCCAACTTCGTCTGCACAAGCAAAATGGGTCATTAGCACAATTTCTTTTACATTTTTACTAGAAGAAAGCTTTTCAAATGCATCAACAATCGTATCATCTTGAAATCCTAGCCTCCCCATTCCAGAGTCATACTTTAAAAACACTGTCAATGGCTCAGAGTAATCTTTATTGAGTATCCAATTTAAGCCTTTATTAGAATTAACACAGATTAAAAAGTTATTTTTGTTGGCGTAATCAATCTCATCAAACTCAAAAACACCTTCCAACAAGAGTATCGGGCTTTTTACTCCAGATTGGCGAATTTCTATCGCCTCTTCTATGCAAGCAACACCAAACAAATCTACCTCGCTATCCAAATAACTTGCAACTTTTATCGCGTTATGGCCATACGCATTAGCTTTCACAATTGCAACTGCCTGTGCGCCTGGTACACAAGATTTTGCGTACAAATAGTTATGCTTAATTGCTGCTAAATTAATCCTAGCAACTGTATTCCTACTCATTACTGATAGCGCTCTATACCTAAACCGTCAAGGTCAACCTGTGTATTATCGCCAGAAATAATTAACGATATCAACTTTCCAGAGCCTAACCCCATTGTCCAACCTAAGGTACCGTGTCCAGTATTCAAGAAGAGGTTCCTATATTGTGTTTTTCCTATAATAGGAGTTCCATCAGGTGTCATTGGACGCAATCCAGCCCAAAACTCATTGTCCGTTGTTTCTTTGGTAGCCTTAGGAAAAATGTTATTAATGACAAAGGTAGTTATCTCTTCTCCTTTATTTGATAGGCTCTTGTCGTAGCCAGTTAACTCTGCAATCCCTGCAACCCTGACCTTGTCTCCTAGCCTGGTAATTGCTACCTTGTAAGTTTCATCCACCAAAGAGCCCTGCGGCGCATCCAGATCCTCTTTAACAGGCAAAGTAATTGAATAACCTTTGACAGGATAGATAGGTAACAAGACCCCTAAAGGCTTCAATACCGATGACGAATCACACCCCAAAGCAACCACATAATTGTCAGCCATATATTCGCCATTACTAGTCTCTATAGATGACACATTGCCATCTATAGTGTTAATTTTATTTATTTCAACTCCGTATTCAAAATTCACGCCTAGAGTTTTACACTTCTCAACCAGTTTGTTGACAAACATAAAACAATTTGCGCTCTGGTCCTCTATTAAACGCAAACCTCCCTTAATTTTATTTTTTACATGCCTTAGACCTGGCTCAGCTTTAACACAACCTTCTGCATCTAGTACTTCATATTTAACACCATATTTTTCATAAATGGCTATGTCCTTTTTACATTCAGCTAGCTGCTTATTTGTCCTAAAAATTTGGAGCACTCCGTTATTTCTTAACTCAAAATCAAAATCATTCTCATTGATAAATTCCGCGACAGTTTTTTTTGAGAAAGAAGAAACACGCATCATTCTAGATTTATTTGTAATATACCTATTGGTTGTGCAGTTTCTTAGAATGCTAATAATGAACTTTATAGTTATAAATGACAACCTAGGATTAACAATAAGTGGTGCATACTTACTAAACATCCATCTTATTGCTTTATATGGAACTCCGGGAGCTGCCCAGGGTGATGACATAGCATAAGATAGCTGACCGGCATTGGCATGGCTTGTTCCCATAGCTGCACCATCTTCACGATCAATCACAGTTACATCATAGCCAGCTTTAGCCAAATAATAGGCAGAGCTTACTCCAATTATTCCACTTCCCGCTACTAGTACTTTCATAACTTCTTTGCTTTAATAAAATGTAGGCAAGCATTTTATTATCTTTATCAATAAAAATGCAAAATTCAGTATAAATGAATAATTGTTACAAAATATGATATTTAGTTACAAACAAAGTATATTACACATTAAGCTTTACAATGCCACTATTATCTTCGTCTTGTAACATACGCAATACAGAGTACCAAAATGCTAATTAACTCAAATTATCAAATAAACAAGCTGGACATACCAAATGATGGATGCTCTGTTATACCTAAAGTGGGCATGATAATTCTAGATACTGACCTTACTTGTGAGCGAGATTTCGCTCGCCTTAAGGTTGAGCGTAATTCTAATTTCGACCTCTACTACAACCGTGTAGCTTTCAAAAACCCTATGACGGTTGAAAGTTTAAGGGAAATATTAACCAAACTCCCTGTAGCCGCAGATGCAATATTGCCAGGAATTGAGCTTGATGCCTTGATATTTAATTGCACCTCTTCGTCAGCCCTTCTAGGAGATGAAACTGTAATTAATGCTATACCATCAAAGGCAGCCCATACATTTACTACCGCATCTGCAGTGGTTGCAGAAATGAAAAAAGCCGATGCCAAAAATATAAGCATGCTTTGCCCTTATCCAGAAAGTGTAAGCATTGGTTTAGCAGACTATTTTTGTTCATGTGGGCTAAATGTTACCTCTCTTACATATTTAGATATTCAAGACGACAGAGATGTTGCAAATATCAGTGCTGAGCAAATAATCAGTTCAGCCCTCAAAGCTCTCGAACCTAGCTCAGACTCTTTGTTTATTTCTTGCACAGCTTTAAGGTCTGCAGAACTGGTAAATACATTAGTTACAAAAACTAAGAAAAAAATATTTACCAGCAATTATTCTACCTTTAGACACCTAGAGTCAGTCATAGGTCAAAACCGATAGGTCTATCTGTGGGTTATATTTTTTCCATTATAGCCATAGCATTATGGGCATTTAATTTTATTATTGCTGTTATTGCAAACAGTCATATATCGGCAATAGAGCTTTCATTTTATCGCTGGCTGGTGGCATTTATAATTCTCTTGCCCTGGATAGTTAAGCTGGCCCCTAAAAAGAAATTAATAATATCTAATTCCAAGTATATTATTTTGCCAGCAATTTTTGGTGTTGCAATATTTAACACTGCTCTGTACTTAGCTGCAAACTATAACTCATCATTTAATCTTTCTCTTATAGCTATAAGTGCCCCTATTGTGGTAATTGCTATAAACCGATTTGTTTTTAATATTGTTTACTCTAGAGCCTTATGGTTTGGAGTTTTAGTTGCTACTATTGGAGTTATGGTTTTAATTAGTAGAGGCGATATAAATGCTCTTACTAAAATGAATTTCTCAATTGGCGACCTATTGATGTTTGTTGCAGCTACGTCTTGGGGTATTTATACCGCAACACTTGAACACAAGCAGCCCAGAGAATTTACTCAGATAGAGTTTTTAGCTCTTATAACTACAATCGGTCTGTTAATACTTATTCCGGTATTTTATTGGCAGGTTAAAAGCTATGGTTTTAGTCAATACAGCTCTGATAACATGGCTATGATTTTGTATTTAGGAATATTCCCGTCCGTAATCTCTTTTTACAGTTGGAACAAGTCAATTGAGAAAATTGGAGCAACCAAAACTGGAGCAACCTACTACTTTATCCCGGTTTTCGTGTTTATATATAGTAGTATTTTTTTGGATGAAAAGATAACCTATACCGAAATGCTAAGTTTTTTACTCATATTTTCAGGACTACTGACAATAAATTTTACTAGAAGTAATCAACCAACTAGTGCTCACTAATCAAGCATATTTAGCATAGCTTTTTCAAGGCTTGTGCGATCTATATTTTTGCCTAAATCCTTGCCAAAATGTATATGCACTTTCCTTCTAAAGAAAAACCTCTGACTAGCCTTTACCTCTTTTGGCGCTTTGGAGAGTAGACTACCCCACATATTCTCTACAACAAAAGGCAGAACAGTGACATCTGTATTGGTCTCAGATAATATTTTTTCAAAACCTCTTTTTAATTGCAAAAGATTCCCTGTTCTGGATATTTCTCCTTCTGGAAATATACCGACCATTTGCTTGTTTTCTAGTGCACTGACAACATTTCTAAGTGCATTTCTACTATTCGAAGGATTGACACAAATTATTTTTATAGCTCGCCAAAACCACCTAAGGAGTGGAATGTTGTAATAGTCTTCATGCATTACGAAGTGAATAGTCCTTGGTGTAGCCCATTGTGCAAACACCCAATCAATATAACTGATGTGATTTCCAAGAAGCATTACAGGGCCCTCTCTTGGTAAGTTCTCAACTCCGCTAATTTGTAGTTTATACCTCAAACCAAAAACAGCGATTACTAGCAATCGGCGCACCACTAAAAGCTTGATTTAAGTTTACTGAGCACCAAGCTAAAACCTATTATTGCTATTGCAGCGTTCAAATAAAGAATGTATTCACTATTTACATTTAGCGCCGCCACTGAGGCTGTAATAATTAAAAAAACTAGCATCAAGAAGTTCTGTATCCAGTTCTTTCCAGCCAAAACACTGCCCAATCTATCTAGCTCGGTATTGCCCTGTATAAGTGCATTAAATGGCACTATAGACATGCCTGCTCCAAGCCCAAAAATAAAAATATCTGCAGCCACTGCCACCAATAACAATTGAACTGGCTCAGTAAGCCCTATATCTACTGTTGTGTTTGTAAGAATGCTTGATAACGAAAGTAGAGGCATTAAGCTAGAACATATAACAATTAGGGATGAACCTATATAGATATTACCTACCTTTACTGCATTTTGACTTCTTCTGCCTGACAAGTAGGCGCCTATCATAATACCAACAATTGACAATGCCAACATTGCCTGAACCATTAATGGGCTCTGAATGCCTAAATTAACTTTTGCGTGTGCAGGAAACACGGCTATTAAGTTTTGTGAGATAGCCCAAAACATTGCTGTGCCGAGTATTGAATACCATGTAACTTTATTGCTACGCAAAAGAGATAAGTTTCTAATTAAGTAATAACCCATAATAATTTTATTAACAGACAGCCTTGCAGATGAAAATTTAGTCTCATAAAAACGAATCCCAAAGGTAGATAACCACTCAATTACTGATAGTGCTACCAACATCCATCCTACTGGGGCAATTAATATTACTATATCTTCAGGTGTTGAGTATTGTTGAGAATCAAGATAAACCTCAAATAAATAAGAAAAGAAAACTGTTCCCAGCAGAATGGATGTAAGTGTTATTGCCATAACATAGGCGTTACCAACACTTAAACCTTTTTTTCCCAAACACTCCTTGATGTAGCCGTATTTTGCTGGAGAATAAATGGCACTCTGTGTAGCAATCAAAAGAGTGAAACCAAAAGCCCAAACGTATTCTCCTTGGTAGTA
Organism: Gammaproteobacteria bacterium; assembly: GCA_030739975.1. Classification (GTDB taxonomy): domain Bacteria; phylum Pseudomonadota; class Gammaproteobacteria; order PS1; family Pseudothioglobaceae; genus SZUA-1055. Next base: position 25,052 of record JASLYC010000084.1, read on the forward strand.
AGAATAGGTAATGCCAAGAGTTATCAGTACCGCAAAAAAAGCACTCCAACGCATAATAGTTGGCTTGGCAAACCTATCAGATAGGTGTCCAGAAACAGTAAAAAACACTATAAATGGCAGCAGTATTAGGCCATTTACTAGTGTAGTTAGTATGATTTGAGTCTGCTCATCATAAACCTTAAATATGGTATTTTGAATTGTAATCTTGTGCCCTAAATCTACAAAGGCGTTTATAAACAGAACAACCAAATAAATTGAAAAAACACCAGCTCTTTCTCTAAGAATAATATTTTTATTCGTCATTAATGTACAAGTGTTTGTATTTATTATTCTTATTATGACAGAAAATATATTGACTTAATAGATAAAGCAATTTTGTAATTAATAATAATATGTACTTAGTTCAAACACATAATTACTTTTATATCTGTCAAGGTGAAAATAAATTGACAAATATCTTTTTTTACAATAATATCAACCTCATAACATTGACTGAATGGTCAATTTAAATAGCCTTTTCATTTATGGAGATCATCCAGTGTCAGCCAAAAGAAACAGAAGAAATGGTGGAAGATTGGCAAAAATTGCTCATAGAAAAAAAACATCTCAGATGGAGGCGCCTAATTTTTTAACGCGCGACATACCTTGCTATGAATTACTAAATGAAGAAGAATTGGTTCGTATTGAGGATCACGCAGACTGGATTCTTCAAGAGGTAGGTATAGAATTTTGGGATGACAAAGAGTCTTTAAAACTATTTAAAGATGCTGGAGCAACAGTCAAAGGAAATAGAATCCGTTTTGACAAAGGGCACGCTTTAGAGCTATGTAAAACTGCTCCTAGAGAATTTGAAATGCACGCAAGAAACCCTAAAAGGTCGACAATTTTTGGAGGTAACAGACTAATTTTCGGCCCAGCATATGGTTCCCCTTTTGTTTACGATTTAAAGAATGGCAGAAGGCCAGGTACTATGAATGACTTTAATAATCTTATTAAACTTGCGCATATGACTCCTTGGCTTCACCATACAAGTGGCACTGTTTGTGAGCCTGTAGATATACCTGTTAACAAGAGGCATTTAGATATGGTATATGCACATCTTAAGTATTCTGATAAACCATTTATGGGGGGTGTTACTGCTCCTGAAAGAGCTGAAGATTCTATTGAAATGGCTAGAATAGTATTTGGTAAAGAGTTTTTGAAATCAAATTGCGTCATTCAGGGGAATATTAACGTTAATTCACCCCTAGTTTATGACAACACTATGTCTGAAGCTCTTAAAACATACGCTAGAGCAAATCAGGGGGTTGTAATTACGCCTTTCATTCTTGGAGGGGCAATGTCTCCAGTTACAATGCCTGCAGCGGTTGCCCAGGCGCATGCTGAAACTATGATTGGTGTTGCATTAACACAATTAATAAGCCCAGGATCCAGCGCTGTATATGGTAATTTTTTAACTACAATGGATCTTAAGACTGGTGCACCAACATTTGGCACTCCAGAATCTTCATTAGCTACTCTTGCAGTTGGGCAGATGGCAAGAAGATTAGGGCTACCGTTTAGAGCTGGAGGTCATTACACAGCCTCTAAGGTGGCTGACGCACAATCAATGCAGGAGTCTGCTGATTCAATGTTTCCAGCATTCTTGGCGGGCGCTAACTTTGTCCACCAAGCGGCAGGTTGGCTTGAGGGTGGGTTAGTGGTTGGTTACGAGAAATTTATTCTTGATTCTGAACGTCTCGGGATACTTCACCGTATGGGATTAGGCATGAATATCGATGAAAAAACTTTAGCCTTTAGTGCTTATCGTGAAAATTTACCTGGAGAAAACTTTTTAGGGACAAAGCATACTGCTGAAAACTTTGAGAATGCAAACTTTAGATGTGAATTGGCTGATAATAATTCTTTTGAGCAGTGGGAAGAGGACGGTTCAAAAAATGCTGAGCAAAGAGCATATGAACGCTGGAATCAGATGCTTGAGGAGTACGTTGAACCGCACTTAGACGAATCAATAGATGAAGAGTTGATTGGCTTTATTACCAAAAAGAAAGAGAGTATGGTAGACGAATGGTATTAAACTTTATCTCCAACCGCACGACTTAAGCCATCAGGTTTAGGCAGCTTTTTATGTGCGCTATAAATGCCTTCCATTCTATTTATTACTAAATCACTAGGCATACTAGCTCCACGTGTTTTTAAGTCAACATGAATCAGCATGTGTTCCGCAGTAGCTAATAACCTTCCGTCATCGTGATGGAGCCAGTGAAAAAGATGTAGTTTTTTATTTTTGCCATAAATGACCTGAGTTTTAGAATATATACTCTCTCCAATTAGAACTTCATCTAGATGCTGAATATGGGTTTCAACAGTAAAGTAAGACCCTACATTGGCGATATATTCTTTGTCAACACCAATAATTGCCATCAGCTCTGTAGTTGACTCTGAGAAGCATTCAAGGTACCTAGACTCTGTCATATGACCGTTGTAATCAGCCCACTCTTTAGGGATATGAGTTGAAAAGGTAACTATTGGTTGAGATACATCCAACTCTGAAAACTCAACTTTACTATTTGAGTTAGACAAAGCAGCATCGAATTCTTTCAGAGCATTTCCAGCACCCCATCTATTCTCTTTTAAAACTTTTAAAAAATCAACCAGATTATCGTCACGTTTTTGCATCAGCTCGTCAATACTAAATTGACCTGATTGTTGATCAGACTGGCTAGAAACCTTATCTATTAACTCATCTGTGAATTCAGGAACATCCATCAAGTGTGTCCATGGCCATTCAAGACAGGGTCCAAACTGAGAAATAAAATGACGCATACCGGCGTCACCACCTGCTAGCCTATACGTTTCAAATAGTCCCATTTGTGCCCATCGAAGACCAAAACCGTAACGAATAGCATCATCAATTTCTTCAGTTGTAGCCACATCATCATTCACAAGCCATAAAGCTTCTCTCCAAACCGACTCAAGAAGTCTATCAGCAATGAATGCAGGTATTTCTTTTTTTATATGAAGCGGAAACATTCCAATATTAGTAATAATATTACAGGTTTCGTTGATTACACCTTTAGATGTTTCTTTGCCTCCAACTATTTCAACTAGAGGTAAAAGATAGACTGGATTAAATGGGTGAGCAACAACTAACCTCTCTGGATGCATCATTTCTGACTGTAAGTCTGAAGGAAGGATTCCTGAGGTTGACGAAGTAATAATTAAATCTTTTGAAGCAGTTGATTCAATCTCATCATAAACAGATTGTTTTACTGATAGCCTTTCTGGGACGGCTTCAATGATTAATTCTGAAGATTTTGCAACATCAGAAACTGAGGATGAAAATGAAAGTCTACCTTTTTTTGGTAGAGAAGATTTGAGTAAATTTTTGTATGCCCTTTCTGCATTTCGAATAACTTTTCCAATATTATTTTGTGCGCCTTTTGAAGGTTCAAAGACAAAAACATCAATTCCATTGAGTAGTAGTCGGGCAATCCATCCACTCCCAATAACGCCCGCTCCTATAACGCCTGCAGACTTAATATTTTTCATGCTTATCCCCAACGCTTCTCTAGCTTCAATTTCTCACGAGCCTGCTGTGGGCCAAGAATTGTGCATCCCATGCCTTCAGCAGTTTGAGCTGCTTTTTTAACAAGATCACCGTTTGTAGCAAGAACACCACGTTTGAGATAAATGTTATCTTCTAGTCCTACACGAATATTGCCTCCAGCAAGAATCGACATTGCCACAAAAGGTAATTGGTTTCTGCCAATTGAGAAGGCTGAGAAGACCCAGCCTTTAGGAATACTGGATGTCATTGCTAAGAATGTATGCATATCATCTGGAGCACCCCAAGGAATTCCCATGCATAATTGTATCATTGCTGGGTCGTCAATTAGGCCTTGGCTTTTTAACCAGATTGCGAGTTGTAAATGTCCAGTATCGAAGCACTCTATCTCTGGCCTTACGCCAAGCTCTTGAACCTGTTTAGCCATCTCACACAAGACTGAAGGGGTATTGGCCATTACGTAATCACCTTCTCCAAAATTCATTGTCCCACAATCAATGGTACATATTTCAGGGAGTATGTTTCGAACGTGATTAAGCCTTTCAGATGCTCCAACCATATCTGTTCTATTTTCATTAAGTGGTAGTGGTTTTTCAGAAGAACCAAATACAAGGTCACCACCCATGCCTGCAGTAAGGTTAATAATCATATCAACATTTGATTCACGAATGATATCAACAACTTCGCCATAGAGTGCAGGGTCACGAGCTGGAGCTCCTGTTTCTGGATTACGAACATGGATATGCACTATTGCCGCTCCAGCTTGTGCAGCTTCAATACAAGAATCTGCTATTTGCTGAGGCGTAACAGGGACCTTGTCGGACCTGCCTGTTGTATTTCCTGAGCCAGTAACTGCACAGGTAATAAAGACTTCTCTTGATGGTTGTAGGCCAATCATAATAAATCCTCTAGTAATTATTGATGCCTTATTATGGACAAAATTAAAGCTATATATAGGATATTATGTTAATGCTCAATGATTCATGTGCTATACTTTTTACGCTATTTATTCTACATAATACGAAGTGAGCATATTCTTAAGGACAGAGGCAACACTCAGGGCAACAATACTAGTTCTGCCAGAATCATCTATGTTAGTACTTGCATCCCTGATTGACCCAATGAGAGCCGCAAATAGACTTTCTAAAGGCAGTCATTTTATCTGGAACATTGTAACAATAGATGGTTTACCAGTTACATGTACTTGCGGTATTGAAATTAAACCAGACGGAAAATTTAGAGAGACTAAATCAGGAAATTTATTTTTTATTGTTTCTGGATTTAATCAATTTAAATATATTAATAACAAGGGGTTTAGTCTATTGAGGAGCCTTGCTTTAGATTTTGATGCAATGGGCGGTGTAGATACTGGGGCATGGATTTTAGGTAGAGCCGGTCTTTTGGATGAAAAATATGCAACCACCCACTGGGAAGATCTTGAAGACTTTGGTGACTATTTTAGAAAAACCAATGTACAGCCAGACCGTTTTGTCATTGATGGAAATGTGATTACGGTTGGTGGCGCATCTCCAACATTTGACTTTATGTTACACTTGATTAGATCAAGGCTGGGTTACCCTTTAGCTTTAGAGGTTGCAAGTGTTTTTATTTATGACGAGACACATTTCGCAAACGATGCACAGCCGCTTGTATCGTTGGGATTATTAAATGATTTTGAGCCACGTGTAAGTAAGGCAATACGTATCATGGAGTCTAGCCTTGATGAGCCAATAATAGTCAGCGAAATTGCAAAAAAACTTTCAATTTCTAGTCGCAGACTAGAAAATCTTTTTCGACAACACTTACAAACATCGCCAGGTTTTTACTACTTAAACTTGAGACTTCAGAGGGCAAGAAAATATGTTACTGACACGCTTTTACCTATGCAAGAGATAGCTATAAGGACAGGCTTTAATAGCCTGTCGGCATTCTCAAGATCGTTTAAAAATAGCTACCAAAGCACTCCAAGTGCTTACCGTCAAAAAATGTCCAAAGCTGGGCTTAATTAATAATATCTCAAAAAAAACTATTATTATTTTTCACTTGTTTTAAATATTTATTAGGTTTAACATTAGTTCATTTTAAGTTTATATATTTAGAAATCCATTATGAGAGATAATGCAAGGGTTGTGGTTATTGGGGGCGGTGTTGTCGGCTGTTCAATTCTATTTCACCTCGCTAAGATGGGTTGGAAAGACGTCGTTTTACTTGAAAGGAATGAACTAACTTCTGGGTCAAGCTGGCATGCTGCCGGTTCATTTCATACAGTGAGTTCTGACCCTAATGTTTCAAAACTTCAAGATTACACAATCAGCCTTTATAAAGAAATTGAAGAAACCTCTGGCCATTCAATCAGTATGCACAAAACAGGAGGATATTACTTAGCCTCAAATCAGAATTGGCATGACTACCTAAAGCGAGAACGCTCTAATGCAAGGTCACTAGGCTTGAATCAAGAGTTTGTGTCTCTAGAAGAAGTTGTCGATAAGCATCCATTGATCAACCCTGATCATTACGTTGCCGCTCTTTGGGACCCATCTGATGGCGATATTGATCCTTCAGGAGTTGTTTACGCATATGCAAAATCGGCTCGTGTACATGGGGCTAAGTTTTATACTCATACTCCAGTCATTGAAACCAACCAAAGGTCTGATGGTTCTTGGGATGTTGTTACTGAGAAAGGCAATATTCATGCAGAACATATTGTAAATGCTGGTGGCCTTTGGGCTCGTGAACTTGGCCGAATGTCTGGGATTCATTTGCCTGTAGTTCCTATGGAACACCACTATTTAATTACTGAAGAAATTGAACAAATTGCTAGTTTGGATGAAGGTCAACGTTTACCAAGTTGTATCGACTTTGAAGCGAATATTTATACTCGTCAAGAGAATACTGGTATGTTATTGGGAACGTATGAGCCTCAATCTACACCGTGGTCATTGGACGGCACTCCACAAACTTTTGGGCATGACCTGCTTGAGCCAGATTTGGATCGTATTGCTGATCGATTAGAGTTAGCTTTTGAACGTATTCCTGCGCTAGGAACAGTCGGTATTAAAAATATTATTAATGGGCCATTTGTTTTTTCCCCTGATGGAAATCCAATGGTTGGGCCTGTTCCAGGTATGAAGAATTACTGGACAGCTGTTGGTGTTATGGCGGGTTTTTGTCAAGCAGGTGGTGTCGGAAAAACATTAGCAGAATGGATGATTGAGGGTGAGCCCTCTGTGGATGTTTGGGCAATGGATATTGCGCGTTTTGGTGATTTTGCCACCCCTGATTGGGGGGTTATTAAGTCTTCTGAAAACTATGAGCGTCGCTTTGTAATGACCTTTCCTAATGAAACACTGCCTAAAGGTAGGCTTCAGAAAACAACATCTATTTATGATCGTTTAACCCAAATAGGTGCAGTCTGGCAAGATTCTTTTGGTCTTGAAAATGCACTTTGGTTTGCTAACTCACCGGAGGATGCTTATGAAGAACCAACATTCCACAGATCAAGGTCGCATGATTACGTAGCCAAAGAGGTAAAAGCTGTTCGCGAATCAGTTGGTGCAATGGAGATTGCGAACTTTGCTAACCATAAATTTACTGGCAAAGGTGCTAGAGCTTTCTTAGGGGGTATTCTTGCAGGGCACATTCCAAATCAGGGGCGAGTTAATTTATCCCCCATGCTATTAGAAAGTGGAAAATTATATGGTGATTTAACGGTGTCCTGTATTGATGAAGAAACTTACTATTTGTTTGGCTCAAGTGTCGCACAAAATATGCATCTTCGTTGGTTTGAAAAACAACTAGAAGGCATTGAGGATGTAGAATATAGAAACATGACAGATGACATTCATGGAATTTCAATATCGGGTCCAAATTCTAGAGAGCTATTATCTAGGCTAACTCGAGAAGATGTCAGTTCTAAAGCTTTCAATTTTCGCGATATTAAAAACACATTTATAGGTAGCGTTCCAGCACTATGTATAAGAATCTCATTTACGGGTGAGCTTGGTTATGAAATATATGTTGCGCCTCAATACCAATTAAAACTTTTTAAAGAGATTCAGGAGGCTGGAAAAGACCTTGGTTTAAAGTGGTTTGGCGGAAGAGCATTAATGTCAATGAGGCTAGAGAAAAGTTGGGGAGCCTGGACAATGGATTTTAGGCCTGACTTTACTCTAATAGAGTCAGGGCTTGATTTTTTTGTGGATTGGAGCAAAGACTTTATCGGTAAAAATGCGGCTTTAAAAGAAAAGAAAGATGGTGTAGGTAAACGTCTATCGGTTATAGAGATTGAAACTGAAACTGATGTTAGTGGTGATGAAGCTGTTATGTATGATGGTAAATGTGTCTCATACATAACATCTGGTGGCTATGGACACTCAGTTGGAAAATCTCTTGCAATGACTTACCTTCCAGTGGGACTAATAAAAGAGAGTGCTGAACTTGAGGTAGAAATATTGGGTGTATTTCATAAAGCAAATGTCGTCTTAAAGCCATTATATGACCCTAGTGGCTCTAGAATGCGTTCATAGCGGGTTAGTTTTTTTATGAGCTTTACTAGTAACACAAGATATAAAAATAAAATTGGCTCCCGTATAGAAGTTATAGAAGATATCTATTCGCTTAATAAGCATGCCCTTGGACCAGGCGCACTAGCGGAGTCAGAATGGTCTGCTGCTGGCTTGCCTGAGCCAGATATGGGGCAAATTCGAAAATATCGACTCAAAAGAGTTCGTGAAAAGCTAGTCGAATTTGACTGCGCAGGAATCCTACTTTATGACCCACTAAATATTCGTTATGCTACAGACAGTACTAATATGTCTTTGTGGACTTCTCATAACGCTGCCAGGTATGCTCTCGTTATGACCGAAGGACCAGTTATTATTTTTGAGTTCGATGCTCACGAATTTCTTTCAAATCATAACCCATTAATTACTGAAGTACGTCGTGCAATGACTTATCTTTACTTTACAGCGGGAGAAAAAAGTAAAGCTAAAGCTAGAATTTGGGCTTCTGAAATTGCTGATATAGTTAGAGAGCATGGCAATGGTAATAAACGCTTAGCATTAGATCATTGTGCTCTAGAAGGAGTTAAAGAGCTTAAGTATCTTGGTCTAGAACTCGCTAATGGCGAAGAAGTTATGGAGCTTGCGAGACTAATAAAGTCAGATGAAGAAATTATTGCTATGAGGCGCTCTATTTTTGCATGTGAAAGATCAATCGAGTTGATGCGCAATTATTTTAAGCCTGGCATTACAGAGCAAGATCTTTGGAGTCGTTTTCAAATGGAGGCTGTCTCTAGAGGGGCTGAGTGGATTGAAACCAGGCTTCTTGCCTCTGGACCAAGAGCAAATCCATGGTATCAAGAGTGCTCATCACGTCCAATACAAAGCGGTGAGCTTATGGGTTTTGATACTGATTTAGTTGGTTCTTATGGTTATTGCACTGACATGTCTCGCACATGGTTATGTGGAGATGTCAAGCCAACCAATGAACAAAAAGAAATCTATACCATGGGCTATAACCAAATACAAGCCAATATAGAATCATTACAGCCAGGACTAACCTTTAAAGAGCTAACACTTAATGCTATGGAGTATCCCAAAAATGATTTTCGTCATTACTCAGTTCATTACCATGGAGTGGGGCTTTGTGATGAATTTCCTGCGATACCATTTAGTTGGGAGTTAAATGAGAACAGTTTTGATGGTGTTTTGAAGCCTGGGATGGTAATGTGTGTCGAGACATATGTTGGTCGCTATAGTGGTGGTCCAGGTGTTAAGCTTGAGGAACAAGTTTTAATAACTAATAATGGTTATGAGCTCTTGACGAACTATCCATTTGAATCAGACCTATTACTTTAATTAACGTGATCAATATTCCAAAAAAAATGAGCGCAATTTTAACAACAGGGCACGGTGGTTTCGAGGTGCTTGAATTTCGCAATAATGTAAAAGTCCCGCAGCCAAATTCTGATGAAGTATTGATTAAAGTTTTAGGGGCCGGTATCAATAATACAGACATAAATACGCGGACTGCCTGGTACTCCAAGTCAGTCAAAGGTGAGACCAATGCAAAAGACTCACAAGGAAAAGATGATGATGGAAGCTGGTCAGGCGACCCTATAGATTTCCCAATTATCCAGGGTGCTGATTGCTATGGTGAAATAGTTGCTGTAGGAGTTGATGTCGATGCAGAGCGAATTGGTGAGCGAGTTTTAGTTAGAACAATGCAACAACACCCTGTAGGCTCTAGGCCTTATGAGTGTTGGACAGTAGGATCAGAGTGTGACGGTGCTTTTGCAGAGTATATGGTCGCGTATAGTGACGAGAGTTTTAAGATTGAGAGTGATTGGACGGATGCCGAACTAGCATCCATTCCTTGTTCTTACTCAACAGCAGAAAATTTACTAGAAAGGTCAGATGTTAAAGAGGGTGAAGTTGTTCTGATAACTGGGGCTTCTGGTGGAGTTGGATCTGCCGCTATTCAGCTGGCAAAGAGACGAGGTGCTAGAGTAGTTGCTATAGCCAGCAAAGTAAAGGCAGATGCAGTTAAAGAAATAGGCGCTGACGAGGTCATTAATCGAGAAGATGAATTAAGAGGCACTATAGAAAATGAAAGCATTGATGTTGTTATCGATTTAGTTGCTGGAGAGGATTGGGGAGATTTGCTTGATGTTTTAATAAAAGGCGGCAGATATGCGGCTGCAGGTGCAATCGCAGGGCCAATAGTTGAACTTGATGTTAGAACCCTTTATTTAAAGGATTTGGTATTGATTGGTTGCACATTTCAGGATCGTAAAGTATTTCAAAATTTAATTGGCTATATCGAAAGAAACGAAATTAAGCCTTTGGTTTCAAAGACCTACCCTCTTGAAAATATTGTTAATGCTCAAAAAGACTTTTTATCAAAAAAATATGTAGGAAAGCTCGTGCTTATACCTTAATGCAATCAATGATAGTTAAGCAAATTAATATTTTTCAAGCAGATATTATTAGTAGTCGAATATGTTGTCTTATAAAAGAATTGGAAGTGGGGCACCTTTAGTATTGATTCATGGTTATCTAGTTGGGTAATCTATGTGGAAATCTCAGGAAGAATTATACAAGGCAAAAAAGAGTTTAAATAGGCCTATTTATTCCCATTTGAAATACCAATAAGAGGCATCCGCTATTAGTTTGTGATGAGTGCACACTTCCTGGCTCAAACGTAACAAAGTCACCCTTTCTAAATACTGTATTATCTGAATCAGTTAACTCTCCATCTAAAACTAAAAACTCTTCAAAACCAGTATGCTCATGAGGGATAGATTGAGCGCCAGGTTCTAGCTTCAATATAAAACTCCCAAAACCTTTCTTTTTATCAAGGCTAACTATATGCCAACTCATTTTTTCAATGATTGAGCCGTACCTGTCAAAGGGCTTAAATTCAACATCGAATGGATTAGTAATTCTTCTTTTATCCATAATAATTCTCTAAGTTTTTATCCAAATAATTATAAGTAATTGTCTAACTAGTATTTAATAATATAATTCAACTCAACTCGAGCTTATTATTATTCTCACTGAATTGTCCTTTATTGATTGAAAAATAAAGGAGAAAGTGTACAATTATTGTTCTTTTTAAGCATTTAATAATATATGTCTAAATTATCTAGAAATTTCATTGCAGGTGAATGGTCACAAGGAGCCAGCACAATACCTAACATCAACCCTTCAGACACGAATGACTTGATTGGAGATTTTGCTCAAGCAGATATTTCACAACTAGAGGATGCTTTTAGTTGTGCACAAATTGCTCAAAAGGAGTGGGCTGAAACTGGATTAGAAAAACGTCAAGCTGTATTAATGAGTATTGGCGAAGAGATGATGGCTCGTAGTACAGAGTTAGGAGAATTACTGTCTCGAGAAGAGGGAAAGCCTAAGGCTGAAGGCAAGGGTGAAGTATATAGAGCTGGACAATTTTTCACTTACTATGCGGCTGAAGTGCTACGTCAAAGTGGTGATACAGCTGACTCCGTGAGGCCTGGTATTGAGGTTGATGTTCGAAGAGAGGCTATGGGAACTGTTGCTATTATATCTCCCTGGAATTTTCCTACTGCAACAGCAAGTTGGAAGATTGCGCCTGCTCTAGCTTTTGGAAATGCCGTTATATGGAAACCAGCAAACCTTACCCCGGCAAGTGCTGTAGCACTTACTGAAATTATATCCAAACAAGATATTCCTAAGGGGTTATTTAGCCTAGTCATGGGTCCTGGCTCTTCTATAGGCCAAGCTTTAGCAGAAAGCCCTAAAATACATGCTATAAGCTTTACTGGTTCGTACGATGTTGGTCGCACAATTGCCGCAGCGGCTGCAAAAAATTTAACTAAATTTCAATTAGAGCTTGGCTCTAAAAATCCTTTAGTTGTTATGGACGATGCAGATATAGATATTGCTGTTGCTGCTGCAACTGGTGGTGCATTTGGCAGTACAGGCCAAAAATGTACCGCATCATCTAGGCTCATTGTTCATCAGGATATCCATGACGAGTTTGTTGATCGTATGAAGCTTTCTACATCTGCTCTTAAGGTCGGACATGCACTTGAAGAAGGCACTCAAATAGGTCCTGCAGTAAGTGAGAAGCAACTTAAATCAAACCTTGACTATATGAGCTTAGCCAGAAAAGAAGGGTGTGAGGTGGTTTGTGGTGGTGATGCTCTTGATCTTGGCACTCCTGGATATTATATGCAACCAGCATTATTGACTGGTGGTGACAACTCTATGAGGATTAATCGTGAAGAGTTATTTGCACCAATTGCATGTGTAATAAAAGTTGCAGACTATGAAGAAGCTCTAATGCTAGCCAATGACACTGAGTTTGGACTGGTTTCTGGAATTATTACCCAATCCCTATCAAGGGCAACTCATTTTCGTAGAAATTCAGAGACTGGATGCGTGATGGTCAATCTGCCTACAGCTGGAACCGACTACCACGTCCCATTTGGAGGCAGAAAGAATTCTAGCTTTGGCCCTAGAGAGCAAGGTAAATACGCAAAAGAACTTTATACACAGGTAAAGACTTCTTATATTTCATCTGGAACCCCATAATGAGCAATAGACCCCTTTTTATAGATGGGCTTCAATATAATAATTGGAGTGAGGAAATCTTTCAGCAAATACATCAAGGTGGGCTTAGCGCTATTCATGTAACAATATGCTATAACGAAGACTTCCAAGAAACTGTTCAGAACATGATTGACTGGAACAGATATTTTCAGAAGTACCCCGATTTAATATTTTTAGGTCGTAATGCAGAAGACGTTCGTAGGGCTCAATTAGATGGTAGAACAGCTATATTCTTTGGTTTTCAAAACTGCTCACCTATTGAAGATAATATAGGGTTAGTTGAAATATTACACAGCCTTGGCGCAAGGTTTATGCAGCTTACTTACAATAATCAAAGTCTTTTAGGTACTGGTTGTTATGAGACAAATGATTCTGGAATAACTAGAATGGGAAGGCAAGTCATTAAAGAGATGAACAGAGTGGGTCTTGTCGTTGATATGAGTCATTCTGCAGAACGCTCCACACTTGAAGCAATTGAAATATCTGAACGGCCAATTGCAATTACTCACGCAAACCCTACTTTTTGGCACCCAGCTTTAAGAAATAAGTCTGACGATGTGATTAGATCTCTGGGAGCCAATGGTGGGATGTTGGGATTCTCAATCTATCCTCACCATTTAAAGAATAAGTCTGACTGCACTTTACAAAGCTTCTGCGAAATGATTGCTGATACTGCCGACATGATAGGAATTGAGCATCTAGGAATTGGTAGTGATTTATGCCAGAATCAGCCAGATAGTGTTGTTGAATGGATGCGAAATGGAACCTGGTCCAATGAAGTTGATTTTGGTGAAGGGTCATCTTCTTTTTCTGGTTTTCCTGAACAGCCTCATTGGTTTAAAGACAACAGAGACTTTTCAAATATTGAAGCTGGACTAAAAGAAAAAGGCTTTAGTGATAAAGATATAAAGGCTGTATTAGGTCAAAATTGGTTGAATTTTTTCGATTCATCCTTTGAGCCACTATAAAAAATTAAATGAACCGCGGAAAGTATTCAGAAGAACAATTGATGCGGCCACCTGAAATGGTTATGCGTCTTGATAGAATGGGATCATCCCATCAAACTAGACTTAGCTTTATGCGCTCTTTGGTTAGGAGAATGTCAAACGAGAAGTGGCAATTTGAATGTCTTCGGCGTGACGTAGATAATGGCGGTTTTGGAGTTAGTGTTTATGCCGCTAAGACTCCCAATAGAACTTATTCTCTTATTGCTTTTACCCAAGACATACCACCAAACAAACGTACAGACCGCGTAATAGCTGAAGTTTGGGATGCTACATTTAGTTTGTTTGACGGTATACCAACTCAAAGTGATATAGACTATTTAGCTCTAAACACCCCTAAGCAAGAAGGCGGCAGATTTCGTCCTAGTGAACTTGTTTTAGCAAGAGCGAACAAAAGTTTGAGGCTTTTTGAGCATGTTATATCTTCACTAGCAAAAGGCAATCAGCCAGACATAGGTTTGCTATCCTCAGTAGGATACCTTATGCGAACAACTGCTGTATATGGTAGTGGTAAGTTTGGTTGTGCTGATAGAGATAAAATTGCAAACAGGGAAGAATGCAGGGGTGCATTTCAAATTGAGCTTTTGGCTGTTTACCTGATAAGGTGGTTTACAGTAGATTTAGTAGAGTACTTAGCAAAAAAAAGAGGTGGCAATAAAGCTGCTAAGCTCAATTCATCTATCAGTCAATTTCTAGGTATTGGCAATTCTACAGGGCTAGGAATGGCTCCATTTCTATTGAAACATCCTACTCTAATTCATCGCTGGGCTATGGCTAAAGAAACAGCGTTAGCAAGAGTAAGAGGAATTAAGGTGCCAAAAAAAGAAACTCTTGAAAGTTTTATTAAGTCGTTAGAACAAGTTAGTAAGCACCTTGCTGAATGGAGAGTTGGTGATGAAGTGCAGACAGAAAAAATTAGTTGTCTTAAGGGTGAAATTAGATCACTAATTAAATTGTCTAGTAATGACTCTATGTTAAAGGCACCCTATCCATGGAATCATATTTATAAGCATACTGAGGAGAATTTCTCTCTAGAGTGCCAAGAAATTATTGTGTCCCTTGTTATTGAGCCGCATGGTTACTTGGTTGATGATCTAGCTGAATCCATGTTCTCCGAATCTATACCAAAAATTGATGTAAATATGAAGCTTGGTAATTTAAAAGAAATAATAAACACTTACTATAATTGGGCAACTAGCATAGATTTTACAGAGCCTAATTCTCAGCACCATTTTTGGTATTACTCTGAAGACAAGTTAGAGCCGCGTTTTGGTTCTCGTGATGAGGAAGATGGCTCTGACCAAGAGATGCCATTAACCATAGGTAGGGACGTAAATGAGCTTAATAAAGTTTTACTGACAAATAGAGATACAGTGTTGGTGGGAGAGTTTGTACTATCTCAACCTCAATTTAGACACATAATACGACGCATTCAGAATACTTTTCATAATCCATATTCGGAAATACAGGATAACTTATTGGACGAGTCTATGATGCCATTAAATTTATTGCGCTTCAAGTTGGCTTTTTTTGGAGCATCTAAGTTTGACCCAAAATCAGAGCTTTGGACTAGGATATCAATGTACCAAGGCGCTCCAGTGCCAGAAAATTTATCTACTGCTGGATATGACAACTGGTATTTCCCAGTTATACCAAAAGAATCAATATAGATGAGCAATGATAAATTAACAATTTCTCTTAATGAGGTACTATTCTTCTTCACACGTGCAGGCTTTGGTGTTAACGCCCCTGTCGGTGTCGCTGAAGACTTTGCTCGTAGCAATATATGGATTGCCGAAAATGGGTTCGACCCTTGTTTATGTAGTCTTAATGCTTTAGAGAGTATAGATAAGAAAATAAGTAGTCTTGATGTGCAATATAAAGAAACAAAAAAAGGTATTAGTTTTTATAGCTCAAAGGATGTATATTTGTCATCCCTTGTCGCCTCTGTAGCAGCTATAGATAGAATTAATCTAGATATTCAAGACAAAGAATTGGTTATAGAAAATGTTGACTATCCTATCCTTGTTGTTGCTGCAATGGGAGCTAATAAGTGTATTGGTTTGCAGGTAACTTGGCAAGATGAAATAAAAAATGAACACCTAGTAAAGTTTACTTCTTTGGATACATGGGAGTTAGTAAGTTCTAATTTAGAGCATGTAGAGTTAAGCAAGGGGGCTAGTATGACTATTCAGCCTATATCTAGTGAAACCAAACAGGCTTCTAGGGTAAGTACTAAAAAATATATTATAAGTAAAGAAAAGAATAAAATATTGCAAAGTGGTGTCGATGTGGGAGAAAACTGGCAAGGAGTTTACAGCTTTTTTTCACGGTGTTTAGTTAAATCAACTGTTGAATCACGTGCCTCAGGAGCAGGAGCGGGGTTAGTTGATACAGATTAGATCAAGGGAAAATTATTATGAATACAACTACATTAAATAGAAGTGAAATAGAAAGTATAGCCTCTAAAGCGTTAATGAAGGCAGGCGCAAGTCATACAGTTTCTGCCTCGATGGCAAGAGGGGTCGCCGCCGCTGAGATGGATGGAATTGCTAGCCATGGCTTGGTCTATGTACCAATATATTGTGAACATCTAAGCTGTGGCAAGGTCAACAAAGGTGCAGAAATTATTGTTAACCAAGCAGCTATTAGTGCTATTAAGATTGACGCAGATAGTGGCTTTGCACATCCTGCAATTGACGCAGGCTTTGAACAGTTTATTAAAAGTGCCAGTGAAAATGGTTGTGCCGCAATGTCAGTTAGGAACTCCTATAACTGTGGAGTGTTAGGATATCATACTGAGCGCATAGCTAAAGCAGGTTTGACGGGTCTAGGGTTTACCAATGCTCCGGCTTCAATAATGCCTGTAGGAGGAGATACCACTGTAATAGGAACTAACCCGTTTTCACTTGCTTTGCCAGATGGAAATAATGGTGTCGCCTTTGTTATTGACCAGTCTGCTAGCGTTGTTGCTAAGAGTGAAATTAAAATGCATGCACAAGCAGGAAAGCCTATCCCAGAGGGTTGGGCTTACGATGCAAAAGGAAACCCCACGACCAATGCTGATGAAGCAATGAAGGGCTCAATGGCGCCAGTTGGTGGTTATAAAGGTTTTGGGACAGGCTTGATGGTCGAATCTTTTGCTGCTGTTATGGCTGGAGCAACGCTGGGCAAAGATGCTAGCCCTTTTGCTGGTACAGCAGGAGGTCCTCCTAGAACCGGACAGTTCTTTTTTGCTGCATCTCCAGATGTTTTTTCTTCTGATGTATTCAATGAAAGAGTATTTTCACTAAAAGAGTCCATAGAGTCTCAACCAGGAGCACATCTGCCGGGTAGTAGGCGCTTTATAACAAGAACAGAGCACGAAATAAATGGGGTTGATGTTAGTGTTGAATTGCTAGATAAAATTCAAGCTCTCTAGCACTGTATCAAGCTCACTGCAAGACCGCCTAAGGCTGTCTCCTTGTATTTGTCAGACATATCGAGTCCGGTCTTTCTCATAGCTTCAATGCATTCGTCTAGAGAAATTAAATGGTCTCCACTTTCCCTAAGAGCTAGAGAACTTGCGGTATAAGCCTTTACTGCACCAAAACCATTACGCTCAATACATGGAACTTGAACAAGGCCTTTGACTGGGTCACATGTCATTCCTAAATGGTGTTCGAGAGACATTTCAGCAGCATTTTCAATTTGCTTACTAGTTCCCCCTCTAACATCACAAAGAGCTGCTGCTGCCATAGCTGATGCAGAGCCAACCTCTCCTTGACATCCAACTTCAGCTCCAGAAATTGAACTATTATATTTAATCAACCCACCTATAGCTGATGATGTAAGTAAAAACTGACGTATCTGTTCAGGTTTGGCTGCCTTGTGTTTGTAAAAAAAATACAGTGTCGCAGGGAGAACACCTGCAGCCCCATTGGTTGGTGCAGTAACAACCATATGTCCAGCTGCATTTTCCTCATTAACTGCCATTGCATAGGCACATAGCCAGTCACTGACAGTGGTGTTTTCTGAGTCGTTATTTAGTTGCTCGTATAATTTTTTTGCACGCCTAACTGTGTTAAGCCCACCAGGCAAAATACCTTCATTATTTAATCCATTCTCTACACAACTTTTCATGGCATGCCATATATCGTCAAGCTTAGAGTTGAGCTCATCCTGTGAAATATTACAAAGCTCATTCGCTTCCTTCATCTGCCATATAGCTTTCTTGCTATTTGCTGACATTTCCAGCATTTCTTTGGAATTATTAAAAGGGTAAGGGTGCTTGCTTTTGCCTCTTTTTCTAGTAGGTCTGTCACCATTTTCTATTTCTTTCGCAGTTACAATAAAGCCACCTCCAATAGAAAAAAATGTTTGTGTTAACAACACTTCCTTGGAGGAATTTATTAGCTCGAAAATCATCCCATTAGGGTTTTGCTTAAATGAGTTCTTAGTATCAAAAATGATATTTGATTTTGGAGAAAAATTACAGCTACCTGACCCCTGTACACTTACAGATTTTTTGCTCCATATTTTCTCTATAAGCTCATCCAAGTTCTCATCGATTACTGTATTAGGCAGGTACCCGTGAATACCCAGAGCAATAGCCTTGTCCGTTGCATGGCCAATACCCGTATACGCCAAAGAGTCTCTCAATGTACAATTAATTGTAAGATCAGAATTATGGTTATTTGCAACAACGCCTTCCACGTCATGCATAAACCTATTTGCTGCAACCATAGGGCCCATAGTATGAGAACTAGACGGTCCAACACCTATTTTAAATAAATCTAAAACACTTATAAACACTATTACCCTCCTCCCCAAGATAATAGGCATACTGTTAATACAGCATGCTATAAATTTGAATTATAAGCTTTTTTTATACTCATATATCAATAGAATTAGTAACTGTATTTATTATTAATATGCAACAATTGATTGCTGAATATACTGAGTTAGTGGCAAAGCAATCCTAATATAATTAAATTCAACCTTTCATTAATTGAATTAATAATCTATTTAACTACTGTGTACAGAGACTATAATAAATTCCTCATAATTTTATATAATATTCATACAGCCAAATGAACACAAGTCGGTCAATTAATACGTCGAAATTGTTGCCAAATAGTGATGTTTTTTGTAATAGGCACATAGGTTCAAGTGTTGCTCAACAAAAGGCTATGTTGGAGCATTTAAATGTTGAAACATTAGATGAACTAATAGATAAAGTTGTTCCTAGGGCAATACGCAGAAAAAAACAAATCAATTTGGATAAGAATTATTCTGAAGCTGATGCATTAGCAAAAATAAAACAAATTGCGCAAAAAAATACATTAATTAAATCTTTTATTGGACAAGGTTATTACAACACAATAACCCCTGCAGTTATACAAAGAAATGTTTTAGAAAATCCAGCTTGGTATACTGCATACACGCCTTATCAGGCTGAAATATCTCAAGGAAGAATGGAAGCTATGATGAATTTTCAAACAATGGTTTCCGACCTTACAGGTATGGAGCTTGCAAATGCGTCTATGCTTGATGAAGCTACAGCTTGCGCTGAAGCGATGACATTTTGCCAGCGCTTGAGTAAGTCTAAAAGCAATATTTTTTTTGTGGCTGAAGACTGTCACCCGAAAAACATTGAAGTTGTGCAAACTCGTGCAAGGCCACTTGGCATAGAGGTAATAGTTGGCAACCCATCAAAAGATTTTGATAGTCTAGAACCTTTCGGGGTTTTGTTGCAATACCCAAATACTTATGGTGAATATAGCAACCACTCTAAGCTAATTGAAACCATGCACAACAAAAAGGCTATGGTTGCATTTAGTGCAGATCTACTAGCTTTAACACTTCTAAAAACTCCAGGAGAAATGGGTGCAGATATTGTAGTTGGAAATACCCAAAGATTCGGTATACCTCTTGGATATGGGGGGCCTCATGCAGCCTATATGGCGACCAGAGAAAAGTTTAAACGGGCTTTGCCAGGCAGACTCATTGGACTATCAGTTGATTCGCAAGGAGGGCCGGCTTATCGTCTTGCTCTGCAAACAAGGGAGCAACATATTAGGCGCGACAAGGCTACAAGTAATATCTGTACAGCGCAAGCTTTGCTAGCGATTATGGCTGGCATGTATGCAATATATCATGGCCCACAAGGATTAACTGATATTGCTAGAAGAGTGCACCAATTGAGCAGCATTTTTTCTGAAGGATTAAAAAGCCTTGGAGTTAAAGTATTAAACAATAATTTTATTGACACTGTTACCTTTGAAGTCAGCAAATCTAAGGCTGTTATTGATACAGCACTTAAGTTAGGATTTAATATAAATCATATTTCAAAAAACACTTTATCGGTCTCTTTTGATGAAACAACTAAGCCTGATGACATTGAAAGGCTTTGGAAGATTTTCAATAAGAATTCTGAATTAAATATCGAAGATGTTCAAAGGTTAACAAAAACTAAAATTAGCTCGGATTTAAAAAGGCTATCTAACATTTTAACTCATGAAGTTTTTAACAAATACCACTCAGAAACTGAGATGATGAGATATATTCGATACCTATCAGACAAAGATTTAGCGTTGGATAGAGCCATGATACCTTTAGGTTCGTGCACTATGAAGCTTAACGCGGCATCTGAATTAATGCCTGTATCTTGGCCAGAATTTTCACAAATTCATCCTCTTGCGCCTTTAGATCAGGCCAAAGGTTATCAACAAATCATAAGTGAGCTAGAAACAATGTTATGCGAAGCTACTGGGTATGACGCAATATCTTTGCAGCCAAACTCTGGAGCACAAGGTGAATATGCTGGTTTGTTGGCGATTCGCGCCTATCAAAGCTCAATAGGAGAGGGGCACCGTGATGTATGCCTTATACCGGCATCGGCACACGGAACAAACCCTGCTTCAGCACACATGGCTGGATTAAAAGTTGTGGTGGTAAATACTGCCGATAACGGCAATATAGATTTGGATGATTTAAAAGATAAGTGTGAAAAAAATAGTAACAACTTATCCGCAATAATGATAACCTATCCCTCTACTCATGGCATCTTTGAGAAAGACGTTAAAAAAGTATGTAGCTTAATACATAAACACAATGGGCAAGTTTATATTGATGGCGCTAACATGAATGCTATGGTAGGAGTCTCTGCTCCGGGAGAGTTTGGTGGCGATGTATCGCATTTAAACTTACATAAAACGTTTGCAATTCCTCATGGCGGTGGTGGTCCAGGAGTTGGCCCAATAGGAGTAAAGTCGCACTTATCTAATTTTTTACCCAAAACCCCACTTAATAACAATTCAGTAGGCTGTGTATCTGGCGCTCCCTGGGGATCTGCAAGCATACTTCCTATTAGCTGGATGTATATAACTATGCTTGGCAATAATGGGCTATATCAGGCTACAGCGAATGCTATATTAAATGCAAACTATTTGGCCTCTAGACTATCAAAGCATTACCCATTACTATATAGTGATGACAATGGAATGGTTGCCCATGAATGTATTATAGATATCCGACCTATAAAAGAAAAGATAGGTGTAAGCGTTGATGATATTGCCAAAAGACTAATCGACTACGGCTTCCATGCGCCAACTATGTCTTTCCCTGTCCCCGGAACTCTAATGATAGAACCTACAGAGTCCGAATCTAAAGATGAGTTGGATAGGTTTTGCGATGCAATGATTCAAATAAAAAATGAAATCAAAGATATTGAAAATAACAAAAACTCAATAACAGACAACCCGTTAATAAATTCCCCGCATACAGCAGAAATGGTAACATCTTCTGTTTGGGAACACTCTTACTCCAGAGAAAAGGCAGCTTACCCAATACCAAGCCTAAAAAGGGTTAAATATTGGTCTCCTGTGGCAAGGGTTGACAATGTATATGGAGACAAGAACCTTGTTTGTTCTTGTCCAAGTATAGAATCTTATGAATAATTTGGCATGAAATCAATAATAGTAACTGTACTTGGAAATGACAAGCCAGGACTAGTTGATAGCCTATCAGAATTCATTGTCAAGCATAATGGGGACTGGGTTGACAGCCGAATGTCACACCTTGGCGGTAAATTTGCTGGAATACTAAGTATAAATATGAACGATATAGATGTAGACACATTTATTGAAGATATATCTAATGCTGAGATGGGATTACAGTTATTGTGCGAAGTTACAGAGCCATCTTTAGCTGCAGAATATAATAACTACCATATTGAACTCGTTGGCCAAAATAGGCCTGGAATAATACATAAAATATCTCATGTGCTTGCCGAGTTTAAGGCCAACGTAGAGGAGCTTAGTAGCGAAATAGTTGAGGCGCCAATGTCAGGAGAGCAGCTATTTAAAGCTAATATAAACATACATTTACCAGTATCAATTAGCAAACTAACAATCAAAAAGAGGTTAGAAAAACTAGCTAATGAATTCGTAGCTGATATAAAGTTAAAGTAGTTTTCTAGCCCTTAATAATGTTATTCTCTGGGCCGAAGGGGAACTCAGTAATGTCATAAGCGCTATCTTCTGTAATTACCATAACATCATGTTCACGGTAACCCCCGGCACCAGGTTGCCCCTCTGGAATCATAATCATTGGCTCCATAGAAACTACCATGTTTTTTTCAAGTACAGTGTCAATATCTTCTCTTAGTTCAACTCCTGCCTCTCTACCATAGTAGTGAGATAGGACTCCAAATGAATGCCCATAACCAAAGGTGCGACTTTTAAGTAGGCCATATTCTTCAAAGATCTTATTTAGTTCAAGAGCAATATCTTTGCACGCTACACCTGGTTTAATTAGTTTCATTCCTTCCTCGTGAACTTTAACATTTATTTCCCAAAGCCTTAATGACTCTTCATCGACGTGATCGAAAAATAGCGTTCTTTCAAGTGCAACATAATAACCAGCAATCATTGAGAAACAGTTGAGGCTTAGAATGTCACCCTTGCCAACTTTTCTTGTAGTAACAGGATTATGAGCGCCGTCGGTATTAATTCCAGACTGAAACCAGGTCCAAGTATCCATCAGCTCCGAGTGAGGGTATCTCTTTGCAATCTCTCTAACCATTGCTTGAGTCGAATGAAGTGCCACTTCATGCTCTGGAGCACCCTCTTTGATAGCTTCAACCAATGCTGCACCACCTATGTCGCAAACATTGGCGCCCTGTATAATGTGGGCAATTTCTTCATCAGATTTAATCGAACGCATTTTCATACAATCTATTGATATATCAACAAATTCAGCACTTTCAAATGCATTTTTTAGCTTATCTAGACGCTCCTTTGTTATATGGTCGTGCTCAATACCGATCCTGCCTTTATTTTGTACTAGTTGCTGTAATGCATAAAAGAAACTATCTTTTTGCCAGTCAGTATAAACAAGATTTTCACCAAAGGTGCGACGCCAAGGTTGCCCGCCATCAATATTTGCAGACACTGTTGTAGCCTTATTATGAGTAATTACTAAGGCATATGGGCGGCCAAATGAGCAATAAAGAAAATCACTGTAATAGTTTATCCCATGAATTGATGTAAAAATTACCGCATCAATATTATTTTTTGCCATGTGCTTTCTTAAGCATGATTGACGGTTTTTATATTCCAAATCACTAAATGTGTGGACAATATTCTCACCGTTAGGAATAAATTTTGTTCTTGGCATATTCATACCCTCTCCTCTATTTATATCAACCTTCGAATGTTAATAAATTTCCCCTAGGAAAGCAAGCTTTTTCTATAAGATGTATGCTTGTTCTGAAACAAGAATAAATTAGCAATACCTCTTTAGTGGCTTTGCTTTAAATGGCTTTCACGAATGTATGTGTATATACCTGAAACCACAATTACTAAAGCCCCGCTTAGTGTAAATAGGTCCGGCCTTTCTGAAAGGATTATGACTGACAAAAGCATAGCAAATACCAGCCTAGAATAACGAAATGGCGATATAACTGATACATCACCATCTCGAGTAGCAAGCACGACTGCGTAATAGCCAATTACGCCAACAAATGTAGCCGATATAAAATAAGTTACTTCAACCGAAGAAGGAATAACCATAGCTGAATAGAAAGGCATAGCAATAAAACCAGAAATGCCGCACGCTAAAAATGCATATATAGAAACTGTTGTTGTTGAGATACTAGCCTTCATGGTGCGAGTAGATAAATCTCTTACCGCTAAAAATATAGTCGCAATAACTGCTAGAAGTGATTCCGGCATAAAGCTATCAAAACCTGGGCGCAAAATTAATAAAACCCCAAAAAATCCAACCATCACAGCTGTCCAACGACGCCAGCCAACTTTTTCTTTTAAAAATAATGCTGCTCCCATCGTCACCATTAATGGGGTTGTCATTAAAATCGATGCTGCAGATGACAGTGGGGTCAAGGCAATCGCAGAAACAAAAAATAATGCTGCAAACAGTTCGCACAAAGTTCTGATAATAACTGAGCTATTCAATAGATCTCTTTGCAGAATTGGCGCATGAGTCAGAAGAGCGGTAATTATAAGTACGGAAGCCCCACTAAAGCCTAGAATAATTAATATCTGTGATACTGGTAGATGTGATGAAAGAAGTTTAATAAACAAATCCTCAAGAGCAAACCCCGCCATAGCAAGAATCATAAATAAAATACCGCGTAAATTTTGCAAATTTCACCTTGTAGTTAGTTAACTTAACTCTTCTAAATCATATGAAGTATAAGGTTATTTTTATTTCTTATTATTAAATTAAGTAGATCTGTATATTTAGTGCTATTGGTTCAGTATCATTTTCGCGCCCATTTCTGCAATCATCATGGTTGGTGCTGAGGTATTGCCACTGACAATGGTTGGCATAATTGAGGCATCAATAACACGTAAATTTTTCATACCTCTTACCGTTAAATTTTCTGGCGAAACCACTGCTAATTCATCAACCCCCATTTTACAAGTACCTACTGGGTGATAGACTGTCAGTGCTGTTCTGCGTATGTATTCTAATATCTCCTTATCGCTCTTTATTGTTTTTCCTGGTGCCATTTCTTTGCCACGAACTTCGTCAAATTCTGATGACAACAAAACTTCTCGGGCTTTTTTTACCGCCTCTATTATTGTGTTTTCATCTCTAGGATCAGACAAAAAATTGTGATCTATAAGCAACTTAAATTTTGACCCTTCCTTAGTCAACTTGATAGTTCCAGCGCTATAAGGCCTTAATAAGCAAGTAAAAAGCGAGTAGCCGTGACCAAATTCAAACCTCCTGCCACGATGGCTTCTATAAATGGGGGTGAAATGAAACTGGACATCTGGAGAGTTATTGTTGGTATATTTGGTTTGTGCAAAGCCGCCAGCTTCGACATAGTTCGTTGTCCACCAGCCCATCTTGTTAAAGAAGTACCTAAACGGAGCGGTAATTACGTAAGGCAATAAAGACCTCCATGAAACACCTATTGATTCAGCTTTTTTAGAACGTACAGTGACCATAGAGTCTAGGTGGTCCTGAAGGTTCTCACCAACTCCAACTAAGTTGTGCTTGCAAGTTATGCCTATCCCTTCAAGGTCTTTTTTATTCCCAATACCGGAAGCGAGAAGTATCCTAGGTGAATCTATAGTGCCAGCGCTAAGAATTATTTCCTTGTTGCAAGCTAGCTTTTTATCTTCTTCATTAATTATTATATTAACAGACTTGGCACAGTCGCCTTCAATATCAATTGATACAACCTTCGAACGGGTAAGGATTGTAAGGTTTGGCCTTGAAAGGATGGGCTCGACAAAGGCTGTATAGGAACTCACTCGAGTACCCTTGTTTTGAGTTACATTATAAACTCCAAGGCCCAATTGTGAACCGGCATTAAAGTCCGAATTCTGAGGTAAGCCAATTGTTTTCCCAGCCTTAATAAAACGCTTAATAGTAGCATTAGGATCTTGTGGCTTTACTACTGGCAGCTCTCCTTCGGATGAGTGATATTTTGATTCGCCGCCTGTCTGATCATTTTCAAGTTTTTTAAACATAGGCAGAACTTCTTCATAAGACCAGCCTTTACAGCCTAGATCAGCCCAGTTATCATAATCATTTTTGTTGCCACGCATGTAGACCATGCCATTAATTGAGCTTGACCCCCCAAGACACTTGCCACGATTGATAGTTATGATGCGGTTATTTAGATTCTTTTGAGGTATGCCTTGATATGCGTAATCAAATTTTTTATGGCCATAGACCCCAAAAATTCCTGCAGGAATTTTAATCCATGGGCTTTTGTCACTTCCACCCCCCTCAACCAAACAAACTCTATTCTTAGGATTTGCGCTAAGACGATTGGCTAATACGCAACCAGCAGAACCAGCGCCAATAATAATGTAATCGTAACTAGTCATGCATTATGCTTGTTTTTATATGGCTCAGTTTCATTGGTGGCCATGATTGCCGGAATATTTATTCGTTGATGGTGTCTGCCAACCTTTCAAACTGTCTTTATTTGGTTTATAGATTTCAATTTGTAAGGGGTAGCAATCAGCTAGATCACTCGAATGTGTGCTAGAACAGTCTCCTCCTGGACAAGCCGATAAAGCACCCAATATATCAATTTCAGCAAAAAACTCTAGGTAGTCTCCTGGCTTTACAGGGCTAGCCTTCATAAAGTATTGGTGAGTATCCTTTGTGAAACCTGTACACATAAAAACATTAAGGACATCGTGCACCCATTTTTCTGCCTCAAATATTGACTTTCCAGTTTCATATGACAGGGCTCTTGTTAAGTTTGAATGGCAGCATTGGTGGTAGTTATCTCCAGACAATAATTTATGGGTATATGGGTCGCATCTAGTGCCAATAACGTCATGAACACTACTCCCGTCTTCATCCCAACCATACCAATCTAGAGTGTCAAAAGTAATTGTTGCCATAGGTCTAAAAAATGGAAAGTTACTCCACATCTGGTCTCCGGTACTTAGGTGCGTTCCGTGTAGGGCTCTTGTTTTTCCACTATAAAAATGCTCATCCAAGTTGTCCCTATTCCAAAGGTTTAGGTCTCCGACTTGAGGACCCTCAGTGCTAACAATTCTAAAAAAGTTGCCCGCGCTAACAGTGAAAGTTGCAGCCTCTCTTGGAGGCACAACTAACTTATCTACCATTACCATTTTTTCACGCATTAGTTGATAATGACTAAGGTTTGGGAGCGGTAAATTATCTGTTGGGTAAGCTATTACAGGCTTATTCTCACGAAAATAATTTGCGTTTTTAGGTTCCTTGGATTGGGGATTTTTTTTCAATGTTATATAAATTAATAAGCTCTATTTACCAAGAATTGTCGCACAATATTCGCACCTTAAGTGCTTAATATTCGATTAATTTAGTTAGTAATTATTGTCTGAATTTGTTTACAAAAATGGCTTACTGAAATGCCTTTTTAGAATCCCTTTCTTTTCTAGGCGTTTCTCGTACTCTGTAATATTGTTAACGAGCTTTCTATCGTAGTAATAGATTACTAAAAAACACCCAAACAAAAATAACAATACCAAAATAAGTAGTGTTGTTTCGGTCATTTTGCCTCCTCATACTTAGCCAAGTTTGATTCAAATTCGTGCAATCTTTTCCAAATCGATCTCAGCTCTGTAATAGTTGTCCAGTTGTGTAAGAATAGTGCAAATCCGCCATGCACTTTACTAAAAGCGTTAGATACTTGAACCATAATGCCTAAAGTTATTGCGCCAGTAAATAAGCTTGGGCCCATAACAAGGTAAGGGGCAATAATCATGAACTGGTCATAAAAAACCACCCAACAATCGAAATAACCATAGTGCAAGTAAAGACGATAGTAGTTAAACTTGATTCCCAAAAAGAGTTCTGCAAGGGTGTCCGACTGTGCATAATTTGCCTTGTCGTCTTCCCCGAGCACCAAATCCTTTCTAAATGCTGCTTCAACCCTTTGATTGTTGTATTCCAATCCAGGCAGCTTCCAACCAACAAACCATGAGATTGCTAGGCCTCCTAAAGAAATTACAAGGGTTAGCCAAACAAGCGAACCTTCTATATCTCTAATAACTGGAATATCTATCTTGTCGCTAAACCCGTACAAAATTGGAATAAAGGCGATCAATGTCATTATCGAACGAATAACTTGTAAGCCCATTGACTCAATTAATTTTGCCCAACGATTACAATCCTCTTGTATCCTTTGGCTTGCGCCTTCAATCTCTTGATCTACAGCTTGCCATTTAGGTATATAGTTAAAGGTTATTGCCTCTCTCCATCTAAGACCGTAAATTCTTGTAAACCATCCAGTAAAAATTGCTAAGGCGATATATGGAAACGCTATCACTGCAAATGACGGGGTACCTTCAAACCCTGTCAGTATATAGTCCAAAGAAATCAATTGATCATAAAGCTGTGTAATGCCTTCTTGTGGTTTATCTACGTAGTCTTTTGCATTTTGAAGAAGGTCATAAAAAACACCGTACCACTCGTTGATTGCAACAGTCATTTGTACCTGCGCCCAAAGAGAAATAATAAGTGCTAAGGCGCCTCCATAAGCCCATAGCGCCCATTCTTTTGATCTATAAAATGACTCTATCATGAAGCTCCTTTATATTCAGTCAAACTTAGTTCAGGCGCCTTAATAACCTTTGTATTTTGGAGTACCTTAATAAGCAATTAAAACTTGATGCCCTCTATATCAGCTATAGTGTGTATATCTTTATCCCCTCGACCGGAAAGGTTGATTACAATATTCTTGCCTTTGCCCAGCTCTTTTGCAAGTTTTATACCATAAGCGACCGCGTGCGATGACTCTAGTGCTGGCAAAATGCCTTCTACTTTAGTTAGAGTGTGGAATGCTTCTAAAGCCTCAGAGTCAGTAATTGAAACGTAATTTGCTCTTCCGGTATCTTTTAAATACGCATGTTCTGGCCCGACACCTGGATAATCTAGACCGGCAGATATTGAATGCCCTTCAATTATTTGGCCGTTTTTGTCTTCCATAAGATATGTTCGGTTGCCATGTAAAACACCAACACTGCCAGCACAAAGCGGCGCTGCGTGAGAGTCTGGCCCTTTTTCTATCCCATAACCTGCAGCCTCAACACCATAAATGTCTACAGAGCTGTCATCAATAAAGTCATGAAAAAGCCCTATAGCATTTGACCCTCCCCCAACACATGCTACCAATGCATCTGGCAACCCACCGACTTGATTAGCAAACTGCTGTTTTGTTTCCTTACCAATCACGCTCTGGAAGTCTCTGACCATCATAGGGTAAGGGTGAGGGCCTGCAACTGTTCCAATAATGTAAAAAGTATTATCAATGTTTGTTACCCAGTCACGCATAGCTTCATTTAGCGCATCCTTTAGGGTGCGCGAGCCTGATGAAACAGGAACAACTTTTGCCCCCAATAGCTTCATTCTATAGACATTAAGTGCCTGACGAGCAACGTCAACTTCACCCATATACACAACACATTCGAGCCCAAGCCTTGCCGCAACAGTGGCCGATGCCACACCATGCTGGCCTGCACCTGTCTCTGCAATAATACGGGTTTTGCCCATTCTTTTTGCTAACAAGGCTTGCCCAATTGTGTTATTTATTTTATGGGCTCCAGTGTGGCATAAGTCTTCCCGCTTAAGGTAAATTTCAGCTCCGCCTATATTGTTAGATAGATTTTCAGCGTGATATAGTGGTGTTTCACGTCCGGAATAGTTCTTTAGGTCATTATAAAATTCATTGACAAAGTCTTTATCGTCTTTATACATCTCATAAGCCTGCTGCAGCTCAGTCACAGCTGTCATCAATGTTTCCGCTATAAATATGCCTCCATATTGTTCGAAATGGCCCCTGTCGTCTGGAAGCGAATAGCTCATTTATTTACCTGCCTTATAAATTGCTTTATTTTATCAATATCTTTAACACCTTTTGAACTTTCAACGCCACTAGACACATCAACTGCGTATGGTTTTACTATGTTAATTGCCTCACTAACTGTTTCATGGTTCAATCCTCCAGCCAAAATAATTGGAGTATCGACTTTAACCTTCGCTAAAGACCATTCAAAGCTTTCCCCGGTGCCACCATATGACGACTCTTTAAAAGAATCTAGCAACAGACCGCTCGCTTTGGAGTACTTTTTTGCCATGCTAGCTATATTGGTTTTGTCATTAACTCGAAGGGCCTTGATAAATGGCACTCCATATTGCTTACACTCTTCGTGACTTTCTTCTCCATGAAATTGCAGGGTATCTAAAGGCACTTCGCAAAGTACTTCATCAATAAACCTCGAATCTGCATTAACAAAAAGGCCGACGCGGTTTATGAATGGCGGCAATGCGTTGATAATTTCATTGGCAGCCTCAACCTCAACATTTCTGGGGGATTTGTCGTAAAACACAAGGCCTACAGCGTCAATACCAAGCAAACATGCTTGTTTTGCATTTTCAGCCTGAGTGAAGCCACATATTTTAATTTTCATTATTCTTAGTGTTTAGTTTCATTAATAGCATCTTTAGCTATTTGTGCTCTAATTTTATCTTGATCAACCCACCACTCATTTGCAGTCAGCACATCAAGTGCGCCAGAAAGTTTTTTTAAAAAAACCTCTGGCTTATCAAGTTCAAGTGTTTTCCGCCAAAGATCAAAAGAAGACTGGTCACTTATATGTGAATGCTTGTCAGCTACACTAGTCAACATCTGCAACGCAAAAAAAGTTAAGTCGTCATCTTCACCACAACGAGCTGAGGTTATATAGTGTGCGACTGCAGCTGCCACCGCTCTTGTGTCTGCCTCCTCAGGAGACTCGTCAATTAAGTGTTGGATCATGGCAACAGTAATTTCTGGATTAATTGGGAATACTACTCCCAACCATATCGCATGGGCTAGAGCCTTTAATGATTCTGGTCCTTCAGATAGGTACATCACATCACATGCCTCAACTGCCAACTCCCACAATTCTGCTTCGTGGGCCAAATTAAATGCCTCAGAAGATTTTTTCCACGCATCAGAGCCCTCATACCTCTCGACCTGTATTCTTCCTATCTCGATTAGTGTCTGAATTCTTTCATCTACCGGAGAGGTATTGTTTTGTTCTAAAAGCTGCCCTTCGAAATACTCTAGTCTTGCCTTTAATTGCTCTTCGTTAGCATAAACGTCTTCGGAGTCGTCCCCATCAAAAATGTCGCTACCCTTGTTTATATACTTAAATCCCATAATAATATTCGTAATTAATAGAAAGCAGCCTCTAACCTATCTTCCCAGTTTTCAGGGGTGTCTCTATAGTCGGGCTTAACGTCCATTTTAAAAAAACGCTCTGAATTTGATGTAGAGATTGAATTTATGATTAAAACCAAATCTTCAAATGAATCAATATCAGTATACGCAATCATAACTTCACTTAATAACAACATATAACTAAATGCATGGCAAATGATTGATATTTTACACTGGAGCTATATTAATTGTTTTATAACGAAATTGTAGCTTGATTTTGCTAGGCCTTTTTTGTGGGTTTTTTCTTTTTTTTCTTAGCTGCTTTAGATTTAATCTTGCCAGAAATCGCCTTTACACATTCTTCAAGGCTTAGTTCAGATGGGTCTTTATCTCCAAACAGCTTCTTTATGGTGATATTTTTTTGCCCTTTGCCGCGCTTCTTTCCGTTCCAAATATATGGACCAAAACGACCGTTGAGTATCTGAATTTCAGAGTCATCGAACTTTTTGATTATTCGCTCTGCATCAAACTTTTCTTTTGCTGCTATAAGTAATAATGCGTCCTCAATAGTTACTTCTTCTGGCGTGTGTTCTTTTAGTGAAACGTATTTATTTCCGTATTGAATATATGGCCCAAACCTACCATAGTTAGCCTTTACCTTTGTCCCATCTGCGGTCTCTCCAACATTACGCGGCATATTAAAAAGCTCTAGAGCCTCTTCAAGAGTAATATTTTCAATATCTTGGCCACGCCTAAGTGAGGCAAATGTGGGCTTTTCTTCATCGTCTTGTTGACCAATTTGGGCGAACGCACCGTAACGTCCAAAACGTACACTAACTGGTTTTCCTGATTTGCTATCGTGCCCTAAAACACGTTTTCCATGGGTTTCGTCCCTTGATATATCTTTTGCAACTTCAATCTGTTCATGGAATGGGGTATAAAAATCCTTTACTACACTTTGCCAAGCAATGTCTTCAGTGGCAATCTTGTCAAAACTTCTTTCTAGGTTAGCAGTAAACTCGTAGTCAACTATGTTGCTGAAATTTTTTACTAAAAAATCATTCAACAAATAAGCAACATTTGTAGGGAATAGTTTGTTTTTTTCTGCTCCTGTTTTTTCAAAAGCAGTAGACTCTTGCAATTCATTGGATACAATTTCAATCAACTGGTATTCGCGCTCGTAGCCCTCTCTTGTTTCCTTGGAAACATAGTTCCTGTCTTGCACTGTAGTAACCATAGTTGCAAAAGTTGACGGTCTTCC
The DNA here is from genome assembly GCA_030739975.1 of Gammaproteobacteria bacterium. Classification (GTDB taxonomy): domain Bacteria; phylum Pseudomonadota; class Gammaproteobacteria; order PS1; family Pseudothioglobaceae; genus SZUA-1055. The sequence continues at coordinate 57,156 of JASLYC010000084.1, forward strand.
AATGCCCATTTGCTCAATTTTTTTCACTAAAGAGGCTTCTGTATATCTAGCTTTCGGTCGTGTGAAGCTCTCCTTGGCGCTATATGAATTCAAACTCAAAAACTCTCCAGGGTTTAGTTTTGGTAACAACCTGTCTTCTGACGACATATAGTCGTATGTACTAAGGAATCCAGGAAATATTAAGACCTCACCTTTGGCAATAAAAGTCTCGTCCCTATTAGATATTTTTATATGTATTTTAGTTTTTTGCAATTTAGCGTCACTCATTTGTGATGCCAATGTGCGCTTGTATATTAGTGAATATAGTTTGGATGACAGTTCATCAAGTCCGAAAATGCTGGGCTTCGTTAGGTCGGTAGGCCTTATTGCTTCATGCGCCTCTTGTGCGCTAGTGTTTTTTGTTTTGTACCTCCTAAGGTGATGATAATCCGCGCCAAATTTCTCTTTGATTTGCTTTTCAGCCTCCTCAATTGCAATCTCAGAAAGGTTAAGTGAGTCTGTTCTCATGTAAGTTATAGCGCCGTCTCTATATAGATTTTGGGCTATAGACATAGTCTGTTTAACTGAAAGACCTAACTTTTGGGAGGCCTCCTGTTGCAAGGTTGAAGTAGTGAATGGAGCCTTTGGTGAACGAATAGATGGTCTCTCGCCTATATCTATAACAGTTAAATCAGCGTTTACTAAATCTCTAGAAAAGTTTAATGCTTCATCTTTATTGGAAAATTCTTTGTCAAGTTTTACTTCAACAGCATCGCCATCACTGGTAACTAGTTCTGCCTTAACTTTAAAAGAACTTTGGGCAACGTGATTTGTTATTTCTCTTTCCCTCTCAACTACAAGACGAACAACTGGCGACTGAACCCTACCAGCGGAACGCGCTCCAGAAATCTTTCGCCATAGAACAGGAGATATCTCAAAGCCAACTAGTCTATCAATTACTCTACGAGCCTGCTGGGCATCAACTAAATGATGGTCAACAGTTCTTGGGTTTGCTACAGCCTCTGTGATAGCGTTTTTTGTTATCTCATTAAAGACTATTCTAGGAGTGTCAATAGGCAGTTTTAATGACTCAAGAAGATGCCACGCTATTGCCTCACCCTCACGATCCTCATCAGTTGCTAGATAGATAGTGCTAGCATTTTTTGCTAGCTTTCTTAATTCAGCTACGACCTTCTTCTTATCGTTACTGACAACATAGGTTGGCTGGAAATTATTCTCAAGGTCAATGCCCATGTCTTTTTTTGGCATATCACGTATATGGCCAATACTAGACTTAACTATATAGCCTTTACCTAAAAAGTTTTCTATTGTTTTTGCTTTTGCTGGTGACTCAACAATAACAAGACTTGTCGACATTATTGAAGCGTATGATTGTCATCAGAGAAAACAATAGATTCAAGCCATTGGGCTGAAACAATCTCGTCTGAACTGTTACCCAGAACCATCATTACTACCCACTTAAGGTCCTCTAAAGAAAGGCTTGAGTCCCCTAAAGACATTACTTGGTTGATAATCATCTCACGCTGACTGGTGTCAAGCTGACCAATATTTTCCATAAACAATAAAAATCCACGAGACTTTGCATCTATTTTGGACTTCTCTTCCTCGCTATAGATTCGCATCCCGCCATTGGCTGCTTCAAATGACATAGACTTGCCATCTTGGAGTGTTGCAATATTTTCCAGCCAACTTAAAGCTTTGTCGATTTTACCTGTCTCAAATCCTGCCTCTGATAGATGTGCTTTAAGCGCTATATCATCAATCTGGCTTGATTCCTGTTCTGCCTCTTCAAAGAGATAATCAAACATGTAGGTTAAGACGTCAAGGATGTTATTAGTCATAATTTATAAATTGGTTAATGTAAAGCTTTATTGTTCTATCCGCTATCAAAACTCTGGAAGAAAAATCAACCAGAACAAACTCATTTGTTATTACTTGGGGGCGTAAGAGCATTTTTTCAACCATCTAGCCATCCATTTTGAGATAGTAATGAGTGTATTTTAATATTATTATCAACTCCATACATACATTTTTATATACATAAGTTAGAATTATTAGTTATGTTGTTAATAATCTTTAGTTATTACTAATAAATATTGCTTTCTTTAGTAAGTTGCTCTTTGATTTTATTAATTGTTAATAATGCTAAATTAGCAATATATATTTAGTGACAAATTGTCTTTATATTAAGAAAAAATTTTGTATTTATATCTTTTTGCTGATAAATTGAGCTCTTTACTATATTAAAACTTTATTATAATTAACTTAAAAAAGGTTATAACATGCCCGTTCATGAAGTTTTACACCCTTTAGTTAAGCACAAGATTGGCTTAATTCGAAAATCAGATATTAGCACAAAAGCCTTTAGAGAGCTTGCTTCTGAAATTGGAACACTACTGACTTATGAGGCAACGACATCTTTACAAACAGAAAAGGTCGAAATAGATTGTTGGTCAGGCCCTACCAATATTGAAAAAATATCTGGCAAAAAAATTACTGTGGTGCCAATCTTGCGTGCAGGAATAGGTATGCTTGATGGGGTGCTCAATGCGATACCAAACGCTAAGATTTCGGTTGTAGGACTTTACCGTAACGAAGAAACGCTTAAACCGGTTACATACTTCAAAAAAATGGTGTCCGATATTAGTCGGCGCAAAGCTATGATTATTGATCCAATGCTTGCAACAGGGGGGACTTTGGTTTCTACAATAGATATTTTAAAAGATGCTGGATGTAAAGATATTATTGGTATTTTTTTGGTTGCGGCTCCAGAAGGAATAAAGCTTGTTAATAAACATCATCCAGACGTTGAAATATATACAGCTGCTATCGATTCGCATCTAAACGAAAATGGCTATATTATTCCTGGATTAGGTGACGCTGGAGATAAGATTTTCGGCACAAAATAACAAGCCATTTAACTAATTAATATTGATAATATATTTCTATAATTTATGACGATGTTTTAGTTTGTTGCATATATAGTATTTACTTGTCTGTTTTATAGGTATTCATCAATACAACATTACAAATAAAATATGGTAAAATTGCCCGCTTTTATTGGCAAATATATATTATGAAAAGAACATTCCAACCCAGCGTACTGAAACGCAAGCGCACACATGGTTTTAGATCAAGAATGAGTACCCGCTCTGGTCGCGCAATAATTAACGCACGCAGAAAAAAAGGACGCAAACGTTTAGCTGCCTAAACCTATGGACAATAGGCTAACGCGCCAAGCCAAAATATTAAAGGCCTCTGAATATAAAGAAGTTTTTAGTTCTGGCCAGAAGAGAAAGGGCGAATACTGGACTGTAATAGCAAAGCCAAATAATTTATCTTTGCCGAGACTTGGTTTAGCAATTTCTAAAAAAGTCTCTCGTCTTGCAGTAGAAAGAAATCGTCTAAAAAGGATTGCTAGAGAAGTCTTTAGGAATTCAAAAACAGACTTGGCAAGCTTGGAATTTGTGGTTATGTCCAAAAATAATACGAACGCTAATAATTCAGCATTATCAAGAGAACTTCTCATGTTGCTGAAAAAGTTTAACTAATCATGATGCGCAAACTTATACTTATTCCCATTCGCTTTTATCAGCTTTTTATAAGCCCTTTGCTGGGTTCGAATTGTAGATTCTCACCGACATGTTCAGAATATGCCTTTGAAGCTGTGAAAGAGTTTGGAGTCATTAAAGGTCTAAAGATGAGTGTAAAAAGGATTGGCAAGTGCCACCCATGGCATGAAGGCGGATTTGACCCGTTACCAAAAAAACATAAATACTAAAATAAATTAAACTATGGACAATCAAAGACTATTTATTGTAATTGCAATTTTATTAAGTGTGTTCCTATTGTGGGACAAGTGGACCTTTAGAAATGCTCCCAGCTCTAATGTAAATAACGTAGAACAGAGTAGTGCAGTTTTAATAAACGAAAATATTGAAACAGCCTCTGACGTTCCAAATATTGAAACTGAAGCAGTAAGTCTAGATATAGATAAGAATGAGTCATATGAGAGCCACCCCTACACAAATATTAAAACTGACCTGCTCACAGTTGAGGTTAGTCACAAGGGTGGGGCCATACAAAATGCATATTTAAATACTTATCCGCTCGAGCTAGGAAGCCAGGAAAAGTTTCAACTTCTTAGCAACAAGAAGGGCTCTGTTTTTCAAGCCCAAAGCGGCTTAGCTTCCAAAGAGGAGTCTCTGCCAAGCCATTTGTCAATGTTTAGCTCTGATAGGTCTAACTACGAAATGACAAATAATGAATTAGTTGTTCCGTTTACTTGGAAGAGTGAAAATGGCGTTGAGGTCACAAAAACTTACCGCTTTAAAAGGGGCAGCTATATTATTGAGCTTGATTACGAAATAATTAACAACTCAAATAACCCTATTGGAACTAAAAGCTATGTTCGGCTTGAGAGAGACTTTTTAGAGCAATCTAACATGATGATGCCTACATTTACAGGCGGTATTGTTTATGATAAAGCCTCAGATAGTGTACAAAAAAATAAATTTGAAGACTGGTCTGACTTTGACACTGAAATAGATGAAAGATCCATAGGTGGCTGGATGGCTATGGTTCAACAGTACTTTGTTGCCGCCTGGGTTCCTAAACAAGACGAGGAACAAAAATATTCTGCTACTGTGGTTAACAACCTATATAAGCTTACTGATGTGGGCCCACAAATAACAATAAATCCAGGCACAAGTGTTACTATGTCGCCTCAAAAACTTTATATAGGGCCTAAAGAATATGGCAACGTTGAAAAGGTAGCAACAGGCTTAAATTACACTCTAGATTATGGCTGGCTAGATATACTTGCAGACCCTCTTTCGTGGATTATTCACAAGGTTAATTATTATGTAAATAGCTGGGGATGGTCCATAATTATAATCACATTTATGATTAAACTGGCATTCTACCCTCTGTCTGAAAAGTCCTACAAGTCAATGGCAGGAATGAGAAAACTGGCCCCAAGACTAGAAAAAATTAAAAAGACTTATGGTGACGATAAGCAAAAAATGGGCCAAAAAACCATGGAGCTTTACAAAAAAGAAAAAATTAATCCGGCTTCAGGGTGTCTACCTATAATCGTTCAAATTCCTGTATTTATTGCTTTTTATTGGATGCTATTAGATACTGTAGAGCTTAGACAAATGTCGTTCTTTTACTTGCCAGACCTGTCAGCAAAAGACCCTTACTACATCTTACCGATACTTATGGGCGCCTCTATGCTTTTTCAGCAAAAGCTAAACCCTCCTCCTGCCGACCCGATGCAGGCCAAAATAATGATGGCTTTGCCATTTGTGTTTACTATATTTTTCTTGTGGTTCCCGTCGGGGTTAGTTCTTTATTGGGTGGTAAACAATACTTTATCTATAGCACAACAGTGGACAATCAATAAACGCATTAATGGTTAATAAGGTTTTAGATAAAATGCATCGACGTCCACTACTATATTGGTTGGCTTGGTGTCTATCTTTAACAAACTAGATGAGTACAAATACTGGAGAGACGAAAAGCTTGAAATGGCAGTCACATCTGTTGACGATTGCGTTGTTCCAATAGTTGACCCATTTAATTTAAGCCATAATGAAAAAGAAAAGTTAACAGAACTATGTACTCGCAATAACTTTGCACTATTTCAACTACAAAAACAAGAAAGCTATGTCGATGCATTTATTAAGATTAATAGCCAACTTGGTCTAACTAATTATGACAAACACCTATACTCACAAGATAGCGGTATAGCCAAAATAACACAAACTAATAACCAAGAGCAAGCTGAATTTATACCATACACAAACAGGCGTATTGGTTGGCATACCGATGGCTATTACAACCCACCCGAACAAAGTATAAGGTCATTTGTACTTTTATGCATTAACAAAGCCGCAAGTGGAGGCAAAAGCACTTGGATAGATCACCAAATACTATATATTCTGCTACGAGAAAATAATCCAGAAGCAGCACACGCATTAACCCATGCTAGAGCTATGACTATCCCTGAACATATAACTAATGGAGTAATTCGCAGACAAAAATCTGCCGGACCTATTTTCTTTATTGATGAAAAGTCAGGTCAACTATCTATGCGCTACACTCAAAGAAAAAAGAACGTCCAATTCTTAAATTCTGTTGAAATAAAACAGGCAATTGAAGTGTTAGATAATTTACTAGCCACCAATTCAAAGTACCACTTTAAGCTATTGCTTGCGCCTAGGCAAGGAATTATTTGTAACAACGTAATACATAAACGCGAAGATTTCATTGACGACCCTGCTGTTCCACGTTTGCTATTAAGGGGAAGATACTTTGACAGGGTTTAGTCGCTTGCATTATTGTTTCAGTTAAGCGATATTATCTATACCTTAATATATAATAAAATTATGAATGCAAAAAAAAGTCTTCACTCAAAAGCCAGTCAAATAAGACTCATTATTTTTGATGTTGATGGAGTTCTCACAGATGGGGGTTTGTATTTTTCTGACGAGGGGCACGAACTAAAACGCTTCAACTCTCTGGACGGACACGGCATCAAAATGATTCAAGAATTTGCAATCGAGCCTGCTGTTATTAGTGCTCGATCGACAAAAACTGTTGAATATAGAATGGCTAACTTAGGGGTTAAACACTTCTATCAGGGGCAAGAAAATAAGCTTATAGCATACAAAGAGCTAATTAGTAAACTAAACCTGAAACCTCAGCAAGTGGCATATATGGGCGACGATGTTTTAGATTTACCTGTAATGCTAAATGTTGGACTACCGATAGCTGTTGCAAATGCTCATGACCTTGTCAAGAAGAACTCTGCTTTTGTTACAAAAAAGGCTGGAGGAGATGGTGCTGTAAGGGAGGTGTGCGACATGCTGTTAAAGTCTCAAAATAACTATGACAAAGCAATGGAAAGGTATTTAAGTTGACAGAGTTTCAGAGTAAGTGTTATAAAGCCTTAAAAAACCAAGTGCCGGAAGGTAGCGTAATTAGTTATGGAGGTCTTGCAAAGCTTGTAGGTTCACCTAAAGCATACCGTGCCGTAGGCAGTGCGATGAACAAAAACCCTTTCGCCCCAGAAGTACCGTGTCATCGTGTAGTTAAATCCAACGGAGAAATTGGCGGTTTTGCAGAAAATATAAATACAAAAATTAAACTCCTTAAAGATGAGGGGGTTGAGACACTCAATGGAAAGATAGTTAATTTTACTAGCTGCCAATACTTACCATAACAGCATACAAACCCACCAATCAGAACTTCATATTTGTTAACTAAGATTGTTGTTGTAAGTCTTAATTGCATTTATATTCTTAGTGTTATTGCTATTTAGGTTTTTCTATAGAAGAAAGCCACAGTGCTCGTGTATTGCTCACTTTAACTTTCTTAATATGAAGATATTGCTCACTAAACAATAATTAGTCGTAATATTGGCTAAGCTTTAATGTAGCATTAAATTTTTTCAAATAAACTCTCAACATTCAATTTATTGATTGTGTGTTTTTAGTTCTCTTGTTTTTATTGTTTAATTGGTATTACCAATTTACCATTTTTTTACAAATTCTTGTTAGTATGCCTATTTGAGGTAAATTATTTGCAATCAATTTATATATTATTTATTATTGCTAACACTTGTTTTGTTATATAGAATTATTGACTATTAACTATATAAATACTCATCAACTATAGATTATTATTGCTTGCTTTATATGTTTTTAATTTATCCCTTGAGTCTTAATAATTATTTATGTATAATAATGGTAATACCAATTTACCAGCAACAGTAAAATAGGTATTGTAAGTGGTAACGAAAGTGTAACCACCCATGAGCCCAAGTAAAAGAGTAAAACTCTTCTCTCCTTCTTTTCTTGGGCTTATGCGTTGTTTCATTTAATAAAAATTATTATAAGTAGCTGACAATAATTAAAGGCTACATAATTTGAGGAGAGTGTTATATGTTTCAAGTAAGAATACATGGAAGGGGTGGTCAAGGTGTAGTATCGGCCGCAGAAATATTATCTGTAGCAGCATTTATTGAGGGTAAGCACTCTCAAGCGGTTCCAAGTTTTGGCTCTGAACGCATGGGCGCTCCTGTGGTCGCTTTTTGTCGCATTGACGACAAACCTATAAAATTACGTGAACCTATTTTAGAGCCAGATGCTCTAATTGTTCAAGACCCTACACTCTTTAATGCAATTGATGTATTTGCAGGTCTTTCTAAAAATGGATATCTACTAATAAACAGTAAACGCTCAATTGGAGAATTGGGTATTGCTGATGCTATTCATTTGCCTGATGACAAGGTTCGCTTAGTTCCTGCTACTGAAATTGCACTTAAACACATAAAAAGACCTTTACCTAATGCGGTTTTATTGGGTGCACTTGCTGCAACAACTGGTGTAATTAAAATTGACTCTGTCATTGAAGCTATTGCCTCAAAATTTCCTGGAAAAGTTGGCGAACTTAACATACAGGCCGCTGAAGCTGCTTATAAATTAATCAAACAAAACAACCAAGAGGAATTAACATGTTAAAACAAATTGAAGGCTCTCACGGTGTAGCTGAGGCAGTGGCATTATGTCGCCCAGAAGTTATTTGTGCTTATCCCATTACCCCTCAAACACATATTGTTGAAGACTTAGGTGCCCTTGTAAAAAGTGGCAAAATAGAAAACTGTGAATACATAAACGTTGAATCTGAGTTTGCTGCCCTTTCTGTTGGAATTGGTTCATCTGCTGCTGGCGCTAGAACTTACACTGCAACTGCAAGTCAGGGTATGCTTTTCATGGCGGAAGCTGTGTATAACGCATCTGGTTTAGGTTTGCCTATTGTAATGACTGTAGGTAATCGCTCTATTGGCGCCCCAATAAATATATGGAATGATCAGTCTGACTCTATGTCTATGCGTGACGCTGGATGGATTCAGTTGTTTGTTGAAGATAACCAGCAAGCGGTAGATATGCATATTCAAGCATTTAAAATTGCTGAAGCATTAAGCTTGCCAGTGATGGTTTGTATGGATGGTTTTATTCTTACTCACGCTATTGAAGGTATTGATGTACCTGACCAGAAGCAAGTTGATAAATTTTTACCTCCATTCGTTCCTCGTCAAGTTCTTGATCCTGAAGACCCAGTATCCATTGGAGCAATGGTTGGACCAGAAGCTTTCACAGAGGTTCGTTATATTGCCCACAAAAAACAGAAAGAAGCTTTAGATTTAATCCCTCAAATTAATGAAGATTTCAAGCAAATCTTTGGTAGGGACTCTGGCGGTCTAATCTCTACGACTAATACTGAGGATGCTGATACTGTAGTTGTTACTCTTGGCTCAGTAATTGGCACTATAGAAGAGGCAATTGATGAGCAAGATGAGAAGATTGGGGCTCTAACGATACGCTCTTTTCGTCCATTCCCGCTTGAGCAAATTCGTTCAGCACTCAAAGACGCTAAAAGAGTGGTTGTATTTGAAAAATGCTTTGCAGTTGGCATTGGCGGCATAGTGGCAAATAATGTACGTATGGCGATGAGTGGCACAAATATTCCAGTCTACGAGGTGATTGCAGGACTTGGGGGACGCCCAATAACACGCAAATCATTGCATAAACTATTTAAAGACGCAGTCAAAGATAACCTAGAAGATGTTACTTTCATGGATTTAAACAAGGATGTCGTTGATCGCGAACTTGAACGTGAACACAAATTAATTCAAGCAGGATCTGTCGCTGAAAACATACTTCGCGATGGTGGCGTTGTAAATGCAGCTAAAACCACTTAAACGGAGAAAAGCAATGGCACATCAACAAGTAAAATTTTATCAAACAGGAACATTAACCGTAGGTAATCGCCTTCTAGATGCAGAAAATCGCACAGTACAGGGCACTATGGATAGATCAAACTCTCTAGACTCAGGTCATAGAGCATGTCAAGGCTGTGGAGAAGCTCTAGGAGCACGTTACGCTATTGATACTGCAATGAGAGCTACTGACAATAAGCTAATTGCTTGCAACGCAACAGGCTGTCTAGAAGTATTTACTACACCATACCCTGAAACATCTTGGACAATACCATGGATACATTCACTTTTTGGTAATGCTGCCGCTATTGGAACTGGAGTAGCAGCCGCAATGAAAGTTAAAGGTAGAGAGGATGTACGAGTTATAGCACAAGGTGGAGATGGTGGAACTACTGATATTGGATTTGGCTGTCTTTCAGGTATGTTCGAACGTAACGATGACGTATTGTACATATGTTACGATAACCAAGGATACATGAATACTGGTGTGCAACGCTCTTCTGCAACTCCTGGAGGCGCTCGCACTGCAACCACTATGCCTGTTGGTCCTGAGCCGGGAGCGGATTTTGACAAAGGTAAAAATGTCCCTTTAATTGCTATGGCTCACGAAATACCGTACGTTGCAACAGCAAGCATAGACAGACTTCATGACCTAGAAGCAAAGGTTAAAAAGGCAATGTCTATTCGTGGAGCTAGATATATACAAATTTTTGTCCCTTGCCCACTTGGTTGGGGCTCAGCACCTGCACAAACAGTTAATCTTGCACGTTTAGCAGTAGAGTCAGGAATTTACCCACTTTTTGAAGGTGAGAACGGCGAAATAACTTCAACTACAAAGATTCGTAGAAAGGTTCCAGTAGAAGATTATTTAAAGCCTCAGCGTCGTTTTGCTCATGTATTAAAAAACCCTGCGCAGTTAAGCGCTGTACAAGAGATTGCTGATCGCAATATTCGTAAATTTGGCCTACTTGAAGAATAGGAGTGAAACCAATGAAAAACACTAAACCTTATGCAATTACACTTGATGTTGGTGGAAGCCTACTAAATAAAACTGGCTCTTGGCGTACAGAACGTCCTGTTTACTTAGACAGATTACCTCCATGTAACGAAACTTGTCCAGCAGGCGAGAATATACAACAATGGCTATACCACGCTGAGAATGGTGAATACAAGGAAGCATGGCTAGAGATCATGAAAAATAACCCTTTTCCTGCAGTTATGGGGCGTGTATGTTATCACACTTGTGAGACAGCTTGTAATCGCGTCCAACTTGATGAACCCGTTGGAATTAATTCTGTAGAGCGCTTTCTTGGAGATCAGGCAATAATAAACGTATGGAAGGATGAGCCTGGAAAACCTACTGGCAAAAAAATAATGATTGTTGGCGCAGGTATGGCTGGCCTAGCTTGTGCTTATCATCTTAGACTATTTGGACATGAAGTTACAGTTTTTGAGTCTTCATCCAAGCCCGGAGGAATGGTGCGTTATGGAATTCCTAAGTATCGTATGCCTAATGAAAAGCTCAACGCAGAGATTCACCGCATACAAGATATGGGAGTGAACATTGAACTAAATACCAAGGTAGATGACATTGTTGCTACAAAAGAAAAATATGGATGTGAGGCGGTTTTTCTATCTACAGGTGCACAAAGTGCCAAACTGATTGATATAAAGTCTGACCAATCTGTCCCATCCCTTAGTGCCGTTGAAATTCTAAGAGGAATAGAAGATGATGTGGACACTGGACTACGTGGTCATGTCGTAGTTTATGGAGGAGGTAACACATCTATTGACGTAGCAAGGTCAGCTAAACGTATGGGAGCGCAAAGCGTGAAGGTAGTTGTACGTGGTAGCCAAGAAAATATGCCTGCGCACTATGAAGAAATAAATGAAGCTCTAGAAGAAGGCGTTGAAATTGTTCCTTTGCGTAGCATTACTGAGATAAAGAAAGGCCACCTGGTACTGGAAAAAATGATACCTTCTGATGGTGATAGGCCTAGCCCATCAGGTGAGTTTGAAACTATGGAGGCGAGTGTTATTGTTCAAGCGTTAGGACAAAATGTTGATGAATCTTTGTTTGAAAATTTAAGTGAATTAAGCCTTGAAGATGGAGTATTAGACGTCGATATAAATATGATGAGCGCTATGGAAGGTGTCTTTGCTGGAGGCGACATGACGCCATCTGAACGCAACGTAACTGTTGCAATTGGTCATGGCAAAAAAGCTGCTCGAAAAATTGACCAGTGGCTACAAGGAGAGTTTCAAAAAGACTCGAAAAAGAATGAAATAGTAGACTACTCTATGATGAATACTTGGTACTATAGTGACGCACCAAGGACCATAAGACCTACACTTGATGTTGTTAGGAGACAGACCGGGTTTGCTGAGGTTGTTGGCGATCTTGATGAAACTAATGCAGCTTTTGAAGCTAGACGCTGTATGTCTTGTGGAAACTGCTTTGAATGTGACAACTGCTATGGCGTATGTCCTGATAATGCAGTAATTAAATTAGGAAGTGGCAAGCGTTTTGAGTTCAAATATGACTACTGCAAAGGTTGTGCACTATGTGCTACCGAATGCCCTTGTGGTGCAATTAAGATGGAGCCAGAACTTATATAGAGCTTATTTATTGTTACAATTTAACTTTTTAACATTAAATGCAATAATAATGTTGCACTGCACAATTTATTTCTGTAAAATACAAATTCTGATAATTCAACAACTTTAAGATAGGGTAAATAATTATGATACCAACTGACACTGATTGGAAAGGAGACTGGCTTAAAACCCAGCAACATTATTGGCAATCATGGGCAAACATGGCGGGCCAATCTGGATTAAACCCCGCTACCATGGGTTCTAATCCTTTTTCTCCGAACATGGGTTCTAACCCTTTTTCTCCGGACTGGTCACAGACTCTTGACCAGTGGTGGCAATTAGTTTCTCCAAAGGCATCAGACCCTGTATCTGAAATGTTTCAGAGGGTTGTTGATGCAGGGAAAAACTTTAATAAACTAGCTGAACAAGGGTACAACTTTGGACAGGGAAAAGACCAAGAAGATCTTATCCAAACTTGGCTTGACAATATACAGGAAGGGTTTGATACGTGGATTAAGCAAATTAATTCCAGCAAAGGCAGCACTTCATTACTCACTGATAACCCTCTATTCCCTAATAGTGACTCTTTAATTCCTGAGTGGATGGGTCTTAATAAGGGTGCTCTAGAGGTTTGGGATACTTTAGCTAACTCTATAGGACTAGGTGGCGTTCCTGACATTCCTGGTTTAGATAAAGGTAAAGTTGAAATTAGCCGATTACTTAATAGCCCTGCCCTAGGACAATGGAGAGAACACCAACAACAGTTACAGAAGATTGCGCAACTGGTTATAGAATTTCAAGAAGCTGATCAGGCCTATAAGTTAGCATTTGCTCAAATGGGGTTACGTTCAGTTGAAGCTTTACGCAATAAATTAACGAGCTTAAGCGGTACTGATGAAAAAGTTTCTACAGTACGAGAGTTTTATGATTTGTGGGTTGATGTAAACGAAGAAGTTTATGGCGAGTTTGCTATGACTGATGAGTATCAAGTAACCCATGGAGATTTTGTTAATAGCCTTATGGCATTACGCAAAGAAACTAATGCGTTTACTGAAAAGCTATATAAAGTAGCAAATTTACCAACAAGATCTGAAATAAATACTATCAACAAACGCTTACAAGAACAACGCAGAGAAAACATAAATCTAAGAACAGAGATTAAAAAGCTTAGTGAAAAAGTAGCTAATATAAGCAATAACGAAGTCAAAGCTTCCAATAACGAAGTCAAAGCTTCCCCGATTGAAAAGTCCAAGCCCGAGCAACACAAAGACCTATCAGTAATTAAAGGGGTCGGTCCAAAAATCGTTGAAAAGCTCCACGCACAAGGCATTGAATCTTTGGAACAAATAGCAAAAATGCAGATTGAAGAATTGAAGAAGCTAGACAAGCAAATTGGTGGAAATGGCAGGGCTTTACGTGACCAGTGGGGAGCTCAAGCAAACCAGTTTATAAAAAGCTAGCAATATAAATATAGTAATATCAATAAAGGAATACCCGTAATGATAACAATGAACCCTGAAGGGATGCTAAACGAAGCATCAAGTTTTAATAAAAAAATCACTGAAGGCTTTTCTAATCTTGTGGATGTAGGCGAGATAGGCTCAGGCGTAACACCTCATGATACTATCTATGAGGAAGATAAACTCAAACTATTTCACTATAAATCTGACACTAACGAGCAAAAAAATTCTGTGCCGCTTCTAATTGTTTATGCTCTAGTAAACAGACCTTATATGGCTGATATTCAGGAAAACCGCTCAACTATAAAAGGCCTTATGGATAATGGCCAAGATGTATATTTAATAGACTGGGGTTATGCTGATGATGCAGACCAATATCTTACTATGGATGACTATATTAATGGCTATATAGATCGCTGTGTAGATGTTCTAAGAGAGCGACACGGTGTAGATAAGATAAACCTTCTAGGTATTTGCCAGGGTGGAACTTTTAGCTTGTGTTATAGTTCAATGCACCCAGAAAAGGTGCGCAACCTTGTAACTATGGTTACACCTGTTGACTTCCATACTCCAGACAATATGCTTAGTCACTGGGTACAAAATATTGATATTGATCTTTTGGTTGACACTCAAGGAAATATTTCTGGTGACCTTCTTAATGGAACATTTCTTAGTATGAAGCCGTATGAGCTTATGGGGAAAAAATATCTAGGTGTACTTGATATTTTGGACAGTCCTGATGCTTTGAAAAATTTTATGCGAATGGAGCAGTGGATTTTTGATAGCCCAGACCAGGCGGCTGAAACATTTAGGCAATTCATCAAAGATTTTTATCAAGACAACAAGCTAATCAAAGGTGAGGTAGTTATTGGCAACAATACTATCGATCTGGCAAATCTAACTATGCCAATACTTAACATATATGGTGAGCTTGACCATTTAGTGCCTCCTGCTGCCTCAACCGCGCTTAAAGATTGCGTAGGTAGTGATGACTACAAAGAAATATCATTTCCAGGCGGTCACATTGGAATTTATGTTAGTGGAAGAGCGCAAAAAACAATTCCGCCAGAAATTGGCTCGTGGCTAAATTTACGCTAGATTGGTTTTATTTTTTTTGAAATTACTATTTATTAAACTATTATTAATTAAACATTTAGGAGGACAGTAATAATGAATCAGGATATTGTTATAGTTGCAGCTACTAGAACTGCTTTGGGGACTTTTGGAGGTTCACTTTCTTCAATACCTGCACCTAAGCTAGGAGCAGAAGTAATAAGCGCTTTGCTAAAAGATACTGGTGTCAAGGGCGAACAAGTTGATGAGGTGATTTTAGGACAAGTTTTAACTGCTGGTAGCGGTCAAAACCCTGCACGCCAATCTGCACTAAGTGCTGGCCTGCCTAACACTACACCAGCAATGACCATTAACAAAGTATGTGGTAGTGGATTAAAGGCTGTTCAGTTAGCTTTCCAGGCAGTTGCCTGTGGTGATGCTGAAATTGTTATAGCAGGAGGACAAGAAAATATGAGCCTATCAGGCCATGTACTTCCAGGCTCAAGAGACGGCAAAAAAATGGGGCCTTGGGCGCTTACAGATACAATGGTTGTTGATGGACTATGGTGTGCTTTTAACAACTACCATATGGGAACAACTGCAGAAAATATTGCTAAAAAATACAACTATTCGCGTGATGCACAAGACCAATTTGCTGCAGAATCACAACAAAAAGCAGAGGCTGCACAAAAATCTGATCTTTTCAATAACGAGATTGCACCTGTAACTATTCCACAAAGAAGAGGGGACGATATAGTCTTTGATTCTGACGAATTTCCAAGACATGGAACTACCGCGGAATCTCTAGGTAAATTACGTCCTGCATTTGCTAAAGATGGCACTGTTAGTGCTGGTAATGCATCTGGAATTAACGATGGTGCAGCAGCAGTTATGGTTATGAGTGCTGATAAAGCTAAAGAATTGGGGTTAAAGCCTATGGCAAGAATTGCAGGATTCTCAAGCGCTGGAGTTGATCCAGCTATTATGGGAACAGGACCTATACCTGCCACAACTAAGTGCCTAGAAAAAGCTGGATGGAAGGTTTCTGACCTTGATCGTGTTGAGGCAAATGAGGCATTTGCAGCACAAGCTATGTCGGTTAATGAATCGCTTGGATTTGACAGCTCTATAGTTAATATAACTGGAGGCGCTATTGCTCTTGGTCACCCGATTGGTGCTTCAGGTGCTAGGGTGCTTGTAACTTTGCTTCACGGAATGCAGCGTGACGAGGCTGACAAAGGTCTCGCTACTTTATGTATTGGTGGCGGCATGGGTGTTGCAATGGCAGTAGAAAGAGTTACTGAATAATAACACTAATAAAACTTAAATAAATTAAATATACAGGAGAATATGTATGGGCAAGTTGGACAATAAAATCGCTTTAGTAACAGGAGGCACTGGAGGAATAGGAACTGCTATTTGTCAGCGTCTTGCTGATGATGGAGCACAAATTGTAACCACCACTACAAACCTTGAGCGCGGTGCTGAATGGCAAGCTAAACAAAACTTTGATGCAACACTTATCAAATGTGATGTTAGTAACTATGATGACTGTAAAGCCATGAAAGAGCAGATAGAGAAAGACTTGGGTGTTGTAGATATAGTAATAAATAATGCTGGAATTACTCGTGACGGCTCTTTTAAAAGAATGGATACGGATAAATGGTCTCAGGTCATATCTACAAACCTAAACAGTGTTTTTAATATTAGCCATCAATTTGCCAATGGTATGGCTGAAAAAGGCTATGGACGTATTGTTAATATATCTTCAATCAACGGCCAAAAAGGTCAGTTTGGTCAAACCAACTACAGCGCTGCCAAGGCAGGAGTTCATGGTTTTACTATGGCGCTAGCTCAAGAAGTTGCTCGTAAAGGGGTAACAGTTAATACAGTTTCTCCGGGCTATATAGCAACCGAAATGGTAATGGCTGTTGCAGAGGAAATTCGTAATCAAATCATAGCTCAAATTCCAATTGGAAGACTTGGCAAACCTGAGGAAATTGCTGCTCTTGTTGCTTTCTTGTGTTCGGATGATGCGGGCCTAATTACTGGAGCTAATCTAGCCGCTAATGGCGGACAGCATATGCACTAACATTTGCTGAATCTCATTTGAAACAGACAATATGAGATTGATATTAGTGATAAAATCTTAACCACAATTTCTATTACTAGTAATTGTGGTTTTCTTTTATTGAACCAAAGGTTTTATTATGTCTAAAGAGATCTTAATTAAAAAATACCCCAATCGGCGCTTATATGATACTAGTGCTAGTTGTTATATTACCCTTGACGAGGTAAGAAGCCTAGTAGTTGATGGTTCACCTTTCAAGGTTGTTGAGAAAAAAACCAACGAAGACATCACTAGAAATATTTTGCTACAAATAATCATGGACTATGAGTCTGGAGATGGCGAGCCCATGTTCAGCTCCGACCTTTTGATTAGTTTTATACGTAACTACGGTGAAAGCACACAAGATAGCTTTACTAGCTATCTGGAACAGAGTATGGACTTTTTTACCCAACAGCAAGATATTCTAAGAGATCATATAACCAAACCCACAATCGAAAATCCAGCTGAAGCATTGATGGATATGGGCAAAAAACAGTTTGACCTATGGCAACAGGCACAAAAGCAATTTTTCACTAAGCCTGACAAATAAACAAAAAGGCTTTTAGT
>JASLYC010000085.1 GCA_030739975.1 Gammaproteobacteria bacterium
AGGGCATCCTGTGGCGGCGATAGGGTATTGATGCTTGAAACAGAGCTAAGAGATGGCGCGAGCACGCACGCACAGCCTTGTGAAGGAGCTGCGGGCAGCTTTGGTCAGCTCAGATTCTGGAGTGTCCGAGTCAGGCCCTCCGGCGGCATCAGTTTCAATCTCATCCGTAGTACGGCATGACCTTTTGCGATCCCCCCGGCTGCGGTTGAATTAAAGTTTTTTCATACTTAGTTCAATAAATAAGCAAAGAAAAGTAAGGGCTGGTCCAAGAACCAGCCCTTAGATGCTCAAATTAAGCTTTTATCATTCCTGAGTAATTCGGTTATCAGTATAACCAGAATACCCTGGATTTGCTTTAATATAGTTCGCAACAACATCCGCTAGATCTGGACCAAAGTCATAGATTTCAGATGCAGATCTGAATACTTTATATCCATCTCCACCTCCACGAATAAAGTTATTAGAAACCATACCATATGTTTTATTTAAATCTAAAGGCTTCCAGCTGCCATTTTCATCAATTTCAATTGAGGTGACTCTTTCATTAGCAGGCTTGCTTAAATCAAATGAATATCGCATTCCTGATACTTGAGGGAATCTTCCAGCAACTTCCTCAACCTCACTGACACCGTTTTCAATCGCTGTAAGAAGCTGCTCACCAGTCACCTTGAAAGTTGACAAAGTGTTTTGAAACGGAAGTATCGTCATGATTTCACCGAGCGTGACATCACCTGCATCAAGTGAAGCACGGATTCCACCTGAGTTCTGCAATGCGATAGTATAGCCTTTATCAATAACCGCATCTCTCATAGCATCCGCTATCATATTACCCATATCACATTCTTGAATGCGACAAACAGCCCTGTCACCAGTTAATGCGCTAGAGACGTTTCCTACAACTCTCTTCTTAAGCTCATTGATTGGCTCTTCCAGTTCATCTAGACGCGCAACAATTTGACTATTTTCATTGACCGAACCGTCGATTGTGATTGGTTCACCTGTCGCATAGATGACATTGCCTGCTTCATCAAAGAGAACTGAAAGTTCGCCTAAGAATTTACCATAGGCATATGCCTGAATGATCTGTGTCCCATTGACTACCGTAGGGTAAGGGCCTTTTGCCTTATCGCTAACGTTTGACAAATAAGTGTTATCATGTCCACCAACAATAACGTCTACACCCGTAGTATTTGCTGCAATCATTTTGTCTATTCCGTATGATGAGTGAGACAGAAGTATGATTATATTTACTCCAGCTTCGGTCAAAAAATCTACCTCAGCCTGCACAGCAGCAACAGCATCGGTGAATATAATGTTATCGCCAGGACTCGATATATCAACCACATCCTCAGTAACGACACCTATCAAACCAATTTTTCGGTTGTTTTTTAACAAGGTCGTTGATTTTTGTAGTTTGCCTTTAAGTTCTGGTTCCATATCTACGTTAGCATTTGCCATAAGAACAGGAAAATCTACTGTATCCATGAATGCTCTAAGAGTTTCAGGTCCATCATCAAACTCATGGTTGCCCACTGCCATTCCATCATATTCGAGCTTATTCATCATTTCTGCGGCCACTTTTCCTTTGTATAGATTATAGAAAAGCGTTCCTTGAAATTGATCACCACCGTCCAAAAGTATCGTATTAGAATGCCTTGTACGAGCGTCTTCAATTGCTGAAATCAAACGCGCTGTACCACCAAAACACTTTCCCTTGGCATTGTTCTTCGCAGAACAATTATTATCGTATTTACTGATTGGTCTAAAACGAGCGTGAAAATCATTCGTATGAAGTATTGTTATTTCGTAGACTTTATCATGAGAGGCTATTGAGGACTGACTAAATAGCCCAAATGAAAGAAAACAAGTCAGAAGTATAGCCAAATTAATCGGGGCTATTTTTTGCAAGCTTAGCGATTGCATTTTATTAATTTGTTTCAAAATTACTCTCCTATATAATTTATATAAACTGAACTAATAATATAGATCAGTCTAAATAATACACCTATTTTCTTATTAATTTATTACTAGTTATAAATTCTAGTTTTAAACTAAAAAAATTATCAATATTTTAGGAGAAATTCACGAGCCCTTTTTCCTACCTTATGAAGCGCCTCAATCAATAGTGAGTGCTTGTAGTTTTTTTTTAATAAAGAGTTTAGATAACTTAATATGGTGGAGGGAATTGGATTCGAACTCGTAATACCCCCTCTCAAATCAGAGAGATGATTTCGACTTTTGTCCAAGAATATTCAGGCAGCTAAGTTTATTCAAAATAATGTATCGCAATTTTTGCTGCTAAAGCTGCATTATTTTGTATCAATTTGATATTTGCAACTAGACTTTTGCCTTGAGTTATTTCATTTACTTTTGATAGTAAATACGGAGTTATTTCTTTGCCTGTAATTTTTTCTTTATCGGCTTCTATAATCGCTTCATTTATTGCTTTACTCATCATAACAAACTCCAGTTCAAATGTTTTTGGTATAGGGTTTGTTACCAACACTCCTCCTTCAATTGAAAGTCCCCATTTAGTCTGTAACATTTCCGCAATATCGAATGCTGAATCAATTCTGTAGTCAACATTAAATCCTGACTTGGATGAGTAAAAAGCTGGCAATTCTGAAGTCTTATAGCCGATGATTGGCACACCTTTGGTTTCGAGATACTCAAGTGTTAATCCAATATCAAGTATAGCTTTTGCTCCAGCACAAACAACACACACATTAGTTCTTGAGAGTTCTTCAAGATCTGCAGAGATATCAAATGTTTTTTCTGCTCCTCTGTGCACACCACCTATTCCACCAGTAGCAAATACAGCTATTTTTGCTAAATTAGCAATTATCATAGTTGAAGCTACTGTTGTAGAACCGGATAATTTTTGTGAAACAGCAATAGCAAGATCCCGCCTTGAAATTTTTCTGACTTCATCATTCGTTGCTAACAATTCAATTTCTTTGTTAGTAAGACCGACTTTTAAGCGTCCATTAATTATTGCAATAGTTGCTGGAATTGCCTTATTTGCACGTACTGTATCCTCTACCATGAGAGCAGTTTCTATATTTTCAGGGTAAGGCATACCATGAGAAATAATAGTAGATTCAAGGGCAACGATTGGTAGTTTTCTGTTTAAAGCATTTTCCACATCAGGATGGACATCTAAATAACTATTTAGTTTCATCTTTACTTTCCTTTAATATAAGTTCAATATTTCTTAGTGAAATGTCATCACTAATAGTATTCTTGCTTTTCAACGCTATTGCTGCAGCTGCTGAGGCATATTCTGCAGTTTTTTTGATGCTATTTAATTTTAATAATCCGTACACTATTCCAGCCACAAAAGCATCTCCAGCTCCGTTTCCACTATTCACTTCAATATTTTGGTGACAATGGTGACCATGCTCTATTCCGTCGTAATAAAATACACCCTCTTTACCTAATGTAATAAATATTTGCTTGCACCCTCTATTAAATATATCTTGTGCAGCCTTAAGCATGCTTTGCTTGTTAGTAATTTTGACTCCAGTAATCAATTCAGCCTCTAGTCTATTGGGTTTAACTGTATGAAATTTACCAATAATATTCGTTATTTTTGACGTTTTAGCGATAGATACTGGGTCCAAAAACAATGGTACATGGCTGTATTCATCTGTAATATATTCGATTACCTTAGCAGGAATATTTGTGTCGACTACAATAACAGAGCTTTGATTGAGAGTATTACTCCAAGTTTTGATGTCTTCGATACTCATTTCATTAATAATTCGCATATCAGATATTGATACCAACATATCATTATTGTCATCAAGAACTGATAAATATTGACTTGTTGGCAATGTACTATGTTTTTTAATATAAGAAGTATCAACATTAGCACTTTGCGTTTTTTCAATCAAAAACTCTCCTAAAGCATCTGCACCAACATAAGAAAACATTTTTGTAGCTATAGAGATACGAGATAAGTTTTCTGCAATATTTCGTCCGACTCCTCCAGCGGACATAGAAATTTCACCAGGATTTGAATCATTTAGAACAAGAGGATTGTCAGTAGATCCTTGAAGATCTATATTTGAGCCACCTATTAAAGAAACATATGGCTCTGATTGAGTTACATAACCCCTACCTTTAATCAGATTTTTTCTCACCATATTTGATATATGTACACCAACAGATGAACGAGTAATATCTAATTTTTCAGCAAGTTGGTCTTGGCTTATCATTGGGTTGGAATTAATTAATCTTAATATTTCCCTTTCCCTTTTAGTTATCTTCATATAAATAAATATTTATAATATAAACTTATCTTTATTATATAGACTTAATATTTAAATGGAGTAAGAAATAAATATGGTGGAGGGAATGGGATTCGAACCCATGATACCGTGAGGTATACACGCTTTCCA
>JASLYC010000086.1 GCA_030739975.1 Gammaproteobacteria bacterium
AACAAAAAAAATCATCCTCAGAAAGCGCTACTGGCTTTACTATGCACTGCAATTCATGAGTGGCGCTAGAAGGCAAATTTTTATGGTTTTTGCGGGCTTTTTGTTGGTCGAGAAGTTTCACTTTAGTGTTGCTGAAATCTCACTACTCTTCATTGTTAATTCTTTAATTAGCATCCCTTTGGCTCCAAGGATAGGAAAACTTATCGCTAAAATTGGCGAGCGTAGAGCGCTGATTATTGAATATATAGGACTTGCAGCCATATTTGTTGGTTACGCTATAACCGAAAGTGCGTCTCTTGCCGTTCTCCTTTATCTTCTTGATCATATATTCTTTTCTATGGCGATCGCACTGAAAACATATTTTCAAAAAATAGCCGACCCAGCAGATATAGCCTCGAGTGCTGGAGTGTCATTCACAATCAATCACATTGCCGCAGTATTTATTCCTGCAATGTTCGGGTTTATCTGGCTGTACTCTTCGGCCATCGTCTTCTATGCTGGCGCCATGATAGCTCTGGTTTCTCTTACCCTAGCATTAAATATTCCATCAAAACCCGATGCTGGAAACGAAGTATTATTGGGTAGATTTTCCTAATTTATAATCCTCCCCTTAATTGTAGACTTTTATATAGTTCAAAGTGATATACTTAATTTTATGTATAGTTTTTTGAATTATATTAATGAACGAACAATTCAGAATTGCTCATAAATTAGGCCTCATGTTTCTACATGACACCCCTCTTCCTAAGGATGTAAAAGCTTGGACAATTTCTCAACTACACGCTAAATCTCCTGCACTCGGCATTAAGAAAATACAAATTTCTACTAAAACTGAACCCAAAGAGTGGCCCAAATCACACCAACCAGACCTTCTTGAACGAGATAATATGTTTAGTACTTATAAATACAATAGAAAAAGGGAAGAGATGGGCTTAGATGGCCACACCTCAGAAGCAGCAAAACGAGATAATGAGAGAAA
The DNA here is from genome assembly GCA_030739975.1 of Gammaproteobacteria bacterium. GTDB lineage: Bacteria > Pseudomonadota > Gammaproteobacteria > PS1 > Pseudothioglobaceae > SZUA-1055. The sequence goes on from JASLYC010000086.1 coordinate 980, forward strand.
GAATCTTCTGGGCAAGTTAGATCAGCTTAAATTTGCACATAGAAATGTCTATGGTGACGACCAGGTCAAACTTCGCTTCACCGCCTTTTGGGCGAATCATTTCACAACCGGTAATATATGGGACAATCAAAATCATATTGGACATGCTATTGATGAGGCAATATTAGCCAATCTAAATGGGAATTTTGCTCATATGTTATACAAAATGACGACTCATTCATCAATGCTCACTTATCTAGATAATTGCTGGAGTTGTGGTGAAAACTCTCAAGAAGCTATATGGGCAAGGAAAGATGGATTTCAGGCAGGGCTGAATGACAATTTAGGGAGAGAACTCTTAGAACTTCATACTGTCTCTCCAACAGCAAAATACACCGAATCAGATATTAAAAATGCTGCCAATGTGCTTGCAGGATGGGGCATCTGGCCAGGACGAATCACCGGTGATGATGAACTACTATCAACTGAACAGAGGCACAAAAAGCTTTACGAGATGGGTGGAACCATTAATTCTTGGGACTTCTTCAAAAAAACACATGCTGAGCCTGGCACTAAAAAAGTTTTAGGTAAAGTTATTCCTGCTGGTAAAGGTGGTCTTAAACATTTAACTGATTTTCTATCCTCGCATGAACACACAATCAATTACATCTCATTTAAATTGGCGCAGCATTTTGTAAACGACAACCCAAGTAAAGCAGACGTTGACTATATTAAAAAAGCTTGGAAAACAGGTAATGGCAACCTCGATCAGATTCATACGGCGGTCATTGAACGCGCCATTTCATCAAAAGAGCCAAAGTTTCAATGGCCTATGACGTGGTTATTTCAAGTCGTTAGATTAAGTGGCGCCACCTATTTTAAGGGCTGGGATGAATTAGAAGTCTATAACCGAGGAGTCATGGATGCCAGAGAAATTTTTGAAGAACTTGGACAAAGTTTTTGGCATGAGAGACAACCCAATGGCTATCCACTAGATAAAAGAGAATGGCTCTCTGGTGAAATGTTTGAACGCCGTATTAGGTTTGCTGATGCGATTTATACGGCAGGATACCCAACCTCCAATCCTGATGAAATAATGGATAGAATTGGTGCAAATGAAACGACTCGAAATCTTGTTAATAGCCTTAGTAGAAGAAAAGATCAATTTATTGCCTTAATGTGTAGTCCTGAACTTATGGGGTTAGAAAATGCCTAAACTTAATTTGACACGTAGAGAGTTTTTAAAAGTATCTGGCACTTCATTATTCTTAGCGGGTCTTCCTCTTCCTGGCTTTACTAAAGACAAACCGCCAGGCACTATCTCAGTGATTATGCTTGAAGGCGGAATGGATGGACTAACTGCAGTCCCACCATTTGGTGATCCAAATCTCTCTAAGATGAGAAACAGTCTTACCCCTGATAACTATTTAAAGCTAAATTCTTTTTTTGGACTTCACCCTTCTTTTCAATATTTTAGTGGACTCATGGCTAAAAATAATGCCTCAATCGTTCATGCAACAAACTTCCCATACATTTTGAGATCTCACTTTGAGGGTCAAAATTTAATGCAAGGTGGAGGACTAAGTCCGTTCTCTGAAACTTCAGGTTGGCTCGGTAGGTCCCTTGAACTCGCTAAACTTCCTGGAAGGTCGCTTTCACTTGATATGCCCTTAATTCTTAGGGGTACTGATAGAAATGACAATTTCTATCCTGCTAGCATAAGAAGCTCAAGTAATTTAAAGACTAAGCTAATTGATATGATTTCTATGTTTCACTCAAAAGAAGGCTCTTCAGTCTTTAAAAAAGTGAGTAAAAAAAGCGCTCAAAAAGATTCAATAGTGCCAAGAGATCCTGCAAGTTTAGCTAAATATGCTGGTAAAGCAATGTCTCAAGAAGGTGGTCCTTTATCTTCGGTTATAAAAGTCACCCAATTTGATACGCATGCAAATCAAGGTGCAGATGAATTTGGTAAACACGGTAAGCTATTAAAACTCGTTGATGAGATTATTGCTGGCTATAGAGAAGGTTTAGGAGATGCTTGGGATAACAGTATTATTCTTACTCTAACGGAGTTTGGAAGAACAGTGAGAGTAAACGGCACCTGGGGAACAGAACATGGATACGGCTCTGCTGGGCTCTTGGCTGGAGGCTCCATTACAAAAAGTAGAGTTATCTCTAAGTGGCCAGGGCTTGCAGAAAATGAACAATTTGAAAAAAGAGACCTAATGTCTACGATTGATTATCGATCCGTTTGTGCCGCATGTATTGAAAAATCACTTGGCCTAGATCATGACATCATTGCTGATAAAGTTTTCTTTACTCCTGAACTACCTCGAGTTTACGATTACATTTTTTCCTAAGCTTAATCTAATTTAAGGAGTCACTATCTATTACTTGAAATCACTTATGAAGTTCAAAAGGATACTATTAACTCTATTTCTTGGTATAGGTCTCATCGGAGTATCTATTGCTGGCGCTTATGATGATTGGACAGATGATGTTGTATGCATGTGGCTTGACATGAAACCAACAAACGAAGGCTACAAAGCAGAGGTACAAAAAAGAGGAATTGGCTGCGAAGGTGGTAAGGCTGTTGCAGGTGCGGCACAAACTAATAAAACCACTTCAACGAATAAGAAAACAACAACTTCGAATAGAGCATCCTCTTCTGTTGATAAAGAGATAACAATCTACGACATTGCTTTCTCTCCAAAGGTTTTGGAGGAGCTACTAAAATTAGTTGTCTCTCAAACCGACTATGACTTTAGCAAACATAAACTGACTAATAATGTTAAAGATATAAGATGCACCTTCACAATATATCGGGTAGTTTATGAAAACTCAGAATTGGGGGCAATAGAAGGCTGGAGTATGGCTAAAGGCGGTATAAATGTACAAGGTTCTGATGTAGAGTTTACTAAAGGCTCTTTTTGGCAAATGGGTGGACTATCTACTGACCCAAGTTATCTACAAGATGAAGTTAATATTAAGCTTACAGAGGATGGGCACTTTGTTGGCAAGATGGCATATTTTACTCATACTGTGAAAGAAGGCGAAGTCCCAAGGAACCCTCTTTATCCGATATTAACGAAACACAAAAGATCTAAACCAATAAATCTTAAAAGTATTGGAGATTCTGCTGAAATCTGGATAGATGTAGAAGATTGGGCTGGTGGTATTATGCGTATTAGTAGATGCAAATATTTGTAAATACCTTTAATAATTCTAGTAGATTTCTATAAAGACAATTGATTAATCTTCGATTGATTCTATCATCAGCTGTAAAGATTCATTCCCTCGAAAAGAATTAACGTTTAACTTATATGCAACTCTTACTTGCTTTGTTTTAAGTTTTTCTT
>JASLYC010000087.1 GCA_030739975.1 Gammaproteobacteria bacterium
GAGGTCGCACAAGAAGCCATAAAATATATAGTCAAGGACACTATTATAGTCGTAGGTACTGGCTCTACTGCTAATTTTTTTATAGACGCACTAGCGCCAATAAAAAACCAAATAAAGGGGGCAGTGGCGAGCTCTGTTGCAACTGCAGATAGGCTTACAAGTCATGGAATTAAAGTTTATGATTTAAATGAAGTCGATTCAATTTCGGTATACATTGATGGTGCAGATGAGTCTGACAATGACTTTAATCTTATAAAAGGTGGCGGTGGTGCACTTACCCGTGAAAAAATTGTTGCAGCAGTAGCACAAAAATTTGTTTGTATTGCTGATGAATCAAAGTTAGTTGAAATATTGGGTAACTTTGACCTTCCTGTTGAAGTTATTCCAATGGCAGCTAACTATGTGAAAAATGAAATTATAAGTAGAATCGGTGGATCTCCAAAAATTCGCGAAAACTTTGTCACGGATAATGGCAACTATATTCTAGATGTTCATGGTTTGCAGATACTAAACCCAAAAGAGACAGAAAGAACTATTGATGCTATTATTGGCACAGTAACGAATGGCTTATTTGCTAATAGAGGGGCAGATATTTTATTATTAGGCACAAATGATGGAGTTAAAACCCTATCATTGAAACGTTCATAATCTCATATTTATAAGAATTTATTGTTATTTTTGTTGATAACAATTATTTAACTAATAGTGATTAAGTGTTATTTACTAACACACTAAACAACTATTAATGCAATTCTTAATTACTATTTCATTATATTTGACTATTATGAAATAGAAGTATAAAATTAATGTATCATATTAGCAATTATTCTAATATTTTTCTCAAAAAAAAGCATTTAATACAACCAATAAAGGAGATAAAAATGGCTGACGAAACTCTAGATGCATCAGGACTAAACTGCCCTCTACCAATCTTAAAAACTAAAAAAGCACTTGCCCAAATGGATGCCGGCAAAGTATTAGAAGTTATTTCTACTGATGCTGGATCTGTAAAAGATATAGAAGCTTTTTGCAATCAAACTGGCAATAAATTAATCTCTAACGCTGAGAATGCAGGTAAATACTTATTTACTATAGAGAAAGTATAACTCTAGTAATAATAAATCAAGGAGATAAGAGATATGCCAGAAAATAACAAAATGACCATTATAGCTACTAAAGGAACTTATGATTGGGGTTACCCTCCATTTATCCTAGCATCTACAGCTGTAGCTATGGATAAAGAAGTATCGATTTTCTTTACATTCTATGGACTCAATCTTTTATTAAAAGACCCTGAAAAATTAAAAGTAACTCCAGTTGGAAACCCTGCAATGCCTATGAAGATGCCTTTCGGACCAAAGTGGCTAAGAAATATAGACTTCGGTCCAAAAATTCCAAACGTTCTATGGAATATTCCTTTTGCTGAATCACTTGTAACCTGGATGATGAAAAAAACCATTGCAAACTGTGGAGTTGCAAAGCTTGTTGACCTAAGATCTATGTGCCAAGAATTCGATGTTAAGTTTATTGCTTGCCAAATGACAGTTGATTTATTTGGCTATTCAGAAGATGACTTTATTGATGGTGTCGAATTTGGAGGCGCTGCAACATATTTTGATGAGGCTTCAACAGGAAATCATCACCTTTATATGTAACTAATTAAACAACTCTTGATTTAAAAAACCCTTAATTAAGGGTTTTTTTATACCTAAAATATAGACTATCTCCAGTCCACAGAATTCCATCCATTCTTAGTCGCTACTTTATTTAGCTTTTCATCAGGATTTACTACAATAGGGTTTGTAACTAGCTCCAATAAAGGCAAATCATTGTGAGAGTCAGAATAAAATGTTGATTTATCTAGGGATTCTTTGGATGAGTTTAACCATAATGTAAGCTTCTCAACTTTGCCATTTTTATAGCAAGGAATCCCAAGAACATTCCCAGTATATTGACCATCTACTACTTCTAATTCTGTTGAAATTAGATTATCTATTCCGTAATGATTGACTATTGGTGCAGTAACAAAATTATTTGAAGCGGTGATTACTACTAAAGTATCGCCTTTATCTCTATGCCAACCAATGACCTTTTCTGCCTCAGGCAAAAACAACGCCTCAATTTTATCTTCCATAAATTGCTTATGGAATAAATTAAGTTCATCCATAGTGTATTTTGACAATGGTTCCATTGAAAATTCTGAGTAGGCATAAATATCTAACTTGCCTTTGCAGTATTGCTCATAAAAATATTTATTTTTTTCCTGATAGTAGGAAACATCAACAGCCCCTATCTCGCACAAAAACTGGCCCCACAAGTAATCACTATCGCCACCAATTAATGTATTATCTAAATCAAATAAAGCCAGTGGCACTGTCAACTCTCCGCAATTAAATTAACAATTTGGTTTATATCGTCAAGGATATATAGAGACTCTAAATAATCGCTGTTAACATATTTAATTTTCTCTAGTTCTTCAAACCAAGTAACTAAAGGCTGCCAGAATTCTACTCCATAGAGAAAAACATCTATATCCTGTATTTTTTTTGTTTGAATCAGAGTAAGAATCTCTAGCAATTCATCTCCAGTACCAAAACCTCCAGGAAAACAAATGCAGGCACTAGAGTAATGCATCATTGAATATTTTCTTGTAAAAAAATGTTGAAAAGTTATGGACTCGTCAAGAAATGGATTTGGCGACTGCTCATGCTCTAGATCTATATTAAACCCTATACTGGCAGATTTTCCTTCAAATGCACCATGATTAGCTGCCTCCATAATGCCAGGGCCGCCGCCAGTTAAAACATTGAAACCTTTGTCAGACAATAACTTTCCAGCTTTTCTCGCCTGTAAACATAGAATATCATTTTGGCTGGTCCTTGCTGATCCAATTATCGTTACATTATTAGTGTAACCTTGAAGCAAGTTCTTTGCATTTGTCAACTCTGACTCAACTAATTTTAACTTCATTATTATTTTATAGTTTGGCGAACACTCTATCTGCAGCGTTAATAGTAAATTCTATATCTGCATCTGAATGCATAGATGAGATAAACCCTGCCTCATAAGCTGATGGAGCAAGATAGACCCCTTCATTAAGCATTAAACGATAAAAGTCCTTAAATAATTCTATATTACACATTGAGGATTGTTCAAAATTTGTCACCTTACTCTCTTTTGTAAAAAATAGGCCGAACATTCCCCCAACCACATTTGATGTCATGTTTATACCGTGAATCTTAGCTTTAGATAAAATTCCATTAACCAATTTATTAGCACTATAGTTCAACCTTTTGTAGAAGTCTTTGTCTTCTGAAAGAATATTTAGCATAGCTAATCCTGCAGACATAGATATAGGATTTCCAGACAATGTTCCTGCCTGATAGACTGGCCCCATAGGAGCTATAAACTCCATGATTTCTTTTCTACCGCCAAATGCTCCGACTGGAAGCCCCCCTCCAATAACTTTACCTAGAGTAGTTAAATCTGGATTAACATCATAATAGGACTGAGCACCTCCAAGGGCTACGCGAAAACCTGTCATTACCTCATCAAAAATCAAAATAATATTATGTTCGTCACATGCCTTTCTAAGTCCATGTAAAAAACCATCTACTGGAGGGATACAATTCATGTTGCCAGCTACTGGTTCAACAATAATACAGGCAACTTGAGAGCCAACTTCTTTTAACACCTCTAGAACCTGATTAATATTGTTATATTCCAACGTAAGTGTGTGCTCAGCTAATGAATCTGGAACGCCAGGTGAGGTAGGAACACCTAGAGTTAATGCTCCAGAGCCAGCTTTGACTAGCAAAGAGTCAGAGTGGCCATGGTAGCAACCTTCAAATTTTATAATTTTGTCTCTATTCGTATATCCTCTGGCTAGTCTAATCGCGCTCATTGTAGCTTCTGTTCCAGAGCTTACCATCCTAACTAGTTCTATGGATGGAACCAGTTCACAAACTTTTTTAGCTAAATTAGTTTCAATTTCAGTTGGAGCTCCAAATCCTAATCCATTATCTAACTCATCTTTAACAGCTCTCAACACGTCGGAATTTGCATGTCCAAGAATCATTGGCCCCCATGATGCCACATAATCAATATACTTTTTTCCATCTACGTCAAATAAGTAAGCTCCATCACCTCGTGAAAAAAAAACTGGGCTACCGCCGACACCATTAAAAGCCCTTACTGGGGAGTTGACTCCCCCTGGAATAAATTCACTTGCCTGTTTAAATAAATAATTTGATTTAGTCATTGTAGCCTTCTTTCTGGGTAAGTTATTTGAGGGTATTTCTTCAAGTGAGTGATATGAGACCATACTATCAGCACATTATCCAGCAATAATTTTGCGTTGACGGTAGTTTTATGCAAACTTATTGAAAAATATATATCATCAAGAATATTAAATAGCCATCTCACATCAACCTTGCGAACTATTTTATTTAATTCAACTAGAGCTCCCTCATTATCTAAAACTTTTAGCCTTATACCTTCAATAACAATATTTTGAAGGCAGTTCAAGACACCTAGTTCATTGCCATCAATGTCATCTAATTTAATTATATTTGTAGGATGAATTGCAATATCTAATAATTGATTTTGCCATTTTTGATAACTTATATAATCATCATTACTTAGTTCGTTAAGAACCTTAAATGGAACGCCATGAGCATTCTCTAGCAAAAGTGCTATATCGAAATCAGATTTCTGAGCCTTACTAATATTATTAACAAGCCATTCTTGTGTCTGCTTCTCATAGGATGGTGGTATATGTACATTTTGACAACGAGAAACGATAGTAGCAGGAAGATTTTTTGCATCATGAGCAAGTAAAACTATAAGTGTGTTATTACGTGGCTCCTCTAAAGTTTTCAATAAACTATTTGCCGCACTAATATTCATCTGGTCAGCATAAAATAAAACTCCAATCTGTAATTCATCAGAAGTCTTGTTTAGTGCATCACAGAAAGCTCTTACTTGGTCTACTCTTATATCCTTAGAAATATTTTTTGTATTTTCGTTGACCTCTCCTGCCCTGCAATAAATCATATTTTGATAATTTGAGCGTCTAATTAAGACTGGGTAGTCAAGTGCTTGCTTGATATTGTCTCTTTTTATTTTTTCTTTCTCTCCAGTTAATAAACCAACCAATTCTTGCATTAATTCAATCTTTCCCATTTGTACACTTCCAGTTATAAGAAGTGCATGTGGCATATGATTTTGCTCAATCATTTGTTTTAATTTAGAAAAGGCTTTTTGGTGCCAAGGAAGAATCATAAATCTAACAGTATGTTTTTTATTTGTTGTGATGTGTTCTCAATTGATTTTGTTGCATCGATTAATTTTATACGGTCGGGAAACATTTGAGATCTTTGAATATATGAATCTCTTACTCGGGCAAAGAAATCCATTGTTTCTTGTTCAATTCTGTCCTTCATTCCTCTTGACTTAATGCGTCTCATTCCTAGCTCAATATCAACATCAAGAAGAAACGTTAAATCTGGAACAAATCCTTGCAATACCCATTTTTCTAACTCAGCAATACGCTTCACATCAAGCCCCCTTCCACCTCCCTGATAGGCATATGAAGCATCAGTAAATCTATCACTCAGAACCCAATGTCCACTCTCAAGGGCAGGAATTACCTTTGTTTGTATGTGCTCATTTCTATCTGCAAACATTAACAGTAATTCTGTATCGGAATGCATAGAGTCAATATCATTTCCCAACAGCAATTCTCTAATTTTTTCTCCAAGGTCGGTACCTCCTGGCTCTCTTGTTAATATCAGTTTTATGCCTTTACTTTTCAATAAATTATAAATAAAATCGATCTGAGTGCTCTTTCCAGCACCTTCAACTCCATCAATTGTTATAAATTTTCCTCTTCTCATAATATGTATTTTATCTTAGCAATAAAGATTAGCATTTAAAGATTATTTAAGTATTTGTTGATATTTTTTTGGTGACCTTTGTAGGTGTCTGCAAAAGCATGAGTTCCATCTTTTTTTGACACAAAATACAAAGATTGACTATTGTCAGGATGTGAGGCTGCATATAGAGATTCAGCGCCAACAGAACCAATTGCTCCAGGTGGCAGGCCATGGTTCTTATAGGTATTATATGGGCTGTCAATTTTTAGGTCTTTTTTTGTCAATTTGCCAGTATATTTATTCCCTAATGCATAAACTATACTAGCGTCAGTTTGTAAGCGCATACCTTTTTTTAGTCTGCGCAAAAAAACTCCAGCTATCTGCGACTTCTCTTTATGATTTGCAGTTTCTTTCTCTACCAATGAGGCTAGAATCAACATTTCATCAATACTTTTTAGTGCTAATTCTTTTTGTCGATTTCTCCATACATTCTCTAGCTTTTCTTGCATTATTTTATTTGCCCTAGTCAAAACACTAGAAACAGTATCTCCATAATTTACTACATATGTATCTGGCCAAAACTTGCCTTCATATGGCTTGCTTATACCTACCAATTTCATAGTTTTATCAAAATCGTTAACTGACCTCAAGGAATCGTTTGTGCTCAATTGGTGATAATATTTTTGTAATGTTAATCCTTCTATAAGAGTTATCTTTCTTGTGGCAACCTTTGAATTTGAAAAATTAACAAGTAACTTATTTAAACTCATATCTGGGTTTATATCATAGTAACCAGATTTTAGAGTGTCATCAAGATTTAATAACTTTGCTAATAAAACAAAATACCAACCTGAATTAATATATTTATACTCTTCAAGTTCATCTGCTACTGAATATATTGTGGAGCCAGGAGATATTTCGTAAACAACATGTTTTTCGGTATGCACATTATTTGCAAAAAATAACCAAAAGGAAGACACTAATATAATCAACAATGTAATCCACTTCTTATAGCCTATTTCAAACTTACTTTTAGCAGGAGCTACTTTGCTTTTATTTTGAACTGCCATAAAGGCGCCCATTATTCTTTTGGTGGTTTCATGAACTTTAAAAACTTGATCATTCACCATACAAACTGGCCTAACTCCAATAACGCTATTAGTAATAAAAATTTCATCGGAGTCTAAGATTTCTTTTACTGAAATTTCTTTAACGTTAACATTAATTCCTAATTCTTCTGCTATTCTGATGACTACTTTTCTTCTTGTGCCTTCAATTCCGCAATGTTCAAGTATTGGTGTACTCAAGACCCCGTCCTTTATTGTAAATATATTAGCCTGACTCGCAGAAATGACAAAGCCTTGATTATCTAACATTATGCACTCATCACTTTTCATTCCGATCCTAGACATAACCTGTTCAAGCCTATTGCAGTGTTTAATACCTGACAAAGATGAATTTGCTGAGTAACCACTATGACAAATAGTTAGAGAATACTGATCTGGTATGCTTTCAGGAAACGTTGAAGCAATAACAATTCTGGTGGGCTCTATGTCTTCCTTAAACCCATAACCCCTTGAGCCTTCACCCCTAGATAGAATAATTTTTACAACACATTTATCCGCCTTAATAGACGAGATAGCTTTATTGATTTCTTTAAGCCACAGCGATTCCTTTACCGTATTTATACTTAATTTAGCTCTACCTTTTTCTAATCTGTCGAAATGCTTTGACCAAAATCGCACCTTATTATTTTCGACTAGACAGGTCTCAAATAAACCATCGCCAAACAAAGATATTCTATTAAAAACGCTTAAATTTGAGCGCTTTTTGCCGTTTATAAGTACTACATGCTCCATAACTAGATTATACCAATGCTAAGCAATTCTTATGACCAAGAGTCATGACCTATTTCCTCATATAAAGCAATTATTCTAAACTAAAAGCTGATTGCCTATTGTCAGCTAATAGAAATAATTTAAAATGTATTTTAAATATATCTTATCTTTTTTTTGCATTTACATTTAATTCCACTTTATAAAGGATTTATATGAGAAAAACTGTAAAGAAGTTTGCAGGTAATTTAACTAATAGCGCCAAAGACCTACTGCCAATTATATTAGTAGTTACTGTTTTTCAAATCTTTGTTTTAAAGCAAAACATACCCAATATTGAAGAAATTATAGTTGGAACTATTTTTGTTATTTTTGGTTTAACCTTATTCGTTTATGGACTTAAATTAGGCCTTTTTCCTATAGGCGATACATTGGCATATTCTTTCGTTAAAAGGGGTTCAATATTATTGCTAATATTATTTTCCTTTGCGCTAGGTTTTGGAACTACAGTTGCAGAGCCTGCATTAATATCCATTGCTAGAGAGGCAGCTTTAGTCGCACAGTCTGGTGGAATCATTAATACAGTAACTGAAATTAAAGAATATTCGCAGATGCTACGTTACACTGTGGCAATATCAGTTGGTTTTTCTGTAGTAATAGGTGTCATTAAAATATTAAAGGGGTGGCCAATTTATTGGATTATTATTGTTGGCTATTTATTAGTACTTTTCACTACATTTTTTGCGCCTGACTACATTATTGGTATAGCTTTTGACTCTGGTGGGGTTACAACAAGCACCATTACTGTCCCATTGGTAATTGCACTTGGTGTTGGCTTAGCTAGCAGTATTCGTGGTAGAAATCCACTAATTGATGGTTTCGGAATAATTGCTATTGCATCTATACTACCTATAATCGCTGTCATGATATTTGGCATTGTTCGATGAATATTATTTACTCATTGATAGATATGTTTTTTGATGTTGCCCCTATTGCAATAGTGCTATTTGGGTTCCAAACAGTTATATTGAGACAAAAAATACCACAATTAAAAAAGGTCATCATCGGCTTCATTTTAGTTTGGATTGGGTTAACTTTATTTATTGTAGGACTCGAAAAGGCGCTCTTTCCTCTTGGAAAAATAATGGCAACACAGCTAACCTCTTCTGACTTTATCGGTAGCACTAATGTGAACTGGAAAGATTATTATTGGGTATACATATTTTCTGGCTGTATTGGGTTTGCTACGACGATAGCTGAGCCATCTCTTTTAGCAGTTGCAATTAAAGCAAGCCAGGCATCTGGAGGAACTATCAAAGCCTGGCCATTACGTAACTCTGTCGCTATAGGTGTTGCAATTGGGATAGCCTTAGGTAGCTTTAGAATAGTTATTGGGGCACCACTTCACTGGTTCATCCTTGCCGGATATATAGTGATTCTAATACAAACATATTTTGCACCAAAAAGAATTGTTGCACTAGCATTTGATTCAGGTGGAGTTACAACATCTACTGTAACGGTACCCCTGGTAGCAGCCCTTGGATTAGGCCTCGCAAGTTCAATTGAAGGCAGAAACCCACTTATTGACGGCTTTGGACTTATTGCTTTTGCAAGTCTTTTCCCGATAATAAGCTTGATGGCCTATATTCAAATTGTTGAGTTATTAAATAAAAATAAGCTAAAAAAATACTATAATTAAAAGGAGGTTCTATGCATTTTAAATTAATAATTGCTTTTGTAAGTAACGATAAAACAGATACAATTCTTGAAGCAGCAAGAGATAATGGTGCGACAGGTTCTACTGTTATATCACAAGCAAGAGGTGAAGGATTGGAGCACACTAAAACATTCTTTGGGCTGAATGTTGAAGCCCATAGGGATGTATTGTTATTACTGGTAGAGCAGCACCTTTCCAGAAAAATCTTGGAAACAGTTGCAGAATCAGGTGAATTTGAATCGAACTCTAAGGAAGGTATCGCATTTCAGATTGATGTAGAAGACGCCGTTGGGGTCATGCATCAAATTGAAGCCTTAGAACACCAAGTGGAGGAAAAATTATGACAACGCCAACTTTTGTAAGAGATATTATGTGGAAAAAGGTAGACATAGTAGATAGTAAATGTACGGTACTGAGCGCTTTAAATGACATGCAACATAAGAAAACTAAAATGCTAATTGTTGATAAATCTCATGATTATGACGAGTATGGGGTGGTATTGATTGCAGATATTGCCACAAAAGTTATAGCGAAAAATAGAGCATTAGATAGAGTAAATGTTTATGAAATTATGACAAAACCATCAGTCTCTGTTACCTCAGACATGGATGTTAAGTACTGTGCAAGATTATTGTCTCATTTCGATTTATCTAGATGTCCAGTTATTGACAATGGTAAAATTGTTGGGGTAATAAGTCAAACCTCAATTGTTTTTAACGGCCTTAGACCTGAGTGACAATAAACAATTAATAAAATACTTTTACTAGTAAATGAAAATTTCATTTTTACTTAAATGTGGAGAAATAAACATATGAATGCTATATTGGCTTTAATTAAATGGTTATTAATTTTAATAGGAGCTATAAGCGCTTACTATCTAGTTCTTTTTCAGTTTAACTATGAAGGATTAACTAGCAAGGTTTTTAAAGAAATATGGTACCAAGAACTAGACGAAAAAGCTGTTTCAGTATACGCAAAAATGGCCAACACACTTCTTGATACAAAAGATATTACTATGGCTACGATAGTGCGCGTACCTGTTGCTGAAGATGTATCCAATGAGGACGTTGAAGAAGCCATGGAAAGCATTGCTAACAATGAAGGGATACGTTCAGTTGGTAAATTACCTTTATCTGAAATGGTTGAACTTCAAACTGGTCAACCGCAAAGATTCTTAAAGATTTTCCAATATTGCTCTCCACGTACTGCTATGACAATGGTAGACCATTCAGATGCATTTTCTGCATATTTACCTTGTAGAATAGCACTCATCGAAGACAAAACTGGTCAAAGGTGGCTATATACATTAAACATGGATATGATGATTTATGGCGGCTCTCCACTGCCTCCAGATCTTCATGAAAAAGCATTAGAGGTTAAAAGAATCATAACTGCTATTCAAGATGGTGGAGCAGAAGGGGACTTTTAATTCTCTCTAATTTTTCTTGGCTCCTTTACTAAAGTTGCCAAATACAAAATATCACAATTCATATGAAAACTTATAACGACCTAGATTTTGGTGTCACCTGTATAGATACAGCTCATATCAGAAAAGAAATGGTTGCAGCTTACCTTATTGAGGATGATGGTGAAGCTTGCTTCGTTGACACAGGAACTCACCTTACTGTCCCTAGATTACTTGAGGTATTAGACAAAAAGAATATTAGTTATCATGATGTAAAACACATAATTTTGACTCATATACATCTTGATCATGCTGGTGGGGCTGGCCAACTACTTAAGCACCTCCCTAATGCGACTATTTTTGTTCATAAACGAGGTGTAAGGCATTTAATTGACCCAACTAAACTCCGTGATGGAGTTATTGGTGTTTATGGTGAGTTATTCTTCAAGCAGTGTTTGGGTGACTTACTGCCTATCCCCGAGGAAAGAATTGTCACAGCCAATGATGGTGATGAAATTTCTCTAGGCAATAGGGTTTTAAAGTTTATTAATACACCGGGACATGCAAAACATCATGTGTGTATTTGGGATGAAAAATCTAGAGGAATTTTTAGTGGTGACACCCTAGGAGTTAGCTATAGAGAATTTGATACTGAAAATGGAGAATTTATCTTTCCGCCCACTACACCAATACAATTTGACCCTGAAACTTGGATTAACACTATTGATAGTTTACTAGAACTAAAACCAGAAAGAGCTTACCTGGCACACTATTGTATGATTCCTTTTCACCCACATATTGCAAATAAGTTGAAAAATGAGATTAACAATTTCTCTGCTATTGCGCAAAAACTAGCCTCCTCGAAAAATCGTCATAAAGAAATTACTCTAGCATTGCTAGATCATTTGTTAAGTTCAACTAAAAAGCATGGAGTTGCTTTAGACCAGAATGTCCAATCAAAGCTATTTAAGGGCGACCTGGGTATTTGTGCAAGGGGTCTAGAGGTTTGGCTTGACCAGCAATAAGTGTTGGAATTATCGTACTTAAGTGTGCATAAGAAATATTGTAATACATGTATGACAAATCATATTTGATCAATGACGTATTGAGTCAAAAGAGGTACTGGGCGTCCAGTAGAGCCCTTACCTTTTCCACTAACCCAAGCAGTCCCAGCAATATCAAGATGAGCCCACCTATATTTTTTAGCGAACCTAGCAAGAAAACATGCGGCTGTAACAGTTCCAGCTTCACGACCACCTATATTTGCCATGTCAGCAAAATTAGATTTCAACAACTCATCATACTCATCGTCAAGAGGTAACTGCCAGGCAGTATCAAGTGCTTTATTCCCAGCGCTAATTAAATCATTTGCCAATTCTTGGTTATTTGCCATTACTCCGCAATGATGCTTTCCTAATGCAATAATGACTGCTCCAGTTAGGGTAGCTGTGTCAATTACTACTTCTGGATTAAATTTTTCAACATATGTAAGTGCGTCACACAAGATTAGACGTCCCTCAGCATCTGTGTTTAGTATCTCAATAGTTTGTCCGGACATGCTTTTAACTACATCGCCAGGCTTTGATGCATTATGAGCAGGCATATTCTCAACTGCTGGTACCACAACTACCAAGTTAACCTTTAATTTCATTTCAGAAACTGCCCGCATAGTTCCTAATACAGAAGCTGCTCCACACATATCGTATTTCATTTCATCCATTGCTGCACCAGGCTTTAACGAGATACCTCCGCTATCAAATGTAACTCCCTTGCCAATAAGAACTATTGGTTTTGATTTACCGTTGCCTTTATAACTCAAAGTTATTAATTTTGGTGGTTCGATTGATCCTTTAGATACTGAAAGCAATGAATTCATGCCTAATTTATGCATATCGTCACCTTCAAGGATTTCACATTCTAAACCAAATTCATTTGCTAATGACTTGGCGGTCTCAGCCAAATAGCTTGGAGTGCAAATATTAGAAGGCAGATCCCCTAAATTTCTAGCTAAAGCCATTCCATTCGCTGTTGCTAAACCTATTGTCAGCTCACGAGCATTAGCTTCTCCTGACTGAATAGCTATACTCTCAATAAGATTTGATTCTTCATTATTTGAACTAATTTTCCTAATTGTGTATGCTTCATTTTGTAACACCCTTGCCGTAGTTCTGTATACCCAAGATGTATCGAAACCCTCTATGCTGACCTGCTCTAACATAACACTCATTACCTTTAAATCTTTAAGCTTTGAATACAAAGACTTCAGGGCCTTCTGGTAATTTTTCGCAGTAACGGGTAATTCTCCTAAACCCAAAACTACCGTAATGTTTGTTTTGAAACCGCTAACATTGTTAAGTATCATTGCGTTGCCTGCTTTGGCATCAAAATGATTTAGCTCCACTGCCGCCTGAATATTTAAGTCTTTATTTTCGCTATCACAGAAGGCAAAAACTACTGCACAGTCGCCATCGAAATGCTGCATTAATTGATTGGTTAAAGAAAACTCCATGCTTATCCCTAAAAAAAAATTATAATCCCGCTATTCTACCTAAAAAGGTAAAATTTATCATTTTTTATAGACATATTTTATGAGCATAAATAAATTATTTTTTACTTTAACACTGCTAGCTTTAAACGCATTTGCAAATGAAAAAGATATTGTCCAAAATCTCGGTCAATATATACCCAACCTTAAAGAATCTGATATCGTAGAGTCTTCATTTAAGGGTGTTTATGAAATTATCTTAACTGAACCAAAGTTAGACATAATTTATACTTCAGGTGACGGTCTTTTTCTAATTCAAGGTGATATTCTTGACTTAGAAAACGGTATAAACATTACTAAAAGAAGGCTTGCTAACCTTGCAATAACAGCTCTTAAAAAAGCCAGTGAAAATGACAAAATTATTTACCGGGCAGAAGATGAAAAATACACTATAAATGTATTTACAGATGTAGACTGTCCTTACTGCAGAAGGCTACACAAAGACTTGCCAAGTCTAAATGAGCTAGGCATAACTGTTAAATATCTTGCTTTTCCGAGGTCAGGCATTAATACGGAATCTTTTTATAAGTCTGTATCAATTTGGTGCGCTAAAGATAAAAAATTAGCAATGGATGTGGCAATGCTACAAATAGACTCTCCAACAATTAATTGTGACAGTCCGGTAGTCGACCATTTAAATCTTGCACAAAATGTTGGAGTCTCTGGAACTCCTTATATATTTTTTGAAAACGGTATAAATATCCCTGGATACGTTGAGCCCAAGGTGCTGTTACAAGAAATTCAGCGCTCTCTTGAAAGTTTCAAATAATAATAACCCAAGAGCTGTTGCCCTTGAAGCAATATGCTCTGTTGTACTCAGGAAAGAATCTCTATCTAACTTTAAGTTTTCAGAATCTCTGCCTGACTTATCATTAGCTAAGTCTCTGACTTATAGCACGATTCGCTTCTATCATCAATTAAACGATATTGTCTCATCGCTTCTCAAAAGCCCTATTGAGAGAAAGCACCTTGACATTCATTGCCTTATTTTATTGGGTGCAAATCAGATACTTTATTCCAATATACCTTCACATGCAGCAATTTTTGAGACAGTTGAGGTGGCTAATATATTAGATAAGTCTTGGGCTAAAGGCCTAGTAAACGCTATTTTACGAGAGATTGATAGGAAACAAGACACTCTATTAAATAATACTCATTACTCACACCCTAGTTGGCTAGTTAAAAAAATTAAGCGTTATTATCCTAAAAACTTTGAGCAAATATTTTCCCAAAATAATATTCAGGCACCGATGACTATCAGGGTTAACCCTAGTTACAGCCTTGACAGCTACAAAAAATCTTTAGAATTGATAGGAATAGATTCAGTAAAGTTAGCTGTTGCACCTCAATCATTAGTGCTAAAAAACGCCGTTGATGTATTCCTGTTGCCAAAATTTAATAATGGATCCTGCTATGTGCAAGATGCATCAGCTCAACTAGCTGCTCATATAATTGAGCCAAAGGACAATGAGAGAATATTGGATGCTTGTGCAGCGCCAGGTGGAAAAACTATCCACTTGTCTGAACTAGCCCCAAATTCAGTAATAACTGCATTAGATTGCAATATATCTAGACTAGAGAAGCTTAAAGAAAATATTAATCGCCATAAAATAAAAAATGTGGCTGTGGCAATTGGAAATGCACAAAATCAAGATTGGTGGAATGGGGAAAAGTTTGACAAGATATTAATTGATGCGCCTTGCTCTGCTACTGGCATTATACGTAGACATCCTGATATTAAATTACTCAGAAAGCCAAAAGACATAAATGCTCTTATAGCCTTGCAAAAAGAAATATTAGGAAACCTCTGGACCCTTTTAAAGCCTGGTGGAATATTGGTCTACTCCACTTGCTCCATCTTAAAATCTGAAAATGAAGAGCAAATTAGTAGTTTTTTTGACTCTCACAAAGATGCAACTGAAGAAAAGATTAAATTAGACTGGGGTATTGATGCGTGTTTCGGTAGGCAACAATTACCTACAAAGCATTTCGATGGTTTTTACTATGCTAGAATCATAAAAGATATAATTTAATGTATAAAAAATGCTAAATTATATTTGCCTGTAAATGATTACTTGTCAATATAAAATATAAAGGCGCCTTTATTAATTTTACGAGCTATTGCTTTTTTCTAAAGCTATATCTAGAACCTCGTCAATCCATTTAACTTTAATTATTTCTAACTTGTTTTTAATCTTATCTGGGACCTCTGAAAGCTCCCTTTCATTGTCATCAGGGATTATTACTGTCTTTATGCCGCCACGTAGAGCAGCAAGCATTTTTTCTTTAAGGCCCCCTATTGGAGTCACCTCACCTCTTAATGTAATCTCTCCAGTCATAGCAACATCCGCTTTAACTTTACGCCCAGTTAAAACAGAAACTAGGGCTGTACACATAGCTGCGCCTGCGCTCGGCCCATCCTTTGGAGTAGAGCCATCTGGCACATGAATATGAATATCAAGATTCTCCTGGAAATCATTTTTTATACCTAAATCTTTTGCTCTTGCTCTTGTAACACTCATAGCAGCTTGAATTGACTCCTGCATAACATCCCCAAGCTGGCCAGTATAATTAAGTTTGCCCTTGCCCTTGTATGCAGCTGCTTCAATTGTTAATAAATCTCCCCCAACAGATGTCCAGGCCAGCCCTGTAACTTCTCCGATTTGATTATTCTCTTCTGCTAGACCAAAACGAAATTTTCTAACTCCAAGATATTTTTCTAAACTTTTAGCATTAATTAATGCTTTGCTTTTCCTTTTCTTAAGTAGAACTTCTTTAACTATTTTTCTACATATTTTACTTATTGTTCTATCTAGGCTTCTTACTCCTGCTTCTCTTGTATAGTAACGAATAATATTAATTATTGCAGAATCTTTAAATTCAATCTCGCTCGATTTTATGCCATTATTTTTCATAGCCTTTGACACTAAATGTCTTTTTGCAATTTGTAACTTCTCGTCCTCGGTATACCCAGACAGCTCAATAATTTCCATGCGATCTAATAGTGCTGAGGGAAAATCAAGAGAATTAGCGGTAGCAACAAACATAACCTGAGACAAATCGTAATCAACTTCTAAGTAGTGATCGTTAAAGGTATGGTTCTGTTCTGGATCAAGCACTTCAAGCATCGCAGAAGATGGGTCACCTCTATAATCTGAAGCCATCTTATCAATTTCATCAAGTAAAAAAAGTGGATTCTTTACTTTAACTTTTTGCATTTTTTGAACAATAGTTCCTGGCATTGCGCCGATATATGTCCTTCTATGGCCACGTATTTCTGCTTCATCCCTTACTCCACCAAGAGCCATACGTACATACTTTCTATTTACAGCATTGGCGATTGATTCACCTAATGAAGTTTTACCAACTCCTGGAGGGCCAACTAAACATAATATGTTAGCTTTATTGTGAGTTACACGGGTTTGCACTGCTAAATGCTCCAATATCCTTTCTTTAACTTTGTTTAACCCATAATGGTCATTATCAAGTACTGATTGTGCTTTATTCAAGTCCTTGTTTATTCTAGTTTTTTTATGCCACGGAACTTCGCATAAATTTTCTATATAAGTGCGTATTATTGAAGCGTCTGAAGACTGGGACGACATTCTTTGTAGTTTTCTTAATTCATTATTAGCCTTTTCTTTGGCTGCTTTTGGCATTTTTGCATTGTTTATCTCAGACTGCATTTCTTCAATTTCATTTTCGTCATCAGCATGCCCTAATTCCTTCTGAATAGATTTCATCTGTTCATTCAAGTAATAGTCTCTTTGGTTGGATTCCATCTGCTTACGAACACGAGACTGGACTTTCTTTTCAGCTTTTAAGACATCTATTTCACTTTCAATAGAAACAAGAATTTTATCTAATCTATCTTTTGCATTATCGTCTTCCAACAATGCTTGTTTTTCTTCTATCTTTAGTTGAAGATTGGCAATAATTACATCACTAAAACGCTCAATATCTTTTATTTCTTGAAGAACTTTAAAAACTTCTTCAGGTATTTTTTTATTTAATTTAATATACCTTTCAAAATCATCCAGTGCGATCCTCATCATCGCTTCAATCTCTTTATCTTCGTCAATAGCTAAAGAGTATTCCTCTATTGAGACTTCTGTCAATTCTCCAGATTCAATAAATGTTTCTATTTTTGCCCTCTTAACACCCTCTACTAAAACTTTAATCGTCCCATCAGGCAGTTTAAGCATTTGAAGAATAGTAGCTAAGGTTCCAACCCTATATAGATCATCATTTTTTGGTTCCTCTATTTTTTCATCTTTTTGCGTTACCAAAAAAATATACTTATTTGCTGCCATAGCTTTGACTATAGCATTTACTGATGATTTTCTTCCAATAAATAAAGGCATAACCGTGTGCGGAAAAACCACGACATCTCTCAATGGCAATAAGGGGACGCTATCCTTAGATAGGTCAATTGATTCTATAGGTGTCTCTTCTGCCATAATAAATCAAAAAGATTCCAATTAAAGTTATTAATTCTAGAATGAATATTTTCTATAATTTATAATTCTTATGCTGAAATTTCTTTAACTCCTTGTTTGTTTAATAATTTAGATAGATAGTGCTTAGTCACGTTAATTTCAAGTACCCACTGACCATATTCATTTACTTTTTCTTTGTGTATATAACCAACATTATATATTTCACTTCTTATATGGGCATGGTTTACGTCTAGCTGTATTTTAGCTCTCTTCATCATGCCGCTTAACTTTTCTGACAGTGCTTGGCATAGTAAGTCTATGCCTTTTCCATTCTGTGCAGAAACCCATACACGATAAATTGTTCCATTCTTATCTCGGTCTATCCTAGGAATAAAGTTTTGCAAGCAATCAATCTTATTCATGACCAATATATCAGGAATATCAGCTGCACCAATTTCATTGATAATTTTTTCTACCTGAGTTATTTTTTCCATATTGTAGTCATCAGAAGCATCTACCACGTGAAGTATTATGTCTGATTTGACGGTCTCCTCTAGGGTAGATTTAAATGCTGCAACGAGATCATGAGGAAGGTTCTGAATAAACCCAACTGTATCTGCAATTACCGCTTCTCCAGATGCTGGCAATACAACACGCCTTATTGTTGCATCTAGGGTTGCAAACAACTGACTATCTGCAAAAACTGTAGACCCAGTCAATTGATTAAAGAGGGTCGATTTTCCAGCGTTAGTGTAGCCAGCAAGGGCAATCATTGGTAGCTCATTTTTCACGCGTGATTTTCGACCTAAATCGCGTTGCTTGTGCACTTTATCTAATCGCTTTTTGAGGTATTTAATGCGCTGCGCTATGAGTCGCTTGTCAGTTTCTAATTGTGTTTCTCCTGGGCCCCTAAGGCCAATACCACCCTTCTGCCTCTCTAAGTGACTCCAACCCCTTATTAGGCGAGTTGAAAGATGTCTAAGTTGCGCAAGTTCAACTTGTAACTTACCTTCAAATGAACGCGCACGAAGAGCGAATATATCTAAAATTAGCCCAGTCCTATCCATAACTTGGCAGCTAAGTGCTTTTTCTAAGTTTCTTTCTTGTGATGGGGATAGCTCTGATGAGAATATTACTAATTCTATATTATTCTTTTTGACTAATTCTGCTATCTCTTTAACCTTACCAGGGCCAATCAAATACTGGATAGATGCAAAATTGCGTCTAACATTTATGGTGTTTATAATGCTTATACCAGAAGATTTTGCTAAATCACAAAATTCATCAATTCCATTATGAATATTGGTGGTTCTTTGTATTTCAACATACACTAATAAAGCCCTTTCTCCCGTTCCAACAATATCTTGTTGGCGATCAAATAATTCTAATGTTGCGTTCTTTAACAAAGAATTATTTAACTAGCTTTTTTAGATTTAATTTCTGATTTATACATCATTAATGGGGCTCTTTTATTCTCAACTACAGCTTTGTCTATAACAACTTCAACTACATCATTTAACGAAGGAAGATCAAACATAGTATTAAGCAGTAACTCCTCAATAATTGATCTTAATCCTCTAGCGCCAGTTCCGCGTTTTATTGCCAACTTAGCAATTTCTGATAGTGCATTTTTTTTGAAGGTTAGCTTGACTCCCTCCATAGCAAAAAATTCTTTGAATTGCTTAACGACAGAGTTTTTTGGTTGAACAAGTATTTTAATTAATGCATCTTCACCTAACTCTTTAAGTGCAGTTTGAACCGGCAAACGTCCTACTAATTCTGGGATTAAGCCAAATTTAATTAAATCTTCAGGCTCTACAAGAGAAAATAATTCGCTCAATTCTTTTTCAGAGTTTTTTTCCTTTACATCTGCAGAGAATCCTATACCAGTAGATTTTTCAACCCTCCTTGCAATAATTTTTTCTAGCCCTCCAAATGCCCCGCCACATATAAACAATATTTTAGATGTATCAATTTCAATTGTCTCTTGGTTTGGGTGTTTACGGCCTCCCTGGGGTGGAACTGATGCTATCGTACCCTCTATAAGCTTTAACATAGCCTGCTGAACTCCTTCTCCTGAAACGTCACGAGTAATTGATGGGGAGTCTGAACGACGAGATATCTTGTCAATTTCGTCAATAAATATGATGCCTCGTTCTGCACGTTTTGGATCAAAATCGCAACGTGACAATAGGCTTTTAATTACATTTTCTACATCATCGCCAACATAGCCCGCCTCGGTCAATGTTGTTGCATCTGCTACAGTAAATGGAACGTCTAGAATTCTTGCAAGTGTTTGCGCCAGAAGAGTTTTGCCAGAACCTGTTGGCCCTATCAACAATATATTTGATTTTTCTAACTCGACATTATTTGAAATATAGCCACTTTGTAAACGCTTGTAGTGATTGTAAACGGCTACAGATAGGACCTTTTTAGCATGCTCTTGGCCTATTACGTAGTCATTTAAAAAGCTGTTTATTTCTTTAGGAGTGTATTCCCATTCTTTGTGCTCTTCAGCAACTTCTTTTAGAGATTGTTCTTCAATTAAATTATGGCATGAACCAATACATTCGTTACAAATATAAACACTAGGGCCAGCAATCAAACGCTCAACTTCAGATTTATTTTTGCCACAAAATGAGCAATGAAGTTCGTTTGTTATTTCTGCCATATTTAATTTATTGTAGCCTTATCTTTTATTTAATACTTTATCAATCAATCCATATTTTACAGCCTCTGTAGATGACATAAAGTTGTCCCTATCTGTATCTTTTTGGATTGTTTTTAAGTTTTGGCCTGTATGTTTTTTCAAGATTAAATTTAATTTTTCTCTTACCTTTAGAATTTCTTTTGCATGTATATCAATGTCACTAGCCTGGCCTGAAAAACCACCTAAAGGTTGATGAATCATGCATCGCGCATGTGGTAAAGCAAATCTTTTCCCTTTAGCTCCAGCTGTCAACAATAAAGACCCCATACTTGCTGCTTGCCCAATACATAGGGTAGATATATCCGGCTTAATGAATTGCATAGTGTCATAGATCGCTAAACCTGCTGACACAGACCCTCCAGGGGAATTAATATAAAGATGAATATCTTTATCTGGATTTTCTGACTCTAGGAATAATAATTGAGCGACAATCACATTGGCCATGTAGTCTTCTACCGGGCCAACCATAAAAACAACCCTCTCTTTTAGAAGGCGGGAATATATGTCGTAAGCTCTCTCTCCTTTAGCAGACTGTTCGATAACTATAGGAACTTGATTAAGGTTTTTTATGCTCATTTATCTTTGTTGTGTCACTTCCTCAAATTTCATATTATTGACTGTAACTTCGGCTTTTTCTAAAACTAGATCAACCACCTTTTGCTCTATAACTAATGACTCTATACCTGCTAGTCTATTTGGGTCTTGATTATAATAGTTGATCATTTGTTGTGCATTCTCTCCATAGCTTTGTGAGATTTCCTTTAGTTTATCATCAACTTGCTTCTTATCTGCACTAAGTTTGTTGTCTGCAACTATTTGTCTTACTAAAAATCCCAACTTTACACGTTTAGTTGCTTCTTCATTAAAGCTGGACAAAGGAATATTTCCATTAGACGGTATTCCTTGTTCTTGAAGACGAGCCTCCATATCTTGCAGTAAAACCTGCGCTTCTGAATCAACACTAGCTTTTGGAACATCGAACTCATTAGCCTTGAGAAGCTCTGAAAATACCGCGTCTTTATTCTTTTTTGCAGCAATTCCTTCGGCCTCTATCTGCATCTGTTCTTTCATCTTGTTATTCAAACCATCCATATCTTTTTCGCCAAATTTTTCAGCAAACTTTTCATCAAGTATTGGAGTTTTTGGCGACCCAACCTCTTTCACATTTACTTCAAAAGCAACATCTTTGCCTGCCAAGTTTTGTGCGTGATATTCCTTTGGAAAGGTTAAGTCAAGTGTTAATGATTTATTTACAACGATTCCTGTAAGGCCCTCTTCAAAACCTTCGATCATAGAGCCTTTGCCAAGGACAAGATTGAAGTTTTCGGCTTCTCCACCATCAAACACCTCTCCATCAATCATACCTTTAAAGTCAATAGTCAAACGATCTCCTGTTTTTGATTTACGCTTAACAGGTGAATATTCTGTTGATTGTTCCTTTAATCCATCAAGTGTTCTCTTCTCGTCTTCTTTGGTTATCTTAAATTCTATTTGTTCAACTTTTAGCTTAGAAAAATCCTCGGTCTTAATTTCAGGAACAACTTCGAACTCTACTGTGTAATAAAACGTTTTGCTATCTTTTGAATCAACTTTTGTTAGAGATGGTTGTGCAGCAGGATTGGCTTTAGAATCTTCTAATGCATCTGCAAGTGTTTCTTGAACTAGCTCATTAGCTGCATCTGCACTTGCATTTGCTCCAAACCTTTTTCTTAGAAGTGATATAGGTGCTCTACCCTTTCTAAACCCGTCAATCTTAACCTGAGAGGCCATATTTTGTAAAACCTTGTCGGTTTTTGAATTAAATTTATCAATTGGTAATTCAACTGTTAACGATCTGTTTAGACCTTCAAGTTTAGCTAATGAAGTTTTCATTTATATTAATTCCAGTATTATTTTAGAGAAAATGAATTATACCTTAAGAGGCTGTTACCTCAATATAATAACCATACTACAAAATTACATAGTCAATTCAACTTGACAAATTTTGTATAACGTAAAAAACAAATATAAAGTTATATCTATATTTAATGAAGCCCAGCAATATATTCAGAAACTGCTTCGATCTCGACATTTGTCAAACCCTTGGCAAGACCCGTCATCATGCCTTCGTAGTCATTAGACCTGCTAGCTGTTGTAGAGCCTGTTTGGCTATTAAGTGAGAATTGACGAAATGCATTTATTTGCTTTACTAGGTACATTGAGTGCTGAGATGCCAATGCTGGAAACTTAGCGCTTGGAACTCCTAAGCCTTCTGGTCCATGACAGGCGATACAAGCTGCAACCTCTCCTTCTTTTTTGCCACCTCTGTATATCTTTTCGCCTAACTCGATATTAGCACCCTTTTTAGCAAAGCCTTGGGTAATTTTTTGAGTAGAAAAGTAAGCAGCTATATCTTCCATATCTTGATCTGATAGGGCGGCAACTTGGCCGGCCATTATTGGATCAAATCTAGCGCCAGATTTATAGTCTTTCAATTGCTTAACTAGGTACCCTTCTCCCTGCCCAGCTAACTTCGGAAAATTTGGCATAAGTGAATTTCCATTAGGGCCATGACAGCCTACACAAGCCATTGATTTTTTTTCTCCAATCGAAGAGTCTCCAGATGCATTTAAAGCGGTAGAGAATACAAAAATAAATATAATAAATAATCTGTTCATTAGGGTAACTTTATAAAAAAAATAAGCCAGAATTATACTTTAATAATGGCTTATTTATTGAAAAAATACGGAAAACGCAAGAAATTATTGACTTGAAAGATAATCAGCAATAGCTTGCTCGAATCCAGCAGTCATAGGAGCCATAGCGTTCATAGTTGGATCTTGGCGAGTTCCTGTTTGAAAATCTTTTAACTGCTGAACAAGCCAATCTGCATCCTTTCCAGCAAGGCTAGGGTAAGTAGAGATTGAAGATTTTCCACCAACTCCATGACAGCCTGCACATCCAAGTGCATTAAACATGTCTTCACCAGTTCCAGCTTGCACAGAATATGAACTTAACATTGAAAAAATTGCAACAACAAATAATACTTTTTTCATTTTTACTTCCTTAATTAATTAAATATAATATGGTATGCACCATAACCTTTAAATTATACATTGATTTTGATTTTTTTTCAAAACTATAACACACTATATAGATATAAAAACAATGAAAAATATTTATCATAAAGCTAAGTTTTTGCTTTCCTGTCCTTCACTTAAAGGGTGCCCGCCTGACACTGGTTACGAGATTGTCTTTGCTGGAAGATCTAACGCAGGAAAGTCAAGCTCAATTAACGCCTTAACACTCCAAAAAAAGCTTGCTAAAGTTTCAAGAACACCAGGCAGGACCCAGCACTTAGTATTTTTTGAATTGGATAAGAGTAGAAGATTGGTCGATTTACCTGGATATGGCTATGCAAAAGTGCCAGAACATATTAAACAAAAATGGCATAAAGATATGGCTGAATACTTCGATAGACGAAAATGCTTAAAAGGTGCTGTTCTTGTTATGGACATTCGACACCCATTAAAGCCTTTCGATTTAATGATGCTAGAATGGTGTGTGGTTGCTGAAATACCTGTACATATTCTTTTAACTAAGTCTGATAAATTAAAAAGAGGTGCAGCAAGCAATGCATTATTAAAAGTGGCCCGTGAAGTTAATAAATACCAATCAGTCACAATCCAACTATTTTCATCTCTAAAAAAACAAGGGCTGGAAGATTTATGGGAACAACTTAACAATTTCTTTGATATTAATGAATAACTCTTAAATGCTAATAAATGTAAACCTGGATTCTATAAAGCCAAATAACGTAATAGTTTTGGCGAACAATAGACAAGTTGTCGCATTAAAAAATACCTGGGAAAAGCAAAAGAAGAACTCTAAAATACCCAAAATATTATCATGGAAACAGTATCTTGTTGATTGCTGGGATATAGAAAAATTTAATTCATCATCCAGATTAATATCAGAAATAGAATCTAGGTATTTAATAGCAAAATCAATTAACAAATTTAATCAAAATACCGATACTCGATTACTAGAAGAAGTAATAAAAAATAATAATTACTGTTGTGATTATATTATTAGTTTATCGAAATTATCGAATTCTAAAGTGACTGAGTCTGAGTTATTTAGTAAATGGATTTATCAATACAGAAAGATAAAATCGAACTTTGATTTAATAGATATTAATGATTTGCCAAGTCTGTTGATAAATAGCAATAATAATTATCCATCAGTTCATATATATGGATTTAAAACTCTTACACCTATTCAGGTATCTTTATTTAGCAAGGTTGGATATAAAACCATTAAAACAATTGAATCTAAGAGCAATATCTCTAGTAAAGTTTTTAATTCAACAGTAAATGAAGTACAAAGAGCTATTATATGGGCCAAAAAATTACATGAACAAGAGCCTTCAAAATCCATCGTCATTGTTAGTCCTAATCTTAGTGAAATGTTGCAACAATTCAGGTCATCATTTGACCAAGAGTCCAAGGAATTACTGAAACAGGCCAATAAAAAATCTTACAATATATCTTTAGGTTTGCCACTCATTCATTACCCTTTTATTCAAAATATAATTTATTTACTTGAACTTAGCTATCAACTTCAAGAAAATGCAATACAAAGTTCGACCTTTATAAAGGCTATATCTTCAGTTTATGTAGCTGAATATATTAATGAAAGGTCTGCAAGAGCAATGTTAGTAAATAAGGTATTGTCAATGCCAAGGAGTGAATTCAGTTTGGATGATATTAAAGACCAATTATCAAAATGTCCTACACTTGAATATATTACACGGCAAACATCAAAAATCAGTATCCATAATAATAACCTGGATTTTCATTTAGATAAATTTAATCAAATACTGAAGTTATGGGGCTTCACTACTAATAGAGTACTATCAAGTATTGAATATCAATTGCTACAAAAGTACCTAACAACTAGTTTAGAGCTTAATAAAATATCATATCTTTATAAAAAGACTAGCTACAAAAATGCCCTTATGGAATTAAAAAAAATTCTTCATCAAGTAATATTCCAGCCCAAAGGAGGCAAAAATCAAATTCAAGTACTTGGCTCTCTAGAGGCTGAAGGAATACAATTTGACTATGCTTGGGTTGTTGGAATGACTAATAAATTTCTTCCTGCTAATATTAACTCTACACGATTTATACCATTCAAAATTAGTTCTGAATATCAAATACCGGGCAGCAACTATGAACTATTAAATAGAGACTCAATAAATACTTTAAATGGACTAAGTAGCCTAGCAGAAGAGGTGGTTTTTTCTTATGCAAAAATTCATCTTAACGAAGAGCAAATGCCAACACCATTTGTAGACTTTAGTAATGATGTTGAAGAGTTTAATGAAAAAATTCATATTAACAAAAACATTCAGTATATAGATGACTCAATCACAAACAAGATATTAACTAAACAAATAAAGTCTGGTGTAGCAATAATAAAAGATCAGATGGCTTGCCCATTCAAGGGTTTTGTACACAGATTAAATATTGATACTCCTGAAAAACCACACATTGGACTAGACCGACGCGAACAAGGAAAAATTATTCATGACGCTCTACAATTAATATACGAAGAAATAAAATCAAAAGAAACCTTAATGCAGCTAAGTAAAAGTAGGCTGGAAAGAATAATCGACTCGAAAATAAGCTCAGCCCTTGGCAAGGTTTGTAATTCAGAATTCATTAAAATTGAAAAAATAAGAGTATCCAAACTGATAAACAAATTTATTGAACAAGATAAGTTGAGAGATGATTTTGAAGTTATATCTACAGAGCAAACAATTAAAGCTGACATATCAGGTCTAAATTTTAATATAAGACTTGACAGGCTAGATAAGATGAAAAATGGTGACAAAATAGTTTTTGATTACAAAACCGGAAAGACATCAATAAATAGTTTGTGTACTGACCCAATCAACGAGCCGCAACTTCCAATTTATGCGGTTACAAATAAAACTGAAGGTGCAGCTTTTATAGAGATGGCATCGAATAATGTAAGCTTTAAGGGAATTTCAAAGAACAAGAACTCTTTGCCAAAACAATCAAATCGAAGAAGTAGCTGTGGAGATTGGGATGATCAGCTTGAGATATGGAGACATCAATTAAATTCAGCAAGTAAAAATTTTCAAAACGGCAGAGCTGATGTTATGCCCCATAAAGGTGCATGTAAATATTGTGAAAATGACCTACTTTGTAGAGTCGAGAAATGAAGCAATAATTAGCTTTTTTTCCCTACTTATAGACATAGCTATATTGCCTTTGTCAAATCTAGATGTGTCGATATTTGCCAGCAAGTCTCTAAGCTCAATTACTGGACTAATGTCAACCCCTAATAAGTCAAAAACCATAACAACATCTTCGAATCTATCTTTACGCCTTACAGCGTCAGTTTCCTGAAAAAAATCAAATACCTTGTCGTTTGATTGCTGATAAAAGTTACAAACAAAGCTGTAGTATTTGCTTGTAATTAATGATAGTTGCCTATACTTTTTTGGACATTTTATTGAATCACAAAGAATTTCAATATTTGTAGAATTTTCATTAATAAGCCAAATAGCAAATTTAATAATTGACCTTTTGGTGTCGAGATTATCTAAATAAGCAAATTTGTTATTTATTAAACTATCTATAGTGGGGAATATTTTTTGGTAAGCGCCACATAAATACAAAATATTAAAAAATTGAGAGGGAGTTTCATATGATAATGCTTGATTTAACTCCTTAAATACCCTCTCCGGAGTTAACGCTGAAACTTCTCCAGAAGATACCATACTTTTCATAAGTTTGATTGTTTCACTAGCTACACTAAATCCAAATGAGCTGAATCTTGCAGCGAATCTTGCCACCCTTAATACACGAACAGGGTCATCAGAAAAGGCTTCTGTAATATGCCTTAATACTCCATCTTTTAAGTCTTTTTGGCCTTTAAATGGGTCAATCAAAGGCCCCTCGCCATCTAATTGTGCAATCGCGTTTATTGTAAGGTCACGTCTTGAAAGGTCTTCTTCTAGAGTAACCTTACTAGATACATTGAACTCAAAACCTTTGTAACCAGGTCTTACACTTTTTTCTAGCCTTGCAAGTGCGAACTCTTCATGTTCTTTTGGGTCTAAAAATACTGGGAAATCTTTTCCTACTTGCTTATAGCCAAGACTTATCATCTCATCAACTGTTGAGCCGACTACTAGCCAGTCATTTTCAGTATCATCATTAGAAACGCCTAGCAATCTGTCCCTGATTGCACCGCCAACTAAATATACTTTCACACTTGTATTTTCTAATAATTAAATGCCATATAATACACGAATGGATTTAAATAAAAAACTTACACCTGAACAATATAAAGTGACTCAGCAATGTGGTACAGAACCTCCATTTAGTGGCAAATACTATAACCATTCAGAAGACGGTGACTATGTTTGTGTTTGCTGTGAACAAATACTATTTTCTTCTACTACAAAATTTGACTCTGGAACAGGTTGGCCAAGTTTTTCTGATATAACAAAAATTGAAAGCGTTAAGCTTATTGATGATAACTCATACGGCTATATTAGGATTGAGGTTCGTTGCGCAAAATGTAATGCTCATCTTGGTCATGTATTTGATGATGGGCCAACACCTACAGGTAAACGTTACTGTATTAACTCTGCATCCTTAGATTTTATAGAGTCATAATGCAACCAAACAAGCCGATTGCAATTGCTATAACCGGAGCATCTGGTATGCCCTATGCTATCTCTTTACTGAAAAACCTTATCGAAACTGAGCAACTAATATACGTTATGATATCTCAAGCGGCCAATACTGTGCTTGCAATGGAGACCAATCTCAGGGTTGGTAATGATACTTCAACAATAGAAGAGAAATTAACGGATTATCTCAAGGCAAAAAAAGGACAAATCAAAGTTTTTTCAAAAAATCAATGGACGGCTCCAGTTGCATCAGGGTCAAATCCTCCAAGAGCTATGGTCGTATGCCCTTGCACTATGAGTACATTATCTGCTATAGCTAATG
This sequence comes from Gammaproteobacteria bacterium, assembly GCA_030739975.1. GTDB lineage: Bacteria > Pseudomonadota > Gammaproteobacteria > PS1 > Pseudothioglobaceae > SZUA-1055. Next base: position 28,564 of record JASLYC010000087.1, read on the forward strand.
GTAATTCTGACAACTTAATGCATCGTGCAGCAGATGTAGCAATTAAGGAAAATAAAAAACTAATTATAGTGCCAAGGGAAACACCTTACTCAGCAATCCATCTTGAAAATATGCTCAAACTTTCAAGACTAGGTGTTGTGATAATGGACGCTAATCCTGCTTTTTACCAAAAACCAACAAGTATTGAAGATTTAGTTAATTTTGTTGTAGCACGTATTTTGGACCATTTAGGTATTAAACACAAATTACAAAAACCATGGCAAGAAGACTAGTTGATAGTTTTATTAAAACACAAGAACCATAAAGCCTAAAAACCCTAAAAATAAAGCAAACCCTTTTTTTAATTTCTTGCTATTAACTAAGTGTGTAACTTTGGCACCCAAAGGGGCAAATAATACACTCACAACTACTATACTTACTAAGGCCTTCAAATGAATAAAGCCTAAACCCCCAGTAGCACTTTCTACTCCATAACCGGTCAATATAAAACCAATACTTCCTGATATTGCTATAGGCATACCTACTGCTGCTGATGTTGCAATCGCATTTTTTATTTCTACATTGTTATAGACCAAAAAAGGTGTTGTCATTGTCCCCCCTCCAATACCAACAATTGCTGAAACAAGTCCTATAATATAACCTACAATCAGCCAAGTCCACCTTGATATAGCGTCCGCATGGCCAGAGGCACTCAACCCAAACCACATTATTAGTGCAACAGAAAGTTCAAAAAATGCAAAAAATATACGCAAAAAATCAAAACTCAAATATTTTGCAATTATTGCACCACTAAAAGCGCCAATTAATATTGTTGGGGTAAGATTTATAAAATTTTTCCAATGTATTGCTTTATGTTTGTGATGAGCCCAAACACTTGATATTGAAGTAAATACAATTGCTGCTAATGCTGTACCTATGGAAGTATGCATAAGTATAGATTGATCGATAGTATTTGCCAATATATACAAAAGTGCGGGAACCATAATTAGTCCCCCGCCTACACCCAATAATCCGGCTACAAAGCCAGAAAATGCGCCAAGAAAAATTAACGGTACTATTTCAACCACTCACTAACTTCTGAAATTAATAGTTCATCTTTGTCATTAAAAAAATGATCTGAATTTACCATTTTTTGAAAGTAGGCTTTATTGTTCTTTGAAGCATTCAGTCTATCTTTAACACTTTCTAATACTGAACTTAAGTCTGAATCTCCATACAAATCAAACACAGCTATATCTATTTCTGGTAAGAATTTAACGGCATTTTTCCCCATACCTACAGCAACAAATCGTGTAAATGTATGCTCGTTATTAGCCAAAAAGTGTGCAGACATTACTGTTCCTAAACTGTGCCCTATAAGTGTAGTTGGGTTAAGGCCTTGAGCCTTCAAATAGTTAATAGCTGATACTATCCTGCTATCAGAATTAGGAAACAGTGGAATATAATCTGCACCATGCATATCATTCGCAAGTACCGGCATTTGAATTGACAATGTATTAAATCCATTCTCAGTCAGGCCAACCCTAAGTGGTTGTATTACTTGCGTCCAGTCTGGATGGATACCAGTACCATGCACAATAATTGCAGCCTCACTGCCTTCCTCTTCATCAAGAGTAAATATGGAAAAAAATTCATGGTTATCTGTACTCAGCCATACAGGGTCACCGTCAAGTATAGCGTCTTCAATTTCTTCAGCCCAGCGAGCCTCCTTTTCATAGTCAGGCAAAACTTGGGCTATCACCATATTGCTTATAGCAAATAAAAAAATCAATAGTTTTTTCATAAAATAGTACCTCTTGATCGATTAAACAAGAATATAAAGTATAAATTCAAAACAACATTAATTTAACACTAAATATGATAGTTTATAATAATATTATTTACAATTGGATTCATATTCTGGCAAAGCTATATTTCTACTATTCTTCAATGAATGCGGGTAAATCAACATCTTTACTCCAGTCCGCCTACAATTATAAAGAGCTAGGCATGAAGCCATTCTTATTGACTGCAGAAATTGATGACAGGTATAGTGTAGGGAAAGTAACCTCAAGAATTGGTTTAGAGGCAAAAGCAAATTTATTTAATAAAAATAGCAATCTTTTCAAACTGATTTCGGAGCAGAATAAAAAAGAGACAATTGATTGTGTACTGATTGATGAAAGTCATTTTCTAAGTAAAGAACAAGTTAAGCAACTAGGACAAGTGGTTGACAGGCTAGATATACCTGTTTTATGTTATGGAATTCGAACAGACTTTAGGGGTGAACTTTTCCCTGGTAGTCAGTATTTATTAGCATGGGCTGACAATCTTAATGAACTTAAAACTGTTTGCTACTGTGGACGTAAAGCAACCATGGTGGTGCGACTTGATACTGATGGTAAAATTGTAAGTGATGGGAATCAGGTTGTGATTGGGGGCAATGACCAATATCAATCAATGTGTAGACGTCATTTTGCTGAACATATCTGGCCTCATAAGATCTCTGAAAAATGAAAGCTAAAACTCGCATACTATCTATTGACGGTGGAGGAATCAAAGGCATTGTTCCCGCGATAGTCTTAAATCATCTAGAAAAACGTCTCAAGCTTCTAAGTAATAACCCTAATGCAAGAATTGTTGATTATTTTGATTTATTTTCTGGCACTAGTACCGGCGCTATAATTATTGCTGGTCTACTTGCACCTGACAAACATAATCGACCAAAATATAGCACTGAAGAAATCATCAATCTTTATATAAAAAATGGCGATGTTATTTTCAACTCTTCTGTACTACAAGAAATAAAATCAGTTTCCGGGATTGTGAATGTTAAATATGAGCCTAAAGGTATAGAATCTATCTTTGACGAATATTTTGGCAAAACTCAATTGAAGGACTTGCTAAAACCAACACTTATCCCGGTTTATGAACTATCAAGAGGAAAGAATTATTTTTTTCGTCAACAAAAAGCACAAATAAGTGAGCGCCATAATTATTACTTGAAAGATTTACTTAGGAGTGCAACTGCTGCAATTACTTATTTCCCTCCTTCTCAAATTTCTACAGTCAATAATAAAGCTCAGCGTTGTTTTATTGACGGTGGAGTTTTTGCTAATAACCCTGCACTTTCTGCCTATGCTGAGTTTCGTTATCATAATCCAGAACTACATGCAAAAGACTCTATGATGCTTTCACTCGGAACTGGAACTCAAGTTACGCACCTAAACTGCGAAATGACTGCAAATTGGGGTGCCGCAGAATGGCATCACCAGGGGAGCTTTATGATATCTAATGCAATATCTTCTGTATCCCATTATCAGCTTAATGCAGTTTATGACAGTAGACCAAATTACCTCAGATTAGATGCATTATTTGATGATGCTCATTCAAGCAGTATGGACAATACTAAGAAAGACTACCTTAATTACCTTGTCTCCTTGGGAGAGACTATTGTAAATGAAAGACAAACAGATATAGAAGTCTTTGCACAAAAACTAGTTGAAATTGCGGAATAAATGAAAGAATAAAAGGCTCTGTGTGACTCTACTATTATTAATATTTTCTGGTCTTATTGTTGTAGTATAGCCGGCATTCTCACCACACAATACAGCCTTAATGAAGATCTTTCAGCTCTCTTCTAAGAACCTTACCAACATTTGATTTTGGTAATTCAGAAATAAATTCCACGAGCTTTGGCACTTTGTAAGCTGTAAGATTGTCTCTACAGAATGCAATTAACTCTTCCGAGCTTAGGTTTTGCCCCTCATGAACCACAACAAACACCTTAACAACCTCCTGAGATTTTTCATCCTCTACGCCAATACAACCACACTCCATCACCGCAGGGTGTTCACTAACCACAGCCTCGACTTCATTGGGATAGACATTAAAGCCAGAGACAATAATCATGTCTTTTTTCCGATCTATAATATGGACATAGCCAGCCTCATCAATTGTGGCAATATCTCCCGAATTAAACCAACCGTTCTCGTCTACACCGGAGTCTTCTATTTTCCAGTAACCTTGCATAACTTGAGGGCCACGAATACATAACTCACCCGCCTGTCCAATTGGCAAAATTTGACCGCTATCATCTCTAACCTCTACTTCAGTAAAAAGTGCGGCCTTACCAATACTACCAGTAAAAGCTGGAGAATCATATTCCATCGAAGTTACTAGAGGGGATGTTTCTGTTAAACCGTAAGCTTGCAGCAATACTGTGCCAGTAACTTTCTCCCACTTTTCTGCAGTAGAAGGTAGGGTTGCCATGCCGCCTGATAATGCTCCAATAAAGTTACTAAAATCCAGCTTACGAAAATCTTCATTATTGAGTAATGCTTCAAATAAGGTATTCACACCAGACATAACATGAAATTTTTGTTTTTTGAGCGTCCCAACAAAAGTTGGTAAATCTCTTGGGTTTGTAATTAATATATTTTTCGCACCATGATAAAACAGTGCAAAGGTATGGGCTGTTAGAGCGAAGATGTGATACAAAGGCAAAGGACAAACCACAGTTATCTGGCTATCTGTTGGCTTATCGAACCATTTAGGATTAAAGATATGGTATGCCTGAGCTGAGTTAGCCATTAGATTACGATGGGTAAGTATAGCCCCTTTGCTAACACCAGTTGTGCCTCCGGTATATTGCAAGAATGCCATATGCTCAATCGGTAAATCAATATCGATAAAGGCCTCTTTAGTGTCGCCTTGCATCACCTTGCCAAAGGCAAGCGAATTGCTTAGGTTAAATTTTGGCACAAGCTTTTTAATTTTTCTTACAACAAGATTAATAATCTTTCCTTTAAAGCCAAGCAGATCTCCTACAGTGGTAAGAACAATTTTATCAACACTTGCAAGATTTGCACTAGCAACTACATGACCAGCACCCTCCCAACAAAGTAGTATGTGAGCTTTTGAATCTTTTAATACGTGCTCCAATTCACGCTTAGTATAAAGAGGATTAATATTTACAACGGTCATTCCCGCTTTCAGAGCGCCATAAACAATAACAGGATATGCCATCATATTTGGCATCATCACTGCCACTTTGTCACCAACGTTGGCATTTTTCGCAAACCATGAAGCAAGGTGGTTCACACGCTCAGCGAGCTGCCCATAACTCATCTCAACATCAAAACTCTCAAAGGCAATCGAGTCCTTATAACGACCACAGGCCGTGTTAAAAAAGTCTACTAAATTGCTATTATTTTGAAAAATTTCTGTTTCTTCGATACTCTTTGGCACTTTTTTACTCATACATCCTCCTCTTTGGTTGTAGTTACCTACAAATTCACTTTAAGATATTTTCAAACGCCTCCTGATAGTAATTATAAACTTCTCCGCCTTCCCTGTATGTATAACATGAATTGACAAATTTTTCTTTAATATATGTTAAATTTTCAAGATTAATTTCCTTATCCACTAATGAGTCATTGTGATTAATACTTTGGAACGAAAGCGTCGCTGCATAAGCGAGTAGATCATTTATATGACGACAACCTTTTGCTCCACCAAATAACTTCAAGACTCGTTTATTAAAGCCAGGCTTAATAAACTCTCCTTTTAACAAGTGGCATTTTTCAACAGCTGTAGGGCAAATCAAATAAGGCGATTGATTGATAACAGCTTCAATATCAATAATTTCAAATTCAGAGGTCAAAGTCAGTCGTATCGCCATTTCATGCAATGGCTCTCCAGCAGCTATATAACCACGGTCCCTGTTATTAAACGTATAGGATTTTTTGTCAGTTAAAAAAACCTCTATATCCCAAAGGCCGTCCTCTCTGTGGTAGCCGTTACCAATATATCTACGACGGTGCCTAATATCTCTTTTTGCGGGTTTACTTAACATCTTTTGCTCCAAATAAAATAGATAAAAACTTACACTTTCTTAAGAATACCTGCAGCGCCCATTCCTGTACCGATGCACATAGAAATCATGCCGTACTTAAAATTGTTTCTCTGCAGCGCAGAAACCAGGGTGGCCGTTCTAATAGCACCGGTTGCACCCAATGGGTGACCTAGTGCAATAGCACCACCTTGCGGATTGACCTTGGCTCTGTCAAGATTTAATTCATTAATTACCGCCAAAGATTGTGCTGCGAAAGCTTCGTTAAGCTCTATCCAACCGATATCATCAAGGGTTAGTCCGGCCCTCTTTAGTGCTTTTGGAATCGCTTTAACAGGGCCAATACCCATGATTTCTGCAGGAACACCGGCAACAGCATAAGCAACAAACTCCGCTTTCGGTGTTAAATTGTATTTCTTAACAGCAGCCTCACTGGCGATTAATACAGCAGCAGCACCGTCTGACATTTGCGAACTTGTTGCTGCCGTGACTGAGCCTTCTTGTGCAAACACTGTTCTTAATTTAGCTAAAGACTCTATACTGCTCCCTTCTCTTGGACCTTCATCTTGCGAGACAACATTCGTCTTAACGCTGTACTCTTTAGTCTCTAGTGAATAAACAGATTCAGTTGTTGTAATCGGCACAATCTCATCTGAAAACAAGCCCTCTTTATTGGCCTTAAGAGCCCTTTCATGGCTCTCCAGGGCAAAAGCATCTTGCTCTTCTCGCGATATCTTGTATTTATTGGCGACTTTTTCAGCAGTCAAACCCATACCGAAAGCAATCGCAATATTTTCATCTTCCGCTATTACTTTTGGGTTGACCGATGGCTTAAAGCCCATCATTGGTACTGTGCTCATACTCTCTACGCCAGCGGCAATAACCAAGTCGGCTGAGCCGGATTTGACCATTTCTGCAGCATTTGCTACCGCCTGCAAACCCGAAGCGCAAAAGCGATTGAGTGTGTAGGCAGGTGTTGAGTCCGGCAATCCTGCAAGCAGTGCTGCAATACGAGCGACATTAAGCCCTTGAGGGCCTTCAGGCATAGCACATCCGACAATAACATCATCGATATTGTTCTTTATTTCGTCAGCATGACTCAGTGTTGACAAAACACTTTGGATAGAATGAATCAATAGGTCATCCGCTCTGGTTTTAGATAAACTGCCACGCGCCTTGCCAACAGGTGTTCTTTTTGCATCAATAATATAAGCTTTTGTCATTCTAATCTCCAATTAATTACGCAGTGGCTTGTTGTTTCTCAACATAAATTCAATTCGATCCTGAGTTTTTTCAGTACTCAGCAGTTTAATAAAAGCATTCGCCTCAAGATTAAGCATCATTTCTGAATTGACAATTGCATTTTCTTCAACATCTGAACCGGTCATCACTTTTGCTACTTCTGTCACACATAGTTTGTCATGGTCGGAGATAAATTCACCACCATAAAGATTGGCGACTTGCGCCATTACATTAGCATAACCCGCCTTGCCAACCACTTTAAAGGTGGCATCTTGAGGTGCTTTAAAGCCAGATTCAAGCATTGCTATTGCCTGTTGCCTGGCAACATAGAGCAACTCATTTGGATTGGCAATAATAATATCATCCGCCTTTAAGTAACCCATTTGTTTCGCTTCCAACGCACTTGCTGAGACTTTTGCCATCGCAATTTGCTCAAAGTACTTAGCCAACAATGGGAAAATATCATCGCTTTCTTTGTTGGTGTATGCACGTAGTGCCATTTCCTTGGAGCCACAACCCGCGGGCAACACACCAACGCCAACTTCAACCAAACCAATGTATGAGTTCATCGATGAGACAACACGATTACAATGAAGCAACAACTCGCAACCACCACCAAGTGCCAAACCGTCAACCGCTGCCACAGTCAAAATCTTACCATGCTTCAAGCGCATCACCATTTGCTGCAGCAGACCCACTATACGTCTGACTGAAGTCAATTCACCCAGTTTTGGCAAACTGGGGTTCATCACTTCAAAGGTTTTTTTCTTTGCTTTAGCCGCCAAACCCGGTTCTTTTTCAAGAAGTCCTAATTTCACTGCTGAGACAATCTCATATAGGTTTGCACCTGCGCAGAAATGCTCTTTCTCCTGCCTAAATATCAACGCATGAAAGCCATTTTCTTCCAAATAATCTAGTGCACTGTCAATACCGGTTATAACGCTAGCGCTTAGCACATTCATTTTGGTATTAAATGAAATGCTTGCAATACCTTCCCCAAGGTCAATTAATTTAATGCTTTCACTTTCAAGCAAAATATTCTGCTCATGTACCTTCTCTCCAGCAAGAATTGGTTTGAAGAGTTGTCTTTCATATACAGGATGCGTTGATCTTGGAACATACGTTCCAAGCGTTGGATTAAAAGCACCATCCTCACAATAGACGTATGAACAATTCAGTGCCCACTGAGGCAATTCTACCGACCCAAGTGTCTTGCACTTAGCAATATCGCTTAAAAGCATGCCACGAATCTCTTCCCAGCCCACCAATTGTGCCTGCTCAAAAATCCCACAACCCCAAGCAAATCCAGACCTAAGAGCTATATCAACACAACGAACAGTATCGGCAATATGCTCCAACTGATAACAAGAATAATGAAAAACATCTCTATGAACAGACCATAAAAACTGCGCTTGCGGATCATCACATTCTGCCAAAGCCAGTAATGACTTTTCAATATTTCCGTTTTCTTTTAAAATCTTTTTAACAATCGGACTGATTGTATTATCCGAAAGACGGTAATCAGCAAGACCGGTATCAAATACATAAATATCTTTGCCACGCTTTTCGTAAATACCTTTTCTAGTTTTGCTACCTAACGCGCCTTGCTCAATCAAACCCTCTACCCAGCTAGGTAATTTGAATAACTCCAACCAAGGATCATCTTTAGCATTATCAAAAATATTTTTGACCACGTTTTTCATCACGTCAAGTCCAACAACATCCAGAGTTCTGAATGAAGCACTAGCTGGTCGGCCAATCCTCTTCCCAGTCAGTGCATCAACAGTATCAGGTGATAGTTCGAAATCCTCAGCGTGCTTTAGAACAGCCATAAAGGAGAATACACCAATTCTGTTTGCAATAAACGCAGGATTATCATTTGCGTATACCACCTCTTTACCCAATGCAGAAGTAATAAAACCTTCCGCCTTCTGGAGCAACTTTTCATCACTGTAATTTGTTCTAATCAGCTCCACTAGGGGTAAATACCTTGGTGGGTTGAAAAAATGTACGCCAAAGATGCGACTTCTCAAAGATTTTGGTGCATGCTCAGCAATAGCATTAATAGACAAACCAGAAGTGTTAGTTACCAAAATAGCATCATCCCTAACAAAAGGGCTAATCTTGGTAAACAACTGTTTTTTAATATCTAAATTTTCAATTATTGATTCCAAAATAAAATCACAGTCAGACAACAACTCTAGCGAGTCATAAGTGGCTGTTTTGATTGAATCAAGAATCGTTGGAATAGCCAAAGGTGTTGGCTTGAGCTTTTTCATTGTTTGCAGAGAAGTCTTAAGTACCTCTTCTGACATATCAAACATGGTTACTTCAATGCCTAGATTAGCAAAATGTGCGGCAATTTGCCCACCCATAGTGCCAGAACCGAGTACAGCTACCTTACTAAAAGTTTTGTCAAAATACTGTTTCATGATTACCCTATTATTTAAAATTTATATGTTGTTCTTTATCTCAAAGTCATCAACTCTGAGAGACTCTAATACATCCTCATGCCATACAAGCCAATTGTCTTTTTCTTCCACAGTTAGAACTTTGTCGTTAGTCAACGAGCTTAGCCATCCCTCTAATGACTGACTTGGCTGATACTTATAACCCGCTTTTTTCACTTTTTTCTTAAGTGGCTTAAGTAAGCTTGCTGCCTTATAACCTTTAAATAGAATTTCGAATTGATGCCCAGGATTGTCTTTCAAATCAGTACAAACACAAGAAGATAAATCACTAATCAGCCAATCAATATCTGCAACAGACTTTGCTGTGGCAATTATCATTCTATCATCAACTTTTGCCGCCGTAGTCGAGAATGGGAACAACAATAACTTTATGGTCTTTTTAACCAACCAATTAACCGGCAAATTATCTAAATTCATACTCATTGCAGAGTCTGCTTCTGCGGCCAACTGCAACATTGACAAGCGCAAAACTTCGCTCACCTTTTTATTATTTATGAACTTCTCCTCATAGAGTTTCAGGCAAGCGCTCATTTCATACATTGCTGCAATTGTATCGGCAAATCTGCCAGAAACCATTTCCTTGCGTTTTAACGATCCAGTAAGAATAAATAAAGAAATATCACTCATTGCGGCAAACTTAGCAGACAACACAGATAAATTACGATAGTAAGTTTTAGTGTTAGAATCGCCATACGTTTTGGCAAATCGTCCGCGCGACCATGAGAATAATACTGCTCTGGCGAAGTTATGCAAAAAGGAACTGATATGATTTGTTAGTGCTTTGTCAAAAGTGACAATACCGTTACCGCTCTTATCGTAAAGCGCATCTATTTCATCGAACATTGTCGCATGACAACGAATCAGACCCTGCCCAAAAACCATGAGACTTCTGGTTAAAATATTAGCACCTTCAACGGTAATACCAACCGGTGCTGAAGCGTAGACATTGGCAACATAATTTCTAGGACCTTGCATCACTGCTCGGCCGCCATGAACATCCATCGCATCGATAGCTGATTGCTGCATCAATGTAGTGTTACGATATTTAACAATTGCAGAAATAATTGAAGGCTTATGGCCTGCATCAAGCGCCCAAGTAGAGAGATTAATATTGGCAGTTGCACGATAAGCATTGGTTGCCAATGTGGCTAGTTTTTCTTGAATGCCTTCTAGGTTGGCAATCGGCAAACCAAATTGTTCTCTAATTTGTGTATAGGCACTGGTAGTAAGCAGCATCGCTTGAGCCGCCGCTGTACCGGAAACCGGCAATGAAATACCACGACCAACACTCAAGCACTCCATTAGCATTCTCCAACCGTGGCCGATCATTTGATCTCCACCAATAATCCAATCCATTGGGATAAAGACATCCTTGCCAAATATTGGGCCATTTTGAAACGGTTCACCAATAGGCTTGTGGCGAGTACCAATGCTAACACCTGCAGTGTTTCGTGGAATCAATGCACAAGTAATACCAAGATCTGTTTGCCCAAAAAGTGGATGATCTTTATCTAGCAAATTTTCTGGATCGAAGGCCTTGAATGCCAATCCAATAACGGTTGCAACTGGGGCAAGTGTAATATAACGCTTCTCCCAATTTACCCTCATTCCCAAAACTTTTTTGCCTTCATATTCACCATAACAGACAATGCCATTATCAACCAAAGATCCTGCATCTGAGCCAGCAACGGTAGAAGTTAGGGCAAAGCATGGGATTTCCTTACCTGCAGATAAGCGAGGCAAATACTGATCTTTTTGTGCGTCCGTACCATAATTTTGTAGTAACTCGCCCGGTCCAAGTGAGTTTGGCACCATTACAGAAATAGCTAAAACTGAAGCGGCAGAAGCAACTTGACCAACTATCATCGCATGAGCGTAATGAGAGAAACCTTTGCCGCCATATTGTTTAGAAATATTGATTGCCCAAAAACCGTTATCGGCAATATATTGCCAAACCTCTTTTGGTAAGTCATTCTCAGTAGAAATCTCATATGAATTAACCATAGAACATAATGTTTTAACTTCATTATCAATAAAGCTTTGCTCTTCTTTGGTGAGTTTCATCGCTTTAAGGTTTGATAACCTGCTCCAATCAGGATTACCTTGAAAAAGTTCCGCATCCCACCAAACATCGCCAGCCTCTAAGGCAATCCTTTCTGTTTCACCAATTGGCGGCAACGTTTTACGCATCAACCCAAACAACGGCTTGGTGAGCAGAATTTTTCTAATTCCAGGGATAATATAAAAACCAAGAAAAAACAAAATACCCATTAGTATCTTCAAGCTTATTAGTTCAGTTTCGAGAGCAAGTGGAACAATAAAAATCGCACTCAAAAACCAAAGGTATGAAAGCTTTATTTGAGTTTTAGCCAATAACAATAGAGTCAATGCAAAAACTACAATCAACGTTGAGTATGGATTTTGGCTTAGATAATTTAAACATTCATTCATTGCGATTTGCCTTTATTTAATTGCTAGACACATATTATATTCGTCCATATCAATACTATAATTGATACAATATTACTAAAAGTTAACACTTTATTAAGTACACATTTTATAGAAAAGTGATGATGACATCAAAAAGGTAAAGCTTCAAAGTATCACTCGCCTTGAAGCTGGGCAAGCATTTTCTTTTGAACTAGAAGAATAGCCTTAAGTGGTCGTAACATAACTTTAAAGTCAATAATTTTACCCTCATCATTCCAAGTAATGACATCCACACCGTTAACGTACAGCCCATCAATTTCAGCTTCAAATTCAAGCACGGCTTCATTGCCGCTAACTATCTCTCGTACATAAGTGAAAGAATACTGACTAAATAGATGAAAGGCCGCACTCAAATACTGGGATACGAGCACCTTACCTGCCTGAGGTGTGTGCATAACTGGCGAATGAAACACAGCATCATCTGCCAACAGATTGTTTAAATCCTCTAGCCTTTGTGTTTCAAGAATACGGTGCCAAACTTCTAGTGTGTTTATTATCATGTTAAGTTTCCTGTGCTTTATTTAAAACGAGGCTGCCAATCTAGAGCCCTGGTTTATTGCTCGTTTTGCATCAAGCTCGGCAGCAACGTCAGCACCGCCAATTAAATGTGAAGAAATTCCATTTTTCTCCAATTCAGCATGTAAATCGCGGAACGGCACTTGTCCAGTACAAAGAACTATAGTATCTACTGGTAAAACATGTGTATTACCATCAACCAAGTAATGCAAGCCTTCATCATCAATTTTGTTATATTTGACGCCAGGTACCATATTAATTTTTTTTGTTTTTAAACTGGCACGATGGATCCAACCAGTAGTCTTGCCAAGCTCTGCCCCCAGTCGCGTCGTCTTTCTCTGAAGCAATGTGATTTCTCTGGTTAGTGTTGGCGTATCGGGCTTGATACCAATAAGACCACCTCTCACTCTATTTTTTGAATCTATACCCCATTTATTCAAAAATGCTCCTACATCAATACTTGACTTGTTACCATCATGAGATAAATACTCACAAATATCAAAGCCAATGCCGCCAGCACCGATCACTGCAACTCGCTCACCTACTTCCTTTTTGTCTCTCAAAACATCTAAATAAGATAGGACTTTTGGATGATCTTGTCCAGATATTCCAGGCTCTCTTGGTAGAACACCAGTTGCAATTACCACCTCGTCAAAATGACCAGCCTTTACGATTGCCATATCAACTTTTTGACCAAGCACTACGTTAACATTTAATACCTCTAAACGTCTAGAGAAGTAACGCAAGGTTTCATAGAACTCTTCCTTTCCTGGAATTTGTTTTGCTATATTGAACTGTCCACCTATTTCTTTTGAGGCCTCGAATAAAGTCACCTGATGTCCGCATTCAGCAGCGACAGTTGCACAAGCTAGACCAGCTGGACCAGCTCCCACAACAGCGATACGTTTTGAGCTTATTTTTCTCTCATAGATTAAATCTAGTTCATGACATGCTTGTGGGTTGACTAAACAGCTGCTGCGCTTTCGATTAAATACATGGTCTAAGCATGCTTGATTGCAGCCAATGCAGGTGTTGATTTCATCTGCCCTGCCCTCAATGGCTTTACTAACAAAATTAGGATCAGCTAAAAAAGGCCGCGCCATTGAAACCATGTCGGCATCGCCTCTTGCCAATACAGACTCGGCAACTTCTGGTGTATTAATCCGATTACTAGCGATTAGAGGCACTGAAACTTCACCACGCAACTTGGCCGTAACCCAAGTAAAGCACCCCCTAGGAACCATGGTTGCAATCGTTGGAATTCTTGCCTCGTGCCAGCCTATACCAGTATTAATAATGCTCACTCCAGCTTCTTCTAAAGCTTTTGCTAGTATAACAACCTCTTCCCAAGTACTGCCTTTTTCAAGCAAATCCAGCATTGAGAGTCGGAAAATAAGAATGAAATCTGGACCGACAACTGCTCGGGTCTGCCTAACAATTTTCAAGGCCATTCGGATACGGTTCTCAAACAAACCGCCCCACTCATCTGTACGTTCGTTGGTATGCTTTGCGATAAACTGATGAATGAAGTATCCTTCAGAGCCCATAATCTCTACACCATCGTAACCAGCCTGCTGCGCCAAACTAGCACAATTAACGTAATCCTCGATCGATCTCAAAACACCTTGGTTAGATAATGCTTTTGGCTTAAAAGGCGTAATTGGTGATTTAATCGCAGAAGCAGAAACAACAAATGGATGATACCCATATCGCCCTGTGTGCAGAATTTGCATACAAATTAACCCTCCTTCTGCGTGAACCGCATCGGTGATAATACGATGTTTTTTTACTTCTTTTTTGTTGGATAATTTTGCAGAGAGAAGCATGGCCCGGCCCACTCTGTTTGGTGCGATTCCCCCAGTAACAATAAGTCCAGCACCGCCACGAGCTCTTTGCGAATAAAAAGCTGCCATATTTTCAAAACCATCGGCTTCCTCTTCCATGCCGGTATGCATGGACCCCATTAATACCCTATTCTGTAGAGTAATTTTGCCAACCCTTAAAGGCTTCAAAAGGTTAGGGTACAGCGTATCACTTACAGTTGTCATTTATATCTCCTAATCAATCATTACTAACTGCTCGAACAACAGTTATTTTTATTATGAAAGTAATTATAGCTTTTCACTGTTGATATATAATTAACACAATATTACTAATAGTTAACACTTTATTTATAGAGTCCTCTGACAATCTTACTAAATGAATACTCTAGCAACATCTAACCAATGAACGTTCATAGCACTGTTTGGCGATCTATCTCTCGTCTTCAATACCTCTATCCTAATGAAGTAAATCAAATATGCCAAAGAATAGGCATTTCTCCAAGCCTTTTGGCCGGCCACAATCTTACATTACCACTCACTTTATTCTTAAACTTCTTTATTGAGGCAGAAGATATTTTTGACGACGATCTATTTTCCATCAAATACGCGCGCATGGCACAAATACGGCCAAATTACTCAGAGATTTTAGGGATGATTTCACTCTATTCTCCTAATTTAATCGAAAGCTTTAATTTGGTGAATTCCTATATTAACCTTGAATTAGATGGTATCGATATCAGCTTGATTCAAAAAACCAACGTTGTTGATATTCGCTTTGTGGCCAATGCGGCTATTGAGCACGCTAGCTTATATGAAAACTTATGCATGTCAATCTTTGCCACTTTTATTAAATCGCTGCACCATCCAATAGATAAACTAACAACAAAAACAACAACCAAACAAGCCACTAGTGTCGTTCGTTCTTTATTTCATTGCCCTATTCAATTTAAGGCTAACCACACGGCGATAATACTCACGAACGAAGTATCACTTAAACAAAACCCAACCGCCAATCCAAAATTGATAAGTTTGTTGGAAATTATGGCAAAAGAAAAAATTACCCAAAAAGCGAACGAAGGCAACATAGTTAACAGACTTGAAGATATTTATAATAGTTATGAAGACCGCTACAGTAATATCAACATTACCGAAACATCAAATTTATTAGGCCTTAGTATCAACACTCTGCGTAGAGAGCTAAGTAAACGAAAGACTACATTTCGTCAAACACTAAATAATTTCAAGCTAAAAAAAGCCAAATCAATGCTAGCCAGCAACTATTCAGTTAAAAGAGTGGCGTATTCTCTTGGTTATACTGAGCCTTCAGCATTTGTACGCTGGTTTATTAATCAGGCCAAACAAACGCCTAAAGAATACAAAAAAGAAGTAACACGCCAATAAAATTAGCTTTGAAGAACTAGAAAAAAATTAAGACAGCTTGGCCTTAATAAGTTGAGAAACAGCGCCCATGTCTGCTTTGCCGTCTAGTTGACCTTTAAGCATACCCATAAGCTTGCCCATGTCTTTCATGGAATCGGAGCCAGAATCGTTAATTGTCTTATCTACAAATATCTCTACTTCTTCATCGCTTAACTGTTCAGGCATGTATTTTTTAATAATTTCTAACTCTGCCTCTTCGATTTCAACAAGGTCAGTTCGTCCAGCTAAATCAAATTGAGAGATAGAATCTTTACGTTGCTTAACCATTTTGTTAATTACAGTTAACACTTGAGAATCATCTAGCTCAACACGCTCATCAACTTCTTTTTGTTTTATTGCCTCAATTATCATACGCGTTGCACGCAGAAACTCTTTGTCTTTAGCTTTCATTGCTGACTTCATATCATCAGTAATGCGTTTCTTTAGCTCGGACATTTTGAATTTATATCTTATGAAATTAATTCTTAATACATGCGCTTGCGACGAACACGATTTTTTGCCATCTCTTTATGTGTCCTCTTAACAGCAGCTGCCTTTTTGCGCTTATTAACCCAAGTTTTCTTTTCATAAAATTCTTTCTTTCTTACGTCTGTTATTACACCAGCTCTGTCGCATGAACGACGGAAACGTCTTAGCGCTATATCAAATGGCTCGTTCTCTCTTACTTTAATTGATGGCATATATAGTTATCCTTTATGATTCGTTGTTGTTGTCAACATTTGCTGAATCCACTGAACTATCAAAGTCAACCAATTGAACTATTGCCATCGGTGCCTTGTCTCCTGTTCTAAATCCAGTTTTTAATATCCTTATATAACCTCCAGGACGGTCTTTATAGAAAGGACCTAGCTGTGTAAATAATTTAGCTACAGAGGCATCATCACGCAGTTTGGAAAATACAATTCGACGATTTGCAACACTATCTGTTTTTGCTTTAGTTATTAGAGGCTCAACAACACGCCTAAGCTCTTTAGCTTTAGGTAGAGTTGTTTTGATAGTTTCGTGCAAGAATAATGAGTTAGCCATATTCTTAAACATCGCTTTGCGATGTGATGAATTACGATTTAGTTGTCTACCTGACTTTCTATGTCTCATTTCTTTTTCCTATTCGCTCATTAAATCAACTGGTGGCCAATTTGCAATCGCTGTACCTAACTCCAAACCTTTGTCAGTTAAAACTTCTTTAATTTCATTCAAAGATTTTCGACCAAGATTAGGTGTTCTAAGTAAGTCTTGCTCAGTCTTCTGAATTAAATCTCCGATATAGTATATTTGCTCTGCTTTCAAGCAATTAGCAGAACGGACTGTTAATTCTAATTCATCAACGGCTGCTAATAGTTGAGGGTCGAAATCATCAGAAGTAGGCAAAGCTTCTTCTTCTTCAACTAATTCCAATTCAACAAATGATGATAGCTGATCTTGTAGAATTGATGCCGCTCTTTTAATAGCATCTTCAGCATCTACGGAGCCATTTGTTTCGATTAATATATTTAATTTGTCAAGATTTACTCTTTGGTCAACACGTGCTGCATCTACAGTAAAACTGACTCTCTTAATTGGTGAAAAACTTGCATCTAATTGCATACCGCCAATTGTAGAGGCATCTTCATCTCGCGATACTGCAGTATCATAACCTACTCCAGTTTTAACCTTTAAAGTCATACGTATATGGCCACCGTCATTAACAGTTGCAATTACTTTATCAGGATTAAACACACTAATATCGTTACTGTTAGCCTCAATATCGGCTACAGTAATTTCACAAGGACCTTTTTTGTCTATAACTATCTCTGTAGTATCAGAAGTATTCAGAACAACAGAAACCTCTTTAAGGTTTAATAAAATGTCTAATACATCTTCCTGTACACCTTCGATGGTTGAAAATTCATGCATAACACCATCTATGGCTACTTCAGTAATTGCAGCGCCATACATTGAAGACAAAAGTGTTCTTCTAAGTGCGTTACCTAATGTATGCCCAAAACCTCTCTCCAGAGGCTCTAGCATAACTCTAAATTCATTTTTTGAAATCTCGGTTGATCCAACTAATTTTGGTTTTAAAAAATCTTTAGCACTACCTTGCATATTTAATTCCTTATTTTGAATACAATTCAACAATTAAATGCTCTTCTATATCTGACGATAGTTCGTCACGCGAAGGAACATTCTTAAAAACACCTTTAAGGGCTTTATTATCAACATCAACCCAGTCAGCTTGACCAGATTGTTCGGCTAGCTCGATAGCTAACTGAATGCGATTTTGTTTTTTTGACTTTTCTCTAACAGCTATTTCATCATCAGCACTTACCTGATATGAAGGTATATTTACAATAGAGCCGTTTATGAGAATTGATTTGTGCGATACTAACTGTCTCGCCTCTGCTCGTGTAGAAGCAAATCCCATACGATAAACAACATTATCTAAACGACACTCTAGAAGAGACAATAAGTTTTCACCTGTTGATCCTTTCTTAGCGCTTGCCTTTTTATAGTAAAGACGGAATTGCTTTTCTAAGATTCCATAAATGCGCCTGACTTTTTGTTTTTCACGTAATTGTAATCCGTACTCAGTGCCTTTTTGTCTTCTAGCAGTTGCTCCATGCATACCTGGAAGCTGGGTAACTTTACATTTTGAATCTAACGATCTTATTCCACTCTTTAAAAATAGGTCTGTGCCTTCACGGCGCGCTAATTTACAAGTAGGTCCAGTATATCTAGCCATAATTTATCCTTATACTCTGCGTTTCTTAGAAGGACGACATCCATTATGAGGTATTGGCGTCACATCAGTGATTGATTGAATTTTTAAACCCTGCGCATTCAAGCCACGTATCGCAGAATCTCTTCCAGGACCAGGACCATTAACACGAACTTCTAGATTTTTCATACCAAAAGTCAACGCCTTTTCTCCACAATTACTAGCAGCTACTTGTGCAGCGAATGGGGTTGATTTTCTTGATCCTCTAAAGCCTGATCCGCCTGATGTTGCCCAACAAACTGCGTTGCCATGACGATCAGTTATCATCACGATTGTATTATTAAATGTTGCATGGATATGCGCAATACCATCGGAAATAATTTTCTTTGATTTCTTTTTAGCTACTGTTTTTACCTTGGCCATTAATTTACTACCTATTATTATTTGATTAAACGGCGAGGACCCTTGCGAGTTCTAGCATTAGTTTTAGTTCTCTGGCCACGAAGCGGTAATGATTTTCTATGTCGAATGCCTCTGTAACAGCCCAAATCCTTAAGTCGCTTAATATCTATTGCAACTTGACGCCTAAGGTCTCCCTCAACCTTATACTTAGCAACAACGTTTCTAATCAACTCCAGTTGATCCTCAGCTAAATCAATTACTTTAGTCTGTGGATCTAATTTTAATTCTTCGCATATCAATTTTGCTCTACTGGCGCCTATACCAAATATTGACTGTAAACCAATAAAAATATGTTTATGTGTTGGGATATTGATTCCCGCTATTCTTGCCATAAATTTTCCTTATATCCTGTCTTTCTTTTTTGTATTTTTTGCTAATTTATTTAAGAAAATTAACAAAAAAATAAATTTTAAAAAAACCCGCAATTTTACTCTTGAGACCCTTTAATGTCAATTCTATTAGCCCTGTCTTTGCTTATGACGAGGCTCCTTACATATGACCCTAACTACGCCATTACGTTTAACAACTTTACAGTTGTTACATATTTTTTTAACTGATGCTCTTACTTTCATAATTACTACCTTTTAGTTTAAACCAGCCTTCTTCATTAATGAATCGTATTGATTAGACATTAAATGAGACTGCGCTTGTGCGATAAAATCCATTACCACAACGACGATGATTAACAAAGAGGTGCCGCCAAAATAAAATGGCACGTTCCAATATAAAATCAAAAATTCTGGCAACAGGCATACTGCAGTTATATATATTGCGCCTGAAGCAGTAAGTCTAGACATAACAGAATCGATATAATCTGCTGAATGTTGCCCTGGCCTAATACCGGGGATAAAGCCTCCAGATTTACGTAGATTATCTGCCGTATCTTTTGAGTCAAACGTAAGTGCAGTATAAAAGAATGTGAAAAATACTATTGCCAAACCATAAAAAATAACGTACAAAGGCTGGCCCGGAGAAATGCTTGCTGTTAAGTCTGCAAGCCATCCCATTCCCTCACTCTGAGAGAACCATCCACCTAATGTAGCAGGGAATAAAATAATACTTGATGCAAAAATTGGCGGTATAACTCCGGCCATATTTATCTTTAAAGGCAAGTATGAACTTTGTCCTCCAACCATTTTTCGGCCCTGCTGACGTTTAGCATAATTTACTGTAATCCTTCTCTGTCCTCTCTCCATAAATACTACAAAGGCTGTAACTAATAGCGCCATAGCAAATATTATTATTACCAAAATTACTGTTAACTCTCCAGTACTAACAAGCGATAATGTTGAACCAAGCGCAGAAGGAAGGCCGGAAACAATTCCAGCAAAAATTATCATGGAAATACCATTTCCTATACCTTTTTCAGTAATCTGTTCGCCAAGCCACATCAAAAATAAAGTTCCAGTTGTAAGAGTAATTACGGTTACTAAATTGAATGTAAATCCAGCCTGTGTAACCAACGCAACTCCTCCAGCACTTTGAGATTGAAGCGCAAATGAAATTGCATTTGCTTGAAAAACTGCCAATACTACAGTTCCAATACGAGTGTACTGAGTAATTTTTCTTCTACCTGTCTCACCTTCTTTTTTTAACTGCTCCAACTTTGGTACAACAGAAGTCATTAGCTGGATAATGATAGAAGCTGAGATGTATGGCATTATGCCTAATGTAAATATAGATAACCTTTCTAGCGCTCCACCAGAAAACATATTAAACATATCCAAAATTGTGCCCTGTTGATCCTGCACTAATGAAGCTAGCGCTATGGGTGAAATAAATGGAATTGTTATATGCGTTCCTAGACGAAAAACGACTAACGCACCCAATAAAAAAAGGATGCGTCTTGTTAAATCTTCTGAAAGGCCTAAAGGTTGACTCATATATTACTCAATTATCGAGCCCTTAGCTGCCTCTATAGCTGCCTTTGCGCCCTTGGTTGCTTTAATACCTGTTAATTTAACTGCCCTGGTTATTTCACCTGAAAGAATAACCTTAACTCTTAATATATTTTTTGTAATAAGATTGTGTTTCTTTAAAACTTCAATGTTTATATCGGTTTCTTCAAGCTTATTTATTTCAGACAAAGTTACCTGTGATGTAGTAATTGATACTCTTGATGAAAAACCAACCTTAGGTAGTCTACGCTGTAAAGGCATCTGTCCGCCTTCAAAGCCAATCTTAGAGAAACCGCCTGAGCGAGACTTTTGGCCTTTATGGCCACGACCACAGGTCTTACCAAAACCACTACCGATTCCTCGACCAACGCGTTTCCTTGAAAATTTTTCACCCTCTGCTGGTGTTAGTGTATTTAATTGCATAGTACTCATAATTCTTAACCTTCAACTCTAATCAAATAAGATACTTTGTTAATCATGCCGCGTACCTCTGGAGTGTCTACTAATTCAACTGTTTGATTTATTCTTTTTAAACCTAGACCACTTATTGTTGCACGATGTGATGGTATACGGCCATTAAAACTCTTTAACAATGTAACAGTGAGAGTTTTTTTATTAGCGGCAGCCTTCTTAACAGCTTCCTTTTTTGGGGCTGCTTTTTTAACAGCTTCCTTTTTTGGGGCTACTTTTTTAA
>JASLYC010000088.1 GCA_030739975.1 Gammaproteobacteria bacterium
CTTAGCCCGTAACCAGCCATTAGGCTATCTCCATAAAGCATAATCCTTACAGTCTCATTTGCAATGGCGCTGCTGAAATTTAGCATCAAAGACAGTACCAGGAAAAATTTAAGCGCACAAAATCTTATGTAATCCATGAAAAAATATTATATAAGAGGGGCAACAATAATCATTATAATTTTGCATTTTATATGTAAAAAAAATACATGAGTAACGAGGCAATAAAGTTTAATGATGTTTCTTTAATTTATGGCACAAGCACCAACCAAACAAAGGTATTAAAGGGAATAGACTTTAACATTAACAGTGACGAAATAGTCTCCATAGTGGGGCCTAGCGGTTCTGGCAAAACTTCAATAATTATGCTGGCAGCTGGACTAGAGAAGGCATCATCTGGGTCAATCTGTATACACAGCAATGAGATAACGGTGCTCAATGAGAATGAGCTATCTTTGATAAGGCGTCAACATATAGGGATAGTTTTCCAGTCATTTTATTTGATACCAAACCTTAGCGCCTTAGAGAATGTGATGCTGTCACTGGAGGCAAACCAGAAGTACAATATGGAAGATCAGGCTGTAGAGTTATTAACAAACTTTGGCCTGTCTCATCGTATAGACCATCTACCCAGTGAACTGTCTGGCGGAGAGCAACAAAGGGTAGCCATTGCTCGTGCACTTATAAATAAGCCTAGCATAATATTAGCTGACGAGCCGACAGGGAATCTGGATGAGGAGAACTCCCAACACATGATGGAGCTTCTGTTTGATTACACTAAGAAAAACAAAACCTCTCTAGTTATGGTCACCCATGACAGTGAGATGGCCCACAAGTGTGACCGAATAATTGAGATAAAGGACGGCAAAATTGCCTGACTTTCAGCAACTATTATTTATCCATCGATATGCCCTAAGGGACATAGCTAGGAGCTATAAAAAGCTCTGGGTTATAACGGTTACATTGTTTATCAGTCTTTTACTACTTTCCTTGACGTTTTCAATCAAGCAGTCAATGATTGATGAGATTGGGGCAAACTCCAAAGAGCTACTTGGGGGCGACATTCAGATAGATAGTGGTGCAGATCCACTACCCAATAGAACAATAAAAGAGCTCTCTAGTCTCGGCCTGGTTAGTAAGTCGGTCAACTTTTTTACTATGCTTTCTGATAAAAATGATAGCTCAATTTTTATCGATTTACGGGCGGTTGATGATTATTACCCACTCTATGGTGAGCTTAAAACTGAACCACCTAAGGCTAATGAATATTTATTCAGTCAGGGGGATATGCCAGGCATCCTTATAAATGAAAACATCAAAAACCAACTATCATTGCAGACCGGTGACGAGGTTAACTTGATGGGCCGTAAATTTATTGTAGCTGGCTCAATATCTTCAGTTCCTGATCTAGCTAGAAGTGCTGTATTTGGCGAGTTTGCGATTATCTCAAAGGGCGAATTTGAGTCATTCGAGCTTAGATCTACAAACAGTTTTTTGCGTCACAACTATAGGATGAAAATTAATACCGAACAATTTGCACAGAACAATGCAAAAGTCATATCAATGTTTACAGGGAGTGACAATATAAGGGTCAAGCTTCCCAAGGACAGCGCCCAAAATTTAAGGAGCATAATTGATAACTTTTCCAATTTTTTGAATTTAGTGTCAGTTAGCGCAATGATTATTGCTGGTATAGGTATCAGTAACACTCTGTTGTCATTTATTAACCAAAGAAGCGTCAGTGTTGCAATAAAAAAGTCACTAGGATTCTCTTCAATAGTAATAAAGTTTATTTATTTTTATGAGATTATCATAATCCTTTTTGCAACCTCTATTACGGCGTACTTTATCGGAGTTTTGAGCCCCCTAATTGCCAACTATATGATCCCAGAGGTTTTAGGGTTAGCGCTTAAACCAAGCTTTAGTGTTGCCAATTATTTGAATATTGCTTTTATTGGTCTACTCATAGTGTTAATATTTTCAATACCCTCACTTTACTCCATTAACTCAATAAGGGCTATGGATCTTTTTAGAAACACCTTCCAGCCGGTCAATCTGTACTTTTCAAGAAGGAATATTGTTTATATAGTTCTGTTGACCTTTGTTTTGGTTACATACTTTGTCTTACAAACTAAGCAACAAGCCATAACCTTGTCGTATTTTTTTGCATTCTTTTCAAGTCTAGTGGTATTTTACTTTGTTGCTAGGGCACTTATATTTTCACTCAAAAGATTTAAAGGTTTCTATAGCAATAGCTATAAGATTGCATACAGAAACATTGTCAGTAAAAAGTCGCTCGCACCTATAATTACAATATCGCTAGGGATAGGACTAACATTATTGCTAACCTTGAGCTTTGTTGCCAATATATTAAATAAAGAGATCGCAGAAAACATCCCAGCCAAGTCCCCGGACATTTTTTTTGTTGGGATAAATAAAAACGAAAAGAGCAAACTAGAAGACTTTATCCTAGACAAAGATGATCAGGCAGAATTAGATTTCAGGCCAATGGTGAGCGCATCTTTTGTCTCGCTCAATTCTGTTCCTGTAGAGAGCATAGTTTCTGACAATAACCCCTCTGGTTGGGTTGTACGTGGCGACAGGAGGATATCTTGGCTGAAGAAGCCAAGAGAAAATAGCCCAATAGTCAAAGGCGATTGGTGGATGAATGGAGACAGCGACAATATGTATTTGTCTTTAGATTACAAGGTCGCATCTGACATCGGTATAAAGATAGGCGACAAGATAACGCTCAACATTTTGGGTAGAGAGGTTGAAGGGTCTGTTATGAACTTTAGAAATGTCGAGTATAGAAATTTCGGCACCAACTTTGCTATTATCATTAATAGTGCTTATGCCGAAAAGCTGCCTTATGAATATGTTGGAACACTGAAATCAAAATTAGAAACCAATGAAATTCAGGCACAAATAATAAAAGAATTCCCCAACATATCTTCAATCAAAATTGATCGAATTATCTCTAAGGTTAGTGAAATACTAAACAAGATATTTATTGCTGTTAGCTCAATATCTCTCGTAGTTATTGTTATCGGACTAATAGTAATTGTTAGTGCAATCTTGGTGCAGGCAAATTTACGCAAATACAATAACCTGATTTACAAAATTTTGGGTGTTGACTTTTCAACCATACTTAAGGCAATGACGATTGAGTTCGCGCTTATTTATTTATCATTGATTGCCTTTTCAATATCAGTGGCAACGATGGCTTCATACTACCTGATTGATAATATCTTTGCTTTAGATTGGGCATTCAACCTCAACTTGACTTTAATTTTGGTACTTTCAACAGGGATAGTTACATTTGTATTAATATTAGTGGCAAATAAAAATATGTTCAATCCGGCTGTCTACCCACTAATAAGAAATGAGTGAAGATAAGCACAAATCACTTATTATTAATTAATCTATCATATAACAAAGATACATCTTGTTCCAGGCTAGAGCTTTGTGAACTGTTATCAATGATATCTGTTGGCAGTTTTTCTGCTATCTTTAAGCGCTCTTCTCTACTTATTTGAGCAGAAATCATACTTTGTGCCTTATCTTCGTTGATACCATCACGCTTTATTAACCTTTCAAGCTGATCACTCTTATTGCAATCAACTATTATCGCTCTATCAAACATATGTGTATTTCCAGTTTCACCTAGAAGAGGTATTTCAACAACAACAATATCATTGTCAATATTTGTTATTTCTTTCTGCATATAGTCAAGTATTTTTGGGTGCAAAATAGATTCTATTAGTCGTTTGTTGCTTTTGTCTTTAAGGAGTAGGTTGCGAAGTTCTGAGCGATTTAGAGTTTCATCATCATTAAGTATGCTTGAGCCAAAATTAGTTACCAATTCACTTAAGCCATCTGTTCTAGGCATGACTACTTTTCTTGATATAACATCAAGATCTATAATAGCAGCTCCAAGGTCTTTAAGGATATTACCGACCTTTGATTTGCCACTCGCTATACCACCTGTAAGTGCAATTTTAAGTTTTGACATAATCTATTTAATTTTATACTTGCGATTTTATTAAAAGCATTAATACAAAAGTATATTAATGTTTTGCTATTGACATTTTAGCCAAATCTTTCGATAATACATGCTCTTTTGGTTATGTAGCTCAGCCGGTTAGAGCACAGCATTCATAATGCTGGGGTCGGTGGTTCAAGTCCACCCATAACCACCATATACAGCAAGGCTTTCAGCCATTTCACTTAATTCAAAATAATTTACTGGTACGCGTTTGGTACGCGTTAAGA
>JASLYC010000089.1 GCA_030739975.1 Gammaproteobacteria bacterium
CTATTAATGGTGCCGAGCCTGCATACGAAACAAAGAAAGATGGTATTGAATTAAGAAATCTAGAAGATGAATTCATTGTAGATATAAAGACCCGCATTCATCCAGAGAAAAACACTAGTCTAAATGGTCTATACAAATCTAGTGGAAATTATTGTACACAGTGTGAAGCTCATGGCTTTCGAAATATTACTTATTATTTAGATAGACCGGATGTGCTTAGCGTATTTACAACGACTATCAAGGCAGATGATGACAAATATCCTACCCTATTGAGTAACGGTAATTTAGTTAATAAAAGCCCCGGCTCTGCTACATGGCATGACCCAGCGCCTAAACCCTGTTATTTATTTGCATTGGTTGCTGGAAAATTTTCAGTATTGGAGGATAGCTACAAAACCAAATCAGGAAGAGAGGTCGATTTAAAGATTTATGTTGAACCTCACAACATAGACAAAACAAGATTTGCTATGGACTCACTAATAAGGTCTTTTGAGTGGGACGAGAATAGATTTGGTCTTGAGTATGATTTAGACATATACATGATAGTTGCTGTGGACGACTTTAATATGGGTGCGATGGAAAATAAAGGTCTAAATATTTTTAATTCTAGTTATGTGTTGGCTAAACCAGAAACCGCTACAGATAGAGACTTCATTAATATTGAATCTGTAATTGGGCATGAATATTTTCATAACTGGACCGGCAATAGGGTTACCTGTAGAGACTGGTTCCAATTAAGCCTAAAGGAGGGCTTAACTGTATTTAGAGATCAAGAGTTCACTTCAGACCTTCATTCTAGATCTATAAAAAGGATAGAAGATGTAAATAATCTGCGTACTTTCCAGTTTGCCGAGGATGCTGGACCTATGAAACACCCAGTAAGGCCAGATAGCTACATAGAGATGAATAACTTTTACACCTTTACGGTATATGAAAAGGGGGCAGAAGTTATCCGTATGATTCACACACTCTTAGGAGAGGTTGGCTTCCAAAAAGGGATGGATTTATATTTTATGCGGCATGACGGAAATGCAGTCACCATAGATGACTTTGTTGCAAGTATGAGCGATGCTAACGACTTTGACTTTAGCGGATTTATGAATTGGTATTCTAAGTCAGGAACTCCAGAGATTGATATATCAACAGATTACAGCGCTAAAAATAACACATTAACTGTAAAGATAAAGCAAAATTCTAAATACAGCTACATGTTTCCTGTTAAGTTTGCATTGTTTGATAAGAAAGGGAGAGAGATTGAAAGTGGAGTTCTGGTTATAGATGAAAAAGAAAAACTATTCAAGTTTAATGATATAAGTTCAAAGCCTATTCCTTCATGGCTAAGAGAATTCTCTGCACCGGTAAAACTTAGCACTGACCTAACCAACAATCAAAGAATATTTCTTGTCGGAAACGACAGTGACGCCTTTAATAGATGCGATAGTGCTCAAAATTTATGGTTGTCATTCATCCTCAATCCTGAAAAGATAGACGAGGACTTGTTTTTTGAAGCTATTGAAAAAGTACTAAAAACATCAAAAGACAGATCATTGATTTGTGAAATATTAACCCCGCCTTCCGAGCGCTTTATTCATCAACAAGTAGAAGAAATAAATGTATTTGATATTCACGAAAAGCGTGAATCTGCTATATCTAAACTAACCACAAGATTAAAACCATTATTGCTAGACACGTATTCAATTTTAGGTTCCGACAATAGATACAATATCACCCCAGAGTCAGTTGGAAATAGGGCTCTAAGGAATTATTGTGTATATCATTTAGCTAAGGATGGGGACTTTGATTTAGCTTATAAGCATTACAAAAATGCTAATTGCATGACTGACAAAATAGCCGGTTTTAATGCACTAATAACAAAAAATAACCGATATAAAGATGATGTTGTGGCAGATTTTTATGATGAATTCAAAGATGACGTCCAGGTGATGGATAAATGGTTCTCCTCTCAGTCTATATCTCCATCAACAACCGTTGAGGATGTAAAGAAATTGATGACCCATGAGTTGTTCTCATTTAATACGCCAAACAGGTTGCGAAGCGTTGTTGGGGTGTTCTCTCAAAACTATACAAACTTCCATAATAATAACGGATACAAACTATTCACAGATATTATAATTAAACTGAACAAATCAAACCCTCAGATAGGAGCTAGATTGGTGTCAGTATATAACCACTGGAGGCGCTTCAGTCCAGAACTTAAATCCCTTCAAGAAATACAATTAAATAAGATATTAAAAACAAAGAATCTATCTAATGATATTTTTGAAATTGTTCAAGCCGCTCTAAAATGAAAGATAATCTCATTAAGCTAGAAGAGATCCTACAAGCTAGGCCAACCACTATCTCTGTTGCAGAGTCATGCACCGGAGGAAACCTTTCTGCATTATTGACAAGTAAAAGTGGCTCATCTAACTTTTTTAATAGTGGATATATCACCTACAGTAATGAAGCTAAAATAACCATGCTAGGAGTAAACTCAACAACCATTAAAAATTATGGTGCAGTAAGTGAGCAAACTGCTAAAGAGATGGTGAGTGGGGTTATAGCTAATTCTGCATCTGATATCGGGGTTGCCATTACAGGTATTGCCGGGCCAACTGGTGGCAGCAAGTCAAAACCTGTCGGTATGGTGTGTTTTGGGTTTTGTATTTTTAAAGATTGCTTTAGTACAACTGAGCACTTCACAGGGGATCGTGAAAATATAATCGAAAGCAGTATTAATTTTGTCATTGACAGGTTAATTTATGAACTATCAAAGTAATTTTCTTTTTATCAATGAAAACTGAACTAGAACCATTAAACAGGTTAAGCGTTGCCCCTATGATGGACTGGACCGACAAGCATTGCCGATATTTTTATAGGCTGATGTCTAACAAGGCTTTGCTTTTTACTGAAATGATAACCTCAAAAGCTATCATAAATGGTGACAAGAAAAGGCTTCTTGATTATAACCATGATGAGCACCCTATAGCACTACAGTTGGGCGGAAGTGACCCTAAAGAGATGGCAATTTGTACCAAAATTGCAAAAGAATGGGGGTACGACGAAGTAAACATAAATGTAGGCTGTCCATCAAAAAGAGTTAAGTCAGGAAGCTTTGGAGCCTGCCTTATGCAGACACCATCTATCGTGGCAGATTGTGTATATTCAATGAAACAAATAAGTGACATAACAGTAAGTGTCAAGTCTAGGATTGGTGTAGACGATATGGAGAGTTATGATGAGCTATGTGAGTTCATTTCAACAGTTAAAGATGGTGGCTGCAAAACCTTTATAATACATGCACGTAAGGCCTGGCTGAGTGGCTTAAGTCCAAAGCAAAATCGCAGCATACCGCCACTCAAGTATGACTGGGTATATAGAGCTAAAAAAGACTTCCCTGATTTAAGTATTACAATCAATGGTGGTATCAATACAATTGAGCAGGCACAAGAGCATCTGGACAATGTTGATGGGGCCATGTTGGGAAGGGCGGTTTACTCACAGCCATATATGTTGTCCGATGTTGATAATAAAATTTATCAACAATCTTCACCAAAATATAGTCGCGAACAAGTATTATTAAAGTACATAGATTACATTGAAAAGCAAAACAAGATTGGAGTACCAATTAGGTCTATGACTAGGCATATTCTTGGCCTATATCATGGCCAAAGGAATGCAAAAAAATTTAGACGATTGCTTAGTGGAGCTAGCGTTGAAATAAAGCACATTGATGAGTGGTTGAAATTTCTAGAAAAGGAAGAAATTTATGGGTAACGGCAACGATTTAGTCGCCAGTGTAGATATTGGTACAAGCAAAGTTGCGATCATCATAGCGGAGCCGGAGGACGGCATTATGAGGGTTCTGGGTCAAGGTATTAGTGATTCGGAGGGAGTCAAGAGGGGCTCTATTGCTAATCCTAAGCTGGTTTCAAATTCAATCAAGAGGGCGCTAAAAAATGCGCACGAAAATTGTAACGTTGATATATACAATGTTAATGTTAATATTTCCGACCCACACTTAACAGTTGTTAATAGAGAGGGACATGTAAGTATATCCGGTAAGAAAGTGACAAGGAATGATGTCGTTTCTGCTATAAAAACTGCATCAGCCACACCAACACCTACCAACAAGCAGGTACTAGAAAGTATTCCAAACCATTTCACTATTGATCAAAACTTAGATTATGTTAAAGTTAATAAACCTATCGGCTTAGAGGCGAAAGTATTAGGGGCACAAATGCACATAATTAGTGTCTCCAACCAGGGCGTTAGTAATGTCCAAAAAAGCATTGAGCAGAGTGACCTAGGTATTGACAGAATAGTATTAGATTCGATTTCAAATAGCGAAGTGTTTGTTAGCCAAGATGAAAAGGATAATGGTATATGTGTTGTTGATATTGGAGCTGGTGTAACCAATATAAGCGTATTTACAAATGGAGGCATTACTTATAATGATATATTCCAAATAGCCGGTAACGATATAACCGAGAGTATAGCCTATGCATTCGACACTTCTTTTGATGAGGCAGAACGTTTAAAGATAGGGCATGGAAGAGCTAAAGTCAAGCATTCCAACAAAGATAGACTGATCAAGTTTGAACAAATCAATAACTCTGAAGAAAGATATCTTTCCAATTACTCACTAATTGAAGTAATTGAAGACTCTTGCTGCCAGCTATTTTCTACAATCAAAAAGAATTTAAAAAAACAAAAACTAGACAGATCAATAAAGTCAGGATTTATTTTAACTGGGGGCTCATCTTTGTTACCAGGTTTTGATGATTTGTTTAGAAATTCATTTAAAATAAGAACCAAAATTGGGGCTGTTGACAGGAACAAGATAAGGGGTAAGGAATTAATAATAACAAACCCAAGGTACTCTTCCGCTATGGGCTTAGTTTTATACTCTAATGACGAATCTTATTTTGACGAGACACATACAGAAGAAGAATCAAACATTCTAAGTAAGTTTAAAGAAAAACTATTAAATTTCTAATAATGATAAAACAAAGAACTATTAAAAAAAATGTTAAGGCCAGAGGTATAGGTATTCATAGTGGAAAGATTGTAAATATGTCACTAATACCGGCTGAAGCTGACCATGGAGTTGTATTTAGAAGGATGGATGTTGGAGGTAAGCTTGTTAGAGCCCACAATGCATTTGTTAATGAGGTAGTTCTGTCTACCGGACTTGAAAATCAGGGAGTTAAAGTTTCAACTGTTGAGCATCTAATGAGCGCATTTTCAGCGCTTGGTATTGATAATATCATTGTTGAGCTTGATTCATTTGAGGTGCCAATAATGGACGGATCTTCAGCGCCATTTATTTTTCTTGTCCAATCTGCAGGGATATTAGAGCAGGACCTGTATAAAAAGTTTTTTGTTATTAATGATACTGTGCGTGTAGAAAACAACGATTCCTGGGCACAAGTCTCACCTTATGAAGGATTTAAAGTTACTCTTGAGATTGATTTTGATCACCAAAAAATTAAAGAGAGTGGGCAAGAGCTTAGCATTGATTTTGCGCAGCAGTCATACCTAAAAGAGATATCTAGAGCGAGAACTTTTGGTTATATGAAGGATGTTGAGATGATGCAAAGGCAAAACCTTTCTTTAGGTGCCAGTATGAGTAATGCTATAGCGCTTAGTGACGAAGATGTACTAAATGAAGATGGTATGCGCTATCAAAATGAATTTGTGAAACACAAAATACTTGACATTGTTGGAGATCTTTTCCTTTTAGGGTGCAATATTATTGGTCATTATGAAGGATATAAAACAGGACATTTACTCAACGATCAGTTATTATCTGCCATTTTAGAAAAGCCTGAAAAGTGGGAAATTAAAACCTTTGAAGATGAAGATTCTCCTATGCATTTTTACTCAGAAGATTGGCAAAAATCCCTATAACCATTGTCATACTTAGAAGATTCCTTTAGGTATAATTTAGTGTTTTTTTATTCCTAACATTAAGAATGATGTTAAATGGCGCTGAAATACTTACCAACAGTCTTATAGAGGAGGGCGTAGAGTACATCTTTGGATTTCCAGGAGGGGCTGTACTGCATATTTATGATGCCCTAAATGCGCAAGACAAAATGACTCATGTTCTTGTTCGTCATGAGCAAGGCGCAGCTCACGCGGCTGACGGTTATGCACGTGCAAGCGGTAAACCTGGAGTTGTGCTTGTGACGTCTGGTCCTGGCATTACTAATGCGGTTACCGGTATTGCGACAGCATATATGGACTCAATACCAATGGTTATAATTTCAGGGCAGGTACCTTCCCCCCTTATTGGTAACGATGCTTTTCAGGAGGTTGACGCTGTAGGTATTACTCGTTCATGTGTCAAGCACAATTTCTTAATTAAAGATATATCACAGATAGCAGTTACTCTTAAGAAGGCATTTCATATTGCTACAACAGGGCGCCCAGGTCCTGTATTGATTGACATTCCAAAAGATATAACTATAGGCCTGTCTGAAAATCAAGTATATCCAAATACAATAGATTTACGTTCATATAAGCCACATAACGACATAGACAAAGAACAAATTAACAAGGCTGTCGAATCAATAATATCATCTACTAAACCTATAGTCTACTCTGGAGGCGGCAGTGTAATTGGAAATGCAGCATCTGAATTAAGAAAACTAACTCGCGATTTAGGTTTGCCAATAACCCAAACTCTAATGGGGCTTGGTGCTTACCCGGCTAATGACGAGTTGTCGCTTGGAATGCTTGGAATGCATGGGACATACGAGGCCAACATGGCTATGCATCATTCTGATTGTGTAATAGCTGTTGGTGCAAGGTTTGATGATAGAGTTACAGCAAATATTGAGAAGTTCTGTCCAAATGCTGAGATCATTCAATTAGACATTGACCCTACATCTATTGGGAAAAATGTTGCAGTAGATATTGCATTAGTGGGCGATGTTAAGGCAACCCTAAAAGAATTGATTAGAGCGCTTAATGGGAGATCTAAAAGCGATATATCTAAGTGGTGGAGTCAAATCAATGACTGGCGAAAGAAAAAATCTCTAGATTACAAAAAGGAAGAGGGGGTCATTAAGCCCCAAACTGTAATAGAGACACTATATGATGTTACTAAGGGCGAAGCTATAGTAACTTCTGACGTAGGGCAGCACCAAATGTGGGCTGCACAGTATTATCTTTTTGATGAGCCACGCAGATGGATTAATTCTGGCGGTCTCGGTACAATGGGTTTTGGACTTCCAGCAGCTATGGGTGCTAAGTTGGCCGTACCAGACAGGGACGTTGCATGTGTCACTGGTGAGGGCAGCATTCAGATGATGTTGCAGGAACTCTCAACTATGTTGCAATATAGCACTCCCGTAAAAATAGTAAATTTAAATAACCGTTACCTAGGGATGGTTCGCCAATGGCAAGAGTTTTTCTATGAAAAAAGATACTCCATGTCGTATATGGATGCGTTACCTGATTTTGTTAAATTGGCAGAAAGTTTTGGTCATGTTGGGATACTTGTTGAAAAAGAGTCAGACCTAAGACCAGCACTTGTAGAGGCATTCAAACTTAAAGATAGGACAGTATTTCTAGATATTATTACTGATCAGAAAGAAAACGTATACCCAATGATTCCTTCAGGCGCTGGGCATCATGAGATGTTGTTGGCAGGTGAAGATGATATGGTTTCGACTAATGATGAAGGTTTAAACTTGGTATAGCTATGAGACATATTGTGTCAATAATGTTAGAAAATGAATCTGGTGCCCTTTCTAGGGTTGCAGGTCTATTCTCCGCTAGGGGTTTTAATATTGAATCATTAAATGTTGCGCCAACAAATGATGAAACACTCTCTCGAATGACTATTGTTAGTATTGGAGATGACAATATCATTGAGCAAATAGTTAAGCAATTAAACAAGCTTGTTGATGTAGTAACGGCAACAGATTTAACTTCATATGAGCACATTGAACGCGAACTAATGTTGGTAAAATTGAGTATTAATCAAGATAATCAGGCTGATATTATTAAGCAAATTGATTATTTTTCAGGCAAAATTGTAGATGCTTCTGAAGATACATATACAATTGAATTAGCGGGCCAAAGTAAAAGCCTAGATGCCTTTATAGAGTTGCTGGACGAATCATTAATAATTGAAGTTTCAAGAACTGGCGTTACTGGTGTTCTTAAAGGAACAAACAATAATTAATAATAACTAAATCTTTAATAATCGGGAAAAAAAATGAAAAGATATTACGACAAAGATGCTGATCTAAGCATAATTCAAAACTTAAAAGTGGCAATTGTAGGCTATGGCTCTCAAGGGCATGCGCATGCAAACAATTTAAAAGACTCTGGTGTTGACGTTGTAGTTGCTCTTAGAGAAGGCTCAAGTTCAGCTGTTAAGGCTGCGGAAGCTGGCTTAAACGTTAAATCAGTAGAGGACGCTACATCTTGGGCTGACCTAGTTATGGTTTTGGCGCCGGATGAATTTCAGGGACAGATATATGCTGAAAATATAGAGCCAAATATTAAGCAAGGTGCAGCTATTGCATTTGCTCATGGTTTCAATATACACTTTGGTCAAATTAAACCTAGAGCTGATCTTGATGTTATTATGGTTGCACCTAAAGCGCCTGGACATACTGTACGTTCTGAGTTTGTTAAGGGTGGCGGTATACCTGACCTTATAGCAATTTTTCAGGATGCTTCAGGTAACGCAAAAGAAACTGCACTATCTTATGCATCAGCTATTGGCGGTGGTCGTACCGGAATTTTAGAAACAACATTTAAAGAAGAAACAGAGACAGACTTATTTGGTGAGCAGGTGGTTCTTTGTGGCGGTACTACATCTTTAGTGCAGGCTGCATTTGAAACTTTGGTTGAGGGAGGCTATGAGCCAGAAATGGCATATTTCGAGTGCCTGCATGAGCTAAAATTAATTGTTGATTTACTCTATGAGGGCGGAATTGCAAATATGCGTTACTCCATATCTAATACTGCAGAGTATGGAGATGTAACTAGAGGTCCAAGAATTGTTACAAGCGAAACCAAGGCTGAAATGAAGAAAATCTTGGACGAGATTCAAGATGGCACGTTCGCTAAAGAGTTTATCTCTAATGTTGGGGATCTTCCATCTCGTAGAGAAGTTCAGCGTCAACATCAGATTGAAATAGTAGGCGAATCTTTACGCTCTATGATGCCATGGATTAACAAAAATAAAATTGTAGATCAGTCAAAAAATTAATACAGATTAACAGCCTTATGTATGATTAAGGTTGTTAATTCATTAAAAAATGAAATCTGATAAAAAAACTAAAAGAGGCGTATACCTATTACCAAATGTGTTAACTACATTTGGCCTTTTTTCTGGGTTTTTTGCTATCATTTTGGCAACAAAAGGTCAATTTGCTGAATCTGCTATTGCAATATTTATTGCCATGTTGTGGGACGGTTTGGATGGTCGTGTTGCAAGGCTAACCAATACACAAAGTGAATTCGGCGCTCAATACGACTCAATGTCAGATATGGTCTCTTTCGGTGTGGCTCCTGCTTTATTAGTATATTTCTGGCTTTTTGCAGATTTAGGCAAAGTTGGCTGGATCGGTGCCTTTATTTATATAGCGGGAGGCGCACTCAGGCTTGCTAGATTTAATACTCAAATAGGCATTGCAGACAAGAGATATTTTCAAGGATTGCCATCTCCAGCTGCCGCTGCACTTATCGCTGGAATGGTCTCAACAAAAGAGATGATTGGGGCTACTCCATACGATTTTGTAATGATTTATGTTGGCTGGGTTATTTTGGTAGGT
This sequence comes from Gammaproteobacteria bacterium, assembly GCA_030739975.1. Classification (GTDB taxonomy): domain Bacteria; phylum Pseudomonadota; class Gammaproteobacteria; order PS1; family Pseudothioglobaceae; genus SZUA-1055. The sequence goes on from JASLYC010000089.1 coordinate 9,804, forward strand.
GCAGGAGCATTAATGGTTAGCAATATTAGATATTACAGCTTCAAAGAGGTTAACCTAAAGGGCAGAGCCTCCTTTAAGGTACTTCTTGTAGCTATACTAATAATCATAGTTATTATTTTTAAACCTAGCGCTGTTCTATTTACATTCTTTTTTGTTTATGCTTTATCTGGCTTAATTATGACTTCTATTGAGGTTAGAAAAAAGCGTAGATTAAAAAAACGCACAAAACGTTAGTAAAATATCATTTATAATGTCCGCAATGAACAAAAATAATGTAAATACTTTCTTCACACAAAGCAGCCTCTTGTCTTTGTTACGATTATTGCCTTAAGGCATAATTCATCATAGCGCTTGACTGAAAAGTCTTGCAAACAAAATCTAAACAACACAAACATATAGGAGACTTAAATGTCTGACAAGTTAATTATTTTTGATACGACGCTTCGTGACGGAGAGCAATCTCCAGGAGCCTCGATGACTAAAGATGAAAAAGTAAGAATCGCCAAAGTATTAGAGAAGATGAAGGTTGATGTAATTGAGGCAGGATTTGCTATAGCTTCACCTGGGGATTTTGAGGCAGTAAAAGCAGTTGCTAACGCCGTTAAAGATTCAACCGTATGCTCTCTAGCTAGAGCCATAGACAAGGATATTGATAGGGCAGGAGAGGCATTAAAAAATACCAACTCTTCAAGAATACATACCTTCATTGCTACATCTAACATTCATATGAAAATGAAATTACAGATGACCCGTGAAAAGGTCATTGAGCAAGCAGTTAGAGCTGTTAAGAGGGCAAGTAAATTTACTGACAATATAGAATTTTCACCAGAAGATGCTGGCAGGTCTGATGAAGATTTTTTGTGTAGAATTATTGAAGCTACGATTGATGCAGGAGCTACCACCATAAACATTCCAGACACTGTAGGCTACAACATTCCTGATCAATTCGGTCAAACAATGAGGTCTCTTATTGAGAGGGTTCCAAACTCTGACAAGGCGATTTTTTCTGCACACTGCCACAATGATTTAGGTCTTGCAGTGTCAAATTCATTGTCTGCTGTACTGAATGGAGCTAGACAGGTTGAGTGCACCATTAATGGACTAGGTGAACGTGCAGGCAACACCTCTTTGGAAGAGATAGTTATGGCTGTTCGAACGAGGCAAGATATTTTTGATTGCGATACAGATATTGACGCAACACATATACTTTCAGCATCTAGACTAGTATCGTCAGTTACCGGCTTTATAGTTCAACCAAATAAAGCTATTGTTGGAGCCAATGCATTCGCACATGAGGCAGGAATTCATCAAGACGGTGTCTTAAAATATAGAGAAACATACGAAATCATGAAGGCCGAAGATGTTGGTTGGAATGCTAATCAGTTAGTTCTAGGGAAACACTCTGGAAGGAATGCATTTAAAGCTAGACTTATTGAACTTGGTGTTGAGTTTAATTCTGAGGAGAGTTTAAATGATGCATTCAAACGTTTCAAGGACTTAGCTGATAAGAAGCACGATATATTTGATGAAGACCTTCAAGCTCTCGTAACTGAATCACAAAGCGAAGCTTTAGAATCAATAAAGCTTGTTTCATTGAAGGTGTGTACAGAAACCGGTGAACAAAATACAGCAACCGTAATCTTGTCAATCAACGGTGAGGAAAAAACTTCAACAGCGAATACATCAGGAGCCGTTGATGCTACATTTAGCGCAATCAATTCGCTAGTTAATTTGGATTTAAATTTGCAGCTATATTCTGTCTCAAATGTAACCCAGGGTACAGACTCTCTAGGCGAGGTCAATGTAAGGTTAGAACATAACGGCCGAATTGTAAACGGTCAAGGATCGGATACCGATATAATTATAGCGAGCGCAAAGGCTTATGTTCATGGATTAAATAAAGTTATGGAAGCAACAAATAGAGAGCATCCACAGGTGTAGTTTATTATGAATAAGGTTGTTAGAGCTAAATATCTTGAAGAATTAGGAATTCCTGAGTATTTATATGAGCATAGAGTTGTACCATCTACAACTAAACCAAATAAAAAGATAGTTAAATGTTTGGTGGTAGAGTGTACCGATAATAACTCATTCTGTATTGATGGAAATTCTAAAAATCTACTTACAAAAATGTTATCTGCAATTGGACTTGTTAACAAGGACTTTGAGTGTGTAAATATTATAAATTCTAGCCTAGAAAATGAATTAAATAAATATGAAGCTGAATCTGTCCTGCTAATGAGTGATAAGCTAAAGACTAATAAAGATAATCAATTCACCACTCATCACCCAAGTAAAATTTATGGCAATGAAAAATTAAAGCGCAATTCATGGGAAGTTCTAAAAAACCTTAAAAAATGCCTAAAATAGATTACACACTAAGTGGTTACAATAGACCAAAACTGGATACCCCAGATGGAGAAAACAAACTCCTATTGCATTCTTGTTGTGCTCCATGTGCAGGCGAAATAATGGAGGCACTGTCAGCTTCAGATATAGACACCACAATATTTTTTTATAATCCAAACATACATCCTATAGAGGAGTATGAGTTACGCAAACAAGAAAATATTCGTTTCGCTAATAAACTAGGAATCACATTTATAGATGCAGATTACAATCGCGAAGAATGGTTTGGTAGAACTAAGGGCCAAGAGAACGAACCAGAGCGAGGTAAGCGTTGTACTACTTGTTTCGATATGCGTTTTGAAGTTACCGCTAAATATGCACATGAAAATGGGTTTGATTTAATTTCATCAACTCTAGGTATTTCACGCTGGAAAGATATGAATCAGATTAATGATTGTGGTTTAAGGGCCGCAGAACAGTACGAAAGTTTGAATTATTGGGACTTTAATTGGCGGAAAAAGGGCGGTTCATCTAGAATGTTAGAGATATCAAAAAAAGAGCAGTTTTACCAACAAGAGTACTGCGGTTGCGCTTATTCTTTAAGGGATACTAATCGCTGGAGAGTTAGCAAGGGCCATGAAAAAATAAAAAGAGGCGTAAAATTTTATAAAGAGGCTATAGAGAAACTCAAATTGAGTGACTAGCTCAATAAAAATAACAGCAAAGACTTTTGTGCATGCAAACGGTTTTCTGCCTCTTTCCAGACTAAACTCTGTTCTCCATCAATAACATCAGAACTAACCTCTTCACCTCTATGCGCTGGAAGGCAATGCATAAATACAGCATCATCCTTAGCACAAGACATCAATTTAGAGTCAACCTGGTATCCCTTGAATGCAGAAGTACGCGTATTTTGTTCGTTCTCTTGACCCATACTTGCCCAAACATCTGTAACTACAAGGTCAGCCTCGTAACATGCCTGTTCAATAGTTTCACAAATTTGAACATTGTCAGAGTAATCCTTATTGAACATAGGGTCAGGCTCGTAACCTTTTGGGGCTGCAATTTTAAGGGTAAAATCAAATACCTTTGAGGCCTGTATATAAGTGTTACACATGTTGTTTCCGTCACCAATCCAAGCCACAGAAGCGCCACTGATAGGACCACGACTTTCATTATAAGTCATAATGTCTGCCAATAATTGGCATGGATGCGACTCATTAGAGAGTGCGTTTATTACAGGAACAGTTGAATTATCTGCAAAAATATTTATGTCTTCGTGTGAAGAGACTCGCATCATAATTGCATCAACCATAGAACTAATAACTATTGCACTATCCGCTATAGGTTCGCCCCTACCAAGTTGGATGTCTTTGTCTGATAAAAATAAAGCATGACCTCCCAGTTGTGTCATTCCAGCTTCAAAAGAAACCCTTGTTCTTGTTGATGATTTGTCAAAAATCATTGCTAGAGTCTTATTTTCCAAAGTCTTATTAATTACTCCAGAATTGTGTTGCTTTTTTAATTCTATAGCATCGCTAATGATGCCATTAAGTTCATCGCAAGAAAAGTCATTGATATTAATAAAATGTTTTATCATGATTACCTCTTATTTATATTTCTTTAACTAGGTCGCAGACTTTTTTAACCAAAATATCGGCCTCATCTTTGTTAATAATGAGAGGTGGAAGTAGTCTTATCGTTTGTCCGGTTATATTTATTAGTAATTTATTTTTCAAGGCTTGTTGTAATAGGCTTGAACAATCCTCATTTAGTTCTATTGCGATCATAAGCCCTTTGGAACGGATATCTATTACACTACTAGATTTATTAAGCTTATCTTTAAATTTAGAGGTCAAATACTCACCCATTCTGAGCGAATTATCTAATATATGGTCTTTTTCTATTACTTCTAGTACTGTGATTGCAGTTTTAGATACTAAAGGGTTTCCTCCAAAGGTTGAGCCATGGGTGCCAGGTACTAGGAGTTTGGATGCTTTACCTTTTGTTAAACACGCACCAATAGGTACTCCGTTACCTAGACCTTTAGCTAGAGTTAAGATGTCAGGGGTTATATCATTATATTGATGTGCAAACAATTTACCAGTTCTTCCAATACCAGTTTGCACCTCATCAAGAATAAGTAGCCAGTTATTTTTTTTGCAGATATCTTGCACACTATTTAGGTAACTACTGTCAGGTATTATTACTCCGCTTTCGCCTTGAATTGGCTCTAACATTACGGCAACAATATCAGGGTTACCAGTATGCGATTTTATCTCATCGAGGCTATTGAACTCAACATGGATAAATTTACTAACAAGTGGGGCAAATCCAGATTGAACTTTGTCGTTCCCTGTAGCAGATAGTGTAGCCATTGTGCGACCGTGAAAGCTTTGATTTGCTGTAATAATTGTTGGATTAGTTATATTGTTTTGGTCGCCATAAAGTCGTGCAATTTTTATTGCAGCTTCGTTAGCTTCGGCACCAGAGTTACCAAAAAAAGCCTTATCCATATTAGACAATTTACAGAGTTTTTCAGCTAGCACTTCTTGATTCTTTATGTGATACCAGTTGCTAGTATGAATTAGTTCAGCAGACTGTTCCTGTATCGCTTTAGTTACATCTTTGTGGCAATGTCCAAGGTTAACTACACCAACTCCGGAAAGGGCGTCAAAGTATTTTTCACCTTTGTCATCGGTCAGATAGCAACCTTCTCCCTTCACAAAGGACACATCTAAAGGTGAGTAGTTAGGCATTAAATATGACATAGCATTGTTATATATAATAATTAGTTAAGGCGTTAAAAGCAAAAAAGCCCCAAATGGGGCTCTCTAGTAACCAGTTTCAATTTAAGACTGATATTCTAAAGGTGGCGCCATCTGACTATTAATTTGGTCTAATTCGTTTTTATAACCTTCATAGAAATGACCAGCAGGAGGACTAACCCAATCTTTGTATGAAAATCCGTTTGTTTCATTATATTCTTTAAAGCTATTTTGTAGTGCAATTCTTTTAGCACTTAATTTGTTTGCTTCCTTACTTACTACATCCATATCTTACTCCTAAATATCGAGGATATAAACCTATTATTATACACTAATAATAGGTTATTTCCCGTCTATTATTTGCAATAAATCAACATAAATACTTTGCAATTAGAGTGAAAATATGACACAATACAGTTACAAATTCACAACAAAAAAGGAGCGAGCATGCAAATAAACATTTCTGGCCATCACCTTGATGTTACCGAAGCTATCAGACAATATTCTACCGATAAATTATCCAAAATTAAACACCACTTTGATCAACTAATTAATATTAATATGATTTTGGGAATTGAAAAGAATCTTCAAATAGCAGAAGCAACTATTCATGTTAGCGGCGCGGAATTATTTGCAAAAGCTGAAAGTCCAGATATGTACGCATCTATAGACTTACTGATTAATAAGCTTGATGCACAAATTAGGAAGCACAAAGAAAAGCTAAACGACCATAGAAAAAACTAATCTATGATTTAGCAATTAGCAAAGCAATAATAGGCTTGCTAAAAATTAATTAAGGAAAATATTCAATGTCAGAAGTTGAAACAACTTCTTTTGAAGACTGCCTCCAGCGACTGATTAAGTCCCTGGAGGCATCTTCTTATGAAGAGGCCGCCTCGCAATTATCAGCTCTCCATCCTGGAGAAGTCGCTCGCCTATTAGAAGCTGTGCCCCCTAAAAATAGAACCGAGCTATGGTTAAGGATTGATTCTGCTACCCAGGGTGACATACTTATTGAATTTAGTGAAGATGTCCAAGTGCAGTTACTTCACGAGATGGAAGTTGAATCAATTGTAAAGGCTACAGAGGGAATGGATATGGACGATCTAGCTGATATCGTTCCAAATCTACCAGAGTCTGCACTACATAATTTATTGCTAACTCTTGACCACAAGCATAGAGATCACCTTAAGCAAGTTTTATCTTATGCAGAGGACTCTGCCGGCGGCCTAATGAATACCGATATTATTACTGTCAGGCCAGATGCTTCTGTTGCTACTGTTACTAGGTACTTACGTCTATTAAAGGAAATGCCTGTTGATACTGACCAAGTATTTGTAGTCGATCGGTCTTTTAATTATCTGGGCTCTGTACATATCTCTGCACTTTTAACTAAAGAACCTGAGCAGAAAATGCTTAACCTATCTAGTCTAGAAATAACGCAGCCGATTTTGGCCACAATGCCTGAAAAAGATGTGGCAAAACTGTTTGAACAGCGCAACCTTATTTCGGCGCCAGTGATAGACGAAAATAATCAACTAATTGGACGAATAACGATTGATGATGTTGTTGATGTTATAAGAGATGAAGCAGAGCATTCAGTAATGTCTATGGCTGGTTTAGATGAAGAGGACGACGTTTTTGCGCCAGTATTAGAAATAACTAAGAGGCGTAGTGTTTGGTTGGGAGTTAATCTAATCACTGCATTCATAGCCGTTTTTTTTATTGGTCTGTTCAAAGCCACTTTAGAACAGAAAGTTGCACTAGCTATCTTAATGCCGGTCGTTGCAAGCATGGGCGGTGTGGCAGGTACTCAGACATTAATTTTGGTCACTAGAGGTATTGCAACTGGGAGAGTTACTATTTCAAACTTGAAGCTTCTTATGACTAAGGAGGTGGCTGTCGGTTTCTTGAATGGCATATTCTGGGCTGTAATTATTGCAATAGCAACCTATATTTGGTTTGAAGACGCTGTAATAAGTTTGGTTATATCACTAGCAATCATAGCTAATCTTATATTTGCCGCTTTTTCTGGTGCCTTCTTACCGTTACTGCTAGTTAAGCTTAAGATTGACCCTGCGCTAGCTGGAGGAGTCATACTAACTACAATTACTGATGTAATAGGGTTTGTCGCTTTCTTAGGACTGGCAGCAATGGTAATTTAAAGGGCGTTAATTAAAATAAATTAACTAAAGTGTAAATTATTTACAATGAATAGAGAGTCTAAGGGTATGCTGTTTGGACTATTAGGCGTCACGTCTTTCGCTTTAACACTTCCAGCAATACGCTATATCATTGATTATTTTGACCCAATATTCATTGGTTTAGGTAGAGCTATAGTTGCTGCTATTGTAGCCTTGTTCATACTCGTTGTAACTAGACAAAGTATTCCCACCCGTGAACAATTCTATAAACTCTTTATAGTGTCTTTGGGGGTAGTTTTTGGTTTTCCAGTATTAACTTCAATAGCTATGCAAACAGTGCCATCTTCTCATGGCGGTGTTGTTTTGGGTTTATTACCCATAGCGACAGCAATAGTAGGGTTTTTGATTTCTAATGATAGGCCATCAATAGGGTTTTGGATTGTAGCAATTATAGGTGGTTCTATAGTGGTAATCTTTTCTTATATTAATGGGGCAAATTCAATTCATATAGGGGATTTAGCGCTACTAGGTTCTATAGTATGTGCAGCAATAGGCTATGCTGTAGGTGGAGAACTTTCAAAGAGTATGGGTGGTTGGCAAGTTATATGTTGGGCTTTAGTTATTTCATTACCTTTTTTGATTTTTCCGGTACTATCAAGATTGCCTGAAGAAGGACTAAAAATCCCTATAAATATTTGGCTAGGTTTTTTATATTTAGCTCTTGTGAGTCAGTTATTTGGTTTTTTCCTATGGAACAAAGGCTTAGCTATTGGGGGTGTTGTAAGAGTCAGTCAGACTCAACTTGTGCAACCATTTATTACAATTATTGCATCTACTATATTCTTAAATGAGCCATTAGAGCTATTAACCATAGTTTTTGCTGTTTTAGTCTTGGTTGTTGTTGCTGTTAGCAGGAGTATGAATATTAAGTTTAATTAATAGTTTGGCAGCATTTTTATTTTATAGTTCATTATGAAATATGTATATATTTCAATGAGATATACTGTTATTGATAATAATCAATTTAGATTTGTTTTTTAATATAAAGTTATATATAATGCTCCTCGTATTTGGCTAAAGATGGTCGAAGAAACAGAATAAGGATGTTCGTATATTTTTCTATATTTTATGGAAAAGTTGCGAACTTTTTTTTGACTTTTTTATAAGTCACAGCCATTTTGCAATTGATGGTGATTGCAAAATTTGAATAAGGATGTTCGTATATTTTTCTATATTTTATGGAAAAGTTGCGAACTTTTTTTTTGGCTAAAGAATCGACAACGAAATAATAATATTTTGTTGTTTAATTTAATAGAAAAAAGGAATATATATGAAACCATATAAAAATATAAGTAAGATTGCTTTGGTAGCTAGCTTAGCCGCAGGCTTAAGTTTGCCTGTATTATCAGCCGAAACAATCAAGGTAGGTGTATTACACTCATTGTCAGGAACTATGGCAATTAGTGAGACAACACTAAAAGATACAATTCTGATGCTAGTTGAGGATCAAAACGAAAAAGGCGGCGTATTAGGTAAGCAACTTGAAGCTGTTGTCGTTGATCCTGCATCAAATTGGCCTTTATTTGCTGAAAAAGCAAGAGGTTTAATTGAAAAGGATGAGGTTGACGTGATTTTTGGGTCATGGACGTCTGTTTCTAGGAAGTCTGTTCTTCCAGTTATCGAAGAATTGGACAGTGTATTTTTCTATCCTGTTCAGTATGAAGGGGAAGAGTCATCGAAAAATGTATTTTATACAGGCGCTGCTCCTAACCAGCAGGCAATTCCAGCTGTAGACTACCTGATGAATGATATTGGTGTAGAGCGTTGGGTACTTGCAGGTACAGATTATGTTTACCCAAGAACTACAAACAAAATACTTAAGGCTTACTTGAAAGCAAAGGGAGTTGCAGATTCTGACATCATGGTCAACTACACGCCTTTTGGTCATTCTGATTGGCAGACAATTGTATCTGATATAAAGTCATTTGGTTCTGAAGGTAAAAGTACGGCTGTAGTATCTACAATTAATGGTGATGCGAACATTCCATTCTATAAGGAATTAGGCAACCAAAATATTTCAGCTTCTGATATACCAGTGGTAGCTTTTTCTGTTGGAGAAGAAGAGCTTTCTGGCTTGGATACTGGTCCACTTGTAGGACATCTTGCTGCATGGAACTACTTTATGAGTGTTGATGCAGAAGAAAATGATGAATTTATTGATAAATGGGTTTCATTTATTGGAGATGAGGACAGAGTAACAAATGATCCAATGGAAGCGCATTATATTGGTTTTAATATGTGGGTTAAGGCAGTTGAAAAAGCTGGAACCACAGATTCTTCAGCTGTTCAAGATGCTATTATTGGAGTTACAACGCCTAATCTTTCAGGTGGAGTATCTGCAATGATGCCAAACCATCACATTACTAAGCCAGTGCTAATTGGAGAAATTCAGTCAGACGGTCAATTTGATATTGTTTGGTCTACATCAGGTTTAATTGCTGGAGATGCATGGTCAGACTTTTTGCCTGGATCTAAGGACCTAATTTCAGATTGGAGAAATCCTTTGAGATGTGGAAATTACAATGTTAAAACGGCTAAATGTTCGGGTCAAAATTACTAATTTTAACCCTTACTAATACAAGGTGCTGCATAAGCAGCACCTTGACAATATAATGGTAGTAATATGAAATATTTAACTTGCATACTTATTACAATATCTGGTCTATTATTTTCATTACAGTCAAATGCAGATTTGGCATCATTTGATAATACACTTGATCAGCTAACTACCAAAAAACTATCAACAAAACTAGAAATTATTGAACAAATAATTAATAGTCAGCACCCTCGCACAGAGTTCATTCTTAACTCAATATTAGATGGCAAAGTTTATTATCTTAAAAGCAACAAAAACGTTCTTTTTGCAAACAAGGAAAAGAACAAATATGTAACAAAAAGTTTGCTTAATGATAGCCCTTTGGGTGTTTATAGCAAGCGAAAATTAAAAAAAGTAGGTATTAATAATAAAATTCGCAAAAAAATCGAACAAGCTTTAGCAGTTCTTTACTTATATCATGCCGATGAATCGGTTAGATTAAAGGCCGTAAAAGACAAATATGACTATGTCACTCAAGAACTTTTTGATGTCATTGGGTTGCTAATTAAGACTGAGAAAAGCGAAGATGTTAGAGACGCAATGAAAATCGCAATTAACATTTATTTGTTAGAAGATAGCAATCCAGTAAAAAGAATTAATGCTATAGAGAATTTAAAGGATAGTCTTGAGCCTACTGTAAAAACTAGACTTAAAAAGTTAATAAATAATGATTCAGATGAACGTGTTAAGCTTAAAGCTAGTCAGGCATTAGTAGAGATACAGTCACGAACCGACATATTTAAAACATTAGAAGTAATATTTTTTGGGGCTAGCTTTGGATCCGTTCTGATATTAGCTGCAATAGGATTAGCTATAACTTTTGGTGTAATGGGCGTTATTAATATGGCGCATGGAGAATTGATTATGCTTGGCGCATACACTACATATGTTGTTCAGCTAATCATGCCTTCTTATATAGACATTTCAATTTTAGTGGCTATTCCTGCAGCATTTATTGTGTCTGGCCTGGTGGGTATTTTGATTCAACAAGGGGTAATTCGCCATTTACATGGTAGACCGTTAGAAACATTATTGGCAACATTCGGGGTTAGTTTGGTATTGCAGCAGACTGTGCGTTCAATTTTTACTCCTTTAAACCGTGCTGTAGAGTCACCAGAATGGATGTCCGGTGCATTAGAAATAAACGGAATATTGTCCTTGACTTGGAATCGTTTGTATATCATTTTGTTTTGTCTAGTTGTTTTTGCCGCTCTAGTATTGGTTTTAAAGAAAACCTCTTTAGGTCTACAAGTAAGAGCGGTTTCTCAAGATAGAGATATGGCTAGAGCTATGGGAGTTCGTTCAAATTGGGTCGATATAATGACATTTGGATTGGGTTCAGGCGTTGCTGGTATCGCTGGAGTAGCTTTATCACAACTCACAAACGTAGGCCCAAATCTTGGCCAATCATACATAATTGATTCATTCATGGTTGTAGTGTTTGGTGGTGTCGGCAATCTATGGGGCACTTTAATAAGCGGATTTGGCCTAGGAATAATTAATAAATTTATTGAGCCTTGGGCTGGTGCCGTTCTAGCTAAAGTGTTAATTCTAATTTTTATTATTTTGTTCATACAAAAAAGACCTAGAGGATTATTTCCTCAAAAAGGCAGGTCTGCCGGAGGTTAGCGCGTGTTATTTTTTAAATTATTAAAAAAGGATAGAGAGAGCAAAATATTTATAGCACTGCTACTTGCAGTAACTATTATAGTTCCTGTCTGTAATTTAATGATTCCTGAGGGAAATATAATGCATATTTCTACTTACACTGTGACAATACTTGGAAAGTATTTAACTTATGCATTATTAGCAATCTCTGTTGATCTTGTGTGGGGCTACTTAGGCATTCTTAGTCTCGGACATGGAGCATTCTTTGCTCTTGGCGGTTATGTGATGGGAATGTATTTAATGAGACAAATTGGGGACCGTGGTGTTTACGGAGACCCTGTATTGCCGGACTTCATGGTTTTTCTTGACTGGCAAGAGTTGCCATGGTTTTGGCATGGAGTAGATCAATTTTGGTTTGCAATTGTTTTGATTGTGATGGTCCCAGGAATACTTGCATTTATTTTCGGATGGCTGGCTTTTCGATCTAGAGTAACCGGAGTTTACTTGTCGATAATGACTCAGGCTCTGGTTTATGCTCTAATGCTAGCTTTTTTTAGGAATGAGCTTGGTTTCGGAGGCAATAACGGTTTAACAGATTTTAAAGATATTTTAGGTTTTGGTTTGCACCTTGATAGCACTAGAATTGGATTATTTGTTGCATCATCTATTGCATTATTAGCAGGTTACATGTCATGTCTTGCTATAACTAATTCAAGACTTGGAAGGGTTGCAGTCGCAATTAGAGATTCAGAAGATAGAGTCAGATTTATTGGTTATCGTGTTGAATATGTTAAATTATTTATATTTACATTCTCTGCTATTCTGGCGGGTATTGCTGGCGCATTATATGTACCACAGGTTGGCATTATTAATCCTGGTGAGTTCTCCCCTATAAACTCGATTGAGATAGTTATATGGGTTGCTGTTGGAGGCAGATATACCTTGTATGGAGCTGTTATTGGGGCTGTAATTGTTAATTACTCAAAGACCTTTCTTACCAGTGCAATGCCAGAAGTATGGCTGTTTGCATTAGGTGGATTGTTCATTATTACGACTATATTTCTTCCAAATGGAATTGCAGGGTTGTTAAGAAAAAATAGGAATACAGAGTCATGATAAGTCTATTCAATTCTAGAGAGGAATATGTCAAAGCTCTTGAAGGGAGGGGCGATAAATTGCGCTCATTTTTTGAAAAATCAGCACCTACTAGGGAAATTGATTTCCATAAGGATATGGCTTTATATCTGGAAGATATCACAGTAAGTTTTGACGGATTTAAGGCTATTGACTCTCTAAATTTGTATATTAAAAAAAATGAACTGCGATGCATTATTGGCCCTAATGGTGCTGGAAAAACAACAATGATGGATATTGTTACTGGAAAAACGCGTCCTGACTATGGCACCGCATGGTTTGGTCAAAATTTTGATCTTTTAGCTCATTCTGAGGATGAAATTGCAAGAGCAGGCATAGGCAGAAAGTTCCAAAAGCCAACCGTTTTTGAGAAATTAACAGTATTTGATAATTTAGAATTGGCAATGGATAGTGACAAGAGAGTATTCCCAACGCTTGGCGCTAGTTTGAATTCTGATGAGAATTACTCTATAGAAGTTGTGTTAGATAAAATTAATCTGTCTAGTTCAAGTAAAAAGCTTGCTGGGTCATTGTCACATGGTCAAAAACAGTGGCTAGAGATTGGTATGCTACTAATGCAAAATTCTCAGCTTTTACTAATTGATGAGCCAGCGGCAGGAATGACGCATCAGGAAATTGACAAGACTGCAGAGTTATTACAACTATTAAGAAAGGAACACACTGTTATAGTGGTTGAGCATGATATGGATTTTGTAAGGTCACTAGATAGTGATGTAACTGTTTTACATCAGGGTAGTGTTTTAGCTGAAGGCACTATGGACAAAATTCAAAATGATCCTAAAGTAGTCGAGGTATATTTAGGTGAATAATATGATAGAAATAAAGGGTTTGAATCAATATTATGGCGAAAGTCATACATTGTGGGATTTAAATCTTAGTGTCTCAGAGGGGGATTGTATCTCTGTAATGGGGCGTAATGGGGTCGGAAAAACAACACTAGTTGAAAGTATCATGGGTTTACAGACCATTGAAAGCGGATCTATTAATTTTCAGAACCGTGACATAACAAGCTACGCTTCTGAAGCCAGAGCCCCGATGGGGATTGGTTATGTCCCTCAAGGGAGAAGGATATTTCCATTGTTAACGGTAGAAGAAAATTTAAAAATCGGTTTGCCAGTAGTAAAAGACAAATATAGAACAATCCCAGAATACATATACGAGCTTTTTCCTATTTTAAAGGACATGTTAGATCGTCAAGGTGGAGATTTGTCGGGCGGGCAACAGCAACAATTAGCTATTGGAAGGGCGCTAGTTGTTAATCCAAAATTATTAATACTTGATGAACCAACTGAAGGTATTCAGCCAAATATTATTATAGAGATATGCGACATTATTAAAAAATTAAATGCTGAAATGGGCATGACAGTTATTTTAGTAGAACAAAAACTTCCAATAGCTAGGAGGGTTGCAGATAAGTTTGTTATTCTAGACAGAGGGGCTAATGTTTATTCTGGTCTAATGGATGAATTAGATGATAAACTAATCAAAAAATATTTAACTGTTTAACAAAAAAAAAGGAAAGATTAATATGAACAATACTATAAAGTTTTTGATAGCAACGCTAACATTATCGGTTGCATTTCCAATTTTGGCACACGTTTCGCCAGAGCATGTTATAGGCTATAGTCATGAAACTTTACCTATATGGAAAATTTTAATTGCTTTTATGTTTATATCAGGACTTATTACTGTTACTGCTTATCTATCGAAGAATTTCTTGGTTAACACAAAGTAGTCTTTACTTGGGTGCAAAATACTGCAGAAAAAATACTCAATAAAGGATGGATAGCTGAGCTAGAATTAAACTTTTCAAGAAATAAATCTAAGACCTTTCTTTCAAAAAGAAGGCATATCGGTCCTTTGACTGTACAGAGACCGTTTTATCCAGAGGACGGTGTTTGCCATGTGTATTTATTACATCCTCCAGGAGGCATTGTTGGAGGCGATGAACTGACAATTAAATTGAGTTCTGACCCATATTCAGACACACTTATTACCACCCCTGGCGCAACTAAAATTTACCGAACAACTAAAGATAGATTTTCAATTATCAAGCAAGATATTGTTGTGAATGAAGGTGCCACTCTAGAATGGTTACCAATGGAAACTATTATATTTCCCGGAGCAAACTCAATATTCTCTACAAAATTCTCTTTATATGGAGATGCTAGAATTGCAGCCTGGGAGATTCAGTGCTTAGGTAGACCAGCTATCGATGAAAAATTTGATTCAGGTAAATTAAAATTTAGTTTTGAATTATGGAAAGATGGAAGACCTGCTATTATAGATAGATTGAAGATTGACCATTCAGATATAAATAATATCGCTGGTCTTAGAGGGTTTCCAGTTTTTGGGACTTTTGTATTGAGTTCAGCAAATAAAGATATCTTAGAATTTATACGTAGTTTAATACCTGAAAGTAAATCTTATATCGCCGGCGCTACTCAAATAGAGGATATTGTTATTATTAGGTGTTTAGCTCTTAAAACTAACCTAATACAAGAATTATTTAGAAATATTTGGATAGAGGTAAGGCATTTGATTTTTGATAGAGAGGGCATAGTGCCAAGAATTTGGTTAACATAAATAGGACTTTATAATGGATTTAACACCACGCGAAAAAGATAAATTAATGATTTTTACTGCTTCTTTATTAGCAAAAAAACGCAAAGATAGAGGAGTTAAATTGAATTATCCAGAAGCAATTGCTTATATTTCTGCTGAAATATTGGAGGGAGCTAGGGATGGCAGAAGTGTTGCAGAAATGATGGAATATGGTCGCCAGCTTTTAACTGAAGATGATGTCATGGATGGCGTCTCTGCAATGATTCCAGACATACAGGTTGAGGCTACTTTTACAGATGGAACTAAACTAGTTACAGTCCATAATCCAATCCAGCCAGTTAAATCATCACTAGAAGGGGTGAGTTCAGATGATGTTCTTATTCCTGGTGAAGTATTGATAAATTTTTCAGAAGAGATAGAGATTAATATTAATAGAGAAAGAGTTAAAGTTGTTGTTTCTAATCTTGGAGATAGACCTATTCAAATAGGCTCTCATTATCATTTTTTTGAGACCAATAGCGCGCTCTCTTTTGATAGAGAAAAGACTAAAGGGTTTAGGCTAAATATCCCATCTGGAACAGCGGTAAGATTTGAACCGGGACAAGAAAGAGAGGTTGAACTGGTCAAATATGCTGGTAATAATAAGATTTATGGCTTTAATGGCAAAATTATGGGGGAAGTATGAGACATATTTCTAGAAAAGCTTATACAGAGATGTATGGGCCAACAGTTGAAGATAAGGTAAGGCTAGGTGACACCGAATTATTTATTAAAGTTGAGAAAGACTTTACCACTTATGGAGAAGAAGTTAAATTTGGAGGAGGTAAGGTTATACGTGATGGTATGGGCCAAAGTCAACTTTGCAGCAAAGATGTAGCTGATTTAGTCATTACAAACGCTCTAATCCTTGATCATTGGGGAATTGTTAAAGCTGATATTGGAATTAAAGATGGGCGTATTTCTGGTATTGGGAAGGCTGGAAATCCTGACGTACAGCCAAATGTTGATATTGCTATTGGTGCTGGCACTGAAGTTGTAGCATCAGAAGGACAAATTGTTACCGCTGGCGGCATAGATGCACATATTCATTTTATTTGCCCGCAACAGATAGATGATGCATTAATGTCAGGTATTACTACTATGTTAGGTGGCGGTACTGGGCCTTCTGCTGGAACCAATGCAACCACATGCACGCCAGGACCCTGGAATATTTATAGAATGTTAGAGGCTGCTGAAGACTTGCCAATGAACTTAGGATATATGGGTAAAGGCAATGCATCATTACCTGAGCCATTAACAGAGCAAGTTCTAGCAGGTGCTATGGGCTTAAAATTACATGAGGATTGGGGAACAACACCAGCAGCGATTGACAATTGCCTATCAGTTGCGGAGAATTATGATGTCCAAGTAGCTATACATACAGATACCTTGAATGAGTCTGGCTTTGTTGAAGACACTATAGCTGCACTGAAAGGAAGAGCGATACACACTTACCATACAGAGGGTGCTGGCGGCGGCCATGCTCCAGATATTATTAGGGCTTGTGGCTATAGTAACGTTCTACCATCTTCTACCAATCCAACGCGTCCTTATACTGTAAATACTGTAGATGAGCATTTAGATATGTTGATGGTATGTCATCATCTAGACCCATCAATAGCGGAAGATATTTCATTCGCAGAATCTCGCATTCGAAGAGAAACGATTGCAGCTGAAGATATTTTGCATGATCTAGGCGCATTTTCTATGATTTCATCAGACTCTCAAGCGATGGGCAGAGTTGGAGAGGTTATTACAAGAACCTGGCAGACTGCTAATAAAATGAAAATTCAAAGAGGTTTGTTGGAAGGAGATAGCTCAAACGACGACAATAATAGAGCGAAAAGATACATCGCTAAATACACAATCAATCCTGCTATTACTCACGGAATATCACATGAAGTTGGATCTATTGAGATTGGTAAATTAGCAGATTTAGTGTTATGGAAGCCAAAATTTTTTGGGGCAAAACCTGGTTTAATTATCAAGGGCGGCATGATTGTAGCAGCGCCTATGGGAGACCCAAATGCTTCAATACCTACACCACAACCTGTGCACTACAGAAAGATGTTTGGCGCTTTGGGAGCAGCTAGATTTAATACTAGTATGACATTCTTATCTCAAGCTAGTGTTAATAACGGTATTGTTGATATGCTTGGACTTAAGTCTCTAGTTGGGGTTGTAAAATCTTGTAGATCAGTTACGAAATCATCAATGATTCATAATGACTATCAACCAAATATTGAGATTGATTCACAAACCTATGAGGTTAAAGCTGATGGTGTTTTACTAACCTGTGAGCCAGCTAGTGAGGTTGCTTTGGCGCAAAGGTATTTCTTGTTCTAGTTGTGAGAGAGTTTGTTGAAAAAATTAATTCTTCTCAAAATATTGATGGTTCAGTCACGTTAGATTTACAGCAAAGAGTTAAGAGCAGATTAAAAACATGTTCAGATAGTGGCGAGAAAATAGGTATTTTTATGGAGCGTGGAAATGTACTTGAACATGGCGATTTAATTATAGATAAAGACGGTTATGTTCTTAAAGTAGTTGCCGCACTGGAAACCATTTCTTCAATATATTCTGATGACCCATTATTATTAGCTCGAGCATGTTATCACTTGGGAAATCGCCATGTAGAGTTACAGATTAAGGAGACAAGTGTTCACTATATACACGACCATGTTCTTGATAAGATGATTCAAAGTTTTGGATTAGATGTAATTATTGAATCATTACCTTTTCAACCAGAAAAGGGTGCTTACAATTCTCATGGCACAACTAAATTACATAGTCATGAGCATTAGCGAACTAGGCCTTTTAAGATTAATGAATTTAATGAGCCCGACCTTACCAATTGGCGGGTTTACTTATTCACAAGGGGTTGAGAAAGCTATTGAAATTGATTGGGTCTCAGACTTTGATACTGCACAACAGTGGCTTAACAGCCAACTGCTTTCAGGGTTAATTTATACTGATCTTCCAATTTTAATTAGACTATATAAATCAATATCATTGGGAGATAAGGACAAAGCAAAAGAATGGAGCGATATTTTATTAGCTTGTCGAGAAACCAGTGAATTAAGGCAAGAGGAAATTAATCGCGGTAGGTCATTAACTAAGGTTATCGAAAGTATTGAAAAATCAGCAATTAAAGGGTGGGATGAGGTAACTAACACTAATCATTTGGCTGGTTATGCTTTAATTTGCAATTTATGGCAAATACCGATTAATGAACTACTTTTGGGGTACTCCTGGTCATGGCTTGAAAATCAGATTTCAGCTATAGTGAAAATCATTCCTCTCGGCCAAACTCAAGGGCAACAGTTGCTCCATCTATTAGTCAAACAAGTTCCTGAAGCTATTGTTAAATCTAAAGAAGTTTCTTTGGATGAAATTGGAAGGTCTCAGCCTGCATTTTCTATTGCTAGTAGTTTGCATGAGACTCAATACACACGAATTTTTAGATCATAAAAAGGAAAAATATGAAAAACAAGCAACCATTAAGAGTAGGTGTTGGCGGACCAGTAGGCTCTGGAAAGACAGCTTTGTTAGATGTTCTTTGTAAGTCAATGCGTGACAACTATGAGATTGCAGTTGTTACTAACGATATTTATACTCAAGAAGATGCAAAATTTCTTACTGCAAGTAACGCGTTAGAATCACAACGCATCATAGGTGTAGAAACAGGCGGTTGTCCTCATACGGCTATTCGAGAGGATGCTTCAATGAATTTGTCCGCAATCGAAGACTTAATTCATAGATTCGAAGATTTGGATGTAATTTTTATTGAAAGTGGTGGCGATAATCTCTCCGCAACATTCAGTCCAGAGTTAGCTGATATTACTATTTATGTAATTGATGTAGCAGAGGGTGAAAAAATTCCGCGAAAGGGCGGCCCAGGAATTACTCGCTCAGATTTATTAGTTATTAATAAAATTGATCTTGCACCTTATGTTGGCGCTTCATTAGAGGTCATGGAGAGTGACACAAAAAGAATGAGAGGTGACAAGCCATTTGTATTTACAAATTTAAAGAAACATATTGGTAAAGAAAAGATAATAGATTTTATTGTTTCAGAAGGTATGCTACAGTCATAAAAATGACAACATTATATTTCTTTTAGGTCTAATTTAAAAGGCTGGCGGTATCAATGCCGTTATTTTCTAACCAAATTCTGAACTCTTCTTTAATACTGTTCAAAATCTTTTGGCTATCTGCCTCAAATCTAAGTACTAGGCAGGGTGTTGTGTTGGATGGGCGAACTAGACCCCAGCCATTTTCATAATCAACTCTTACACCATCAATTGTTGTTATCTTTGCACCAGAGAAATTAATATTTGAGTGGAGCTTGTTCATAGCATCAAACTGTTGACCCTGCTCATCAAAGTTAATATTGATTTCAGGTGTATTTATATTGTTAGGTAAGTCTGCAAAAACTTGTTCGCAAGTTTGGCCGGTTTTCGACAATATTTCTAATAACCTTGCACCGGTATATATTGCATCATCAAAACCATACCAACGCTCATTAAAGAATATATGTCCACTCATTTCTCCACCTAGAGCAGCACCAGTTTCCTTGATTTTAGATTTAATAAAACTATGCCCAGTACGAGACATAATTGGCTCGCCACAATTAGCGACAATGTCTTTTTTTAATAGTGAAGTGCACTTAACATCAAAAACAATTTTAGCGCCTTTATTGCGTTTAAGAATGTCTCTAGAATATAGCATCATCTGTCTATCGGCCCATATTACGTTACCTTTATTGTCGACTAGACCCAGCCTATCACCATCTCCATCAAAAGCAAATCCCATATCTGCATTGCTATTTTTTACCTCATCTATGACGTCCTTTAAGTTTTCTAATTTAGAAGGGTCTGGATGGTGATTTGGGAAATTTCCATCTATTAAACAAAACAATTTAGTTACTCTTGCTCCGAGTTTTTCAAAAAGTTTAGGGGCAACTTTACCTGCAACACCATTACCGCAATCAACCACTATATGCATCTCTTTATCAAGACTAATGTCTGACAATATCCTGCCAATATAGTCGTCCTCGATATCAGCTTTTGTGGAAGTACCAGAACCATAGCAGAACTCAGCTTTATTAATTCTTCTATAAATATCTTGAATTCTCTCTCCAGAAAGAGTCTCTCCAGCAATCATTATTTTTAGGCCGTTATATTCAGGAGGATTGTGGGAGCCAGTTATCATTACACCAGAAGTGGCTGACTTAGTATAAGTGCTATAGTAAACCAGTGGGGTAGGAACCATACCTATGTCGACAACATGACAGCCACTTTGTTTAAGGCCACTTATTAGTGATTCCATCAATTCAAATCCACTAAGTCTCCCATCACGACCTACAACAATACCTCTTTCGCCTTTTTCAATCGATTCGCTGCCAATAGCTAGCCCTATTAATTTAACATTTTCAGGGGTTAATTCGTGTTCAACAATACCACGAATGTCGTAAGCTTTAAATATTGATTGAGAAATAGTCATAGTTTTATATATAGCACAATATAAAATAAGAGATGATAGATAGAGATATATTTTATATATAAAGAAAACAAATGAAAGAAAAGTTTGAAGTAATTAATGTCAATAGTGAAACTATGACATTAAAGATAAATAGATCTGATACTTGCCATAGCTGCAGTGCTAAAGGTGGATGTGGCACTGGAATATTGACAAGCTACTTTGATAAATATTCGGTATTTGAAAGACCTTCAAAAGATAATGTTTTAGTAGGCGATTTTGTTACCTTGGAGATTCCTTCAAGAGAGATATTTTTTCGTGCCTTTGTACTTTATATTTTGCCGTTAATTATGCTATTCTTCGGGGGTTATTTAGGATTGCTATTATTTCCTTTTAATGAGGTT
This sequence comes from Gammaproteobacteria bacterium, assembly GCA_030739975.1. Taxonomy (GTDB): domain Bacteria; phylum Pseudomonadota; class Gammaproteobacteria; order PS1; family Pseudothioglobaceae; genus SZUA-1055. Next base: position 30,973 of record JASLYC010000089.1, read on the forward strand.
TTGCAAATATTATTTGGATTTTTTGGTTTTATCTCTACACTATTATTGGTAAAGCTATACTATTAGTAAGGGAGAGATTTAAATGAGGTTTGGTGTTTTAGGTGAGGCCAAAATAGCCAGACTTAATCATAATCATCATCAAGATACCTCGCTCCTACATCAAACGAACATGCCGCTCTATGGCGACACCTAGCATATTTTCTTATCAACTATTTAATCAGCAGAAGACTCAATATAGTGATATTTAAATCCTAAAGTAACTCCTCGTACTATATAAAATATAATCATCGCGGCCCAGAGTCCATGGTTGCCAAAGCTAGGCAAAAGTACAACTAAGGCGACCAAGTAAATACTAAAAGAGACAAACATCATATTACGCATGTCGCCCGTTCTCGTAGCACCTATGAAAACTCCATCTAGCATCCAAGCGGCAACACCCACTAATGGAACAATAACTATCCATGGCAAATACTCATAACAAACCATGCGAACATCCTGAGCTGTGGTCATAGTATGAATAAACAAATCACCAAAGACAAAAAAGCTTGCAGCCATTAGGATAACTAAGACTACACCCCATTGACTGGTTATAACTACTGATTTGCGTAAAAGGCCTCTATTTTTTGCCCCTAATGCTTGACCAACTAAAGTCTCTGCAGCAAGCGCAAAACCATCAAGAGCATAGGTTGTTATATTTATTAATTGAAGTAGCACTTGGTTTGCCGCCAAGATAGCATCATCAAAACTTGATCCTAAAAACATAAAGATGACAATTCCTGCCTCTAACAAAAATGATCTGATCATAATGTCGCGATTAACCGTAGCCATGCGCCATAATCGTACGCTGTCAAATATTTGAATCCAGTTTTTCCAATCAATCTCATTAAAGCCATCACGCACTATCCAAAGGCCTAGAACGAGTCCTGACCATTCTGCAATCAATGTTGCTATAGCGACACCTTCGACTCCCCAGCCAAGCTGTAAAACAAAGAAAAAGTCCAAAACTATATTTACACCGTTCATACATAACTGAAGCAATAAAACAGCACGAGTTCTTTCCTTGGCAATTAACCAACCAGTAATGCCAAGAATAGCAATGGCAGCAGGGGCACTATGAATTCTAATTTGTAAATAATTTCTAGCCAAAGTTTCTACTTCTATAGAAGCAGGTGCTAACTGGAAGGCTCCCCATAAAAAGGGTAGTTGGACTGCGATAAAAAAAACGCCTATCGCAAAGCCAATGATTAATGCGCGTATTAATAGTGCAGAAGTTTCTGTCCTATCACCTGCACCAATGGCTTGAGCTGTAAGGCCAGTTGTACCCATTCGCAAAAAGCCAAATAGCCAATATATTGCTGAGATAATAATTGCGCCAATACCAACGGCCCCAATTGGCACGGCTTGACCCAATTGTCCGATGACAGCGGTATCAACAACTCCCAAAATTGGTATCGTTGCATTAGATACTACAATTGGAATAGCAATACTTAAAACTCTCTTATGACTTAGCTTTGGTTGCATTATTGCCAGAATATTTTAAGTATTGGGGATAAAATCAAGTAGTCGTTCTCTAAGTAATTTCAAAAATTCTTCTGCAAGCAATGAGCGCGGATGTCCAGATGGGTAAAGGATACCAATTTTAAAATAAATGTCTGGTAAAAATGGTCGAGTTTTGAGCCCATGGCTATCATACTTCAAAGTAAAAGGATCCAGAATAGCGACTCCAGTACCTTTCTGAGTCAGTCTTGCTGCTGAGAGAAATAGTTGAGTTTCAACTCGAACTTTCCACCTTGCTCCTGCATCTGCAAATGCTTGGCGGGTTTGATGGTGAGTCATGTGATCGGCATTAAGTGAGATAAAGGGTTCATTGTCAAGCTCTTTTGGTGTTAAGGTTTCGTGTTTAAGAAGTGAGTGACCCTCAGGAAGAACGCAAACGCATTTAAAGTTAAATTCTTCAGACTCGATGCCTGAATGTATCAAGGGCAATTCGGCAATCCCAATATCGTACAAATCTGACGAAATCCACCTTTGAATCTTTAACGACGGTTGTATCTGCAGGTTAACTGAAATATCATCTCTATCAGCTAAAAATTCAGAAACAACATCGGGCATAAATGTAGCACCGTACACACCAGGCATAGAAGCTATCCGTAAACTGCCCGATTTGTGATCGCGGATATTATGAGCTGACTGTGAAACTTTTTCAAATCCCAACAATGCCTCGGAAACATTTTCATAGATATGATGTGCATCAGGAGTAGGAATCAATCGCCCTTTGCGACGCTCAAATAACTTAAACCCAAAATGTTGTTCGAGACTTAATATTAGGTTGCTGACTGCAGGTTGAGAGATATGAATTCGCTCGGCTGCCTGGGATACGCTTCCAGTTAACATTACCATGCGAAATGCGAGCATTTGTTTGTATTTCATGGCATTAATAGATCATAATAATTGAGCTTCTCAATAAACTGATTTCATTGGTTAAAACCGATAAGAAAATATGTTTTACAAGCCAAGGTTTATTTTTTATAGTATAACAAATGGTTATACAGTGACAAGATTTTAGTATTGTACATTATGATCTAATTGTAAGATAATCAAATTGTAAGATAATCAAACTTGAGTTTGGGTATTTACAAATGTATTACTTTCCAAACTCAATTACTATGAAAATTTCACAGGAGAGTAAGAATGAATAAGAACGAAAAGAAAATTGACAAATTAGATAAATCTGTCAGTCGTCGTACCTTTTTAAAGACAGCCGCGGCCGGAGCAGCGGTTGCTGCGGTTGGTTTTCCAGCAATAGTGCGCTCTGCACAAGACTTAAAAATTGTTATGCGTGATCCAGGTGGTCCATTTGCTCCAGGTTTTGCAGAGGCGTTTTACAAACCATTTTTTGAAGCAACCGGAATTGAAGCGGTTGGTGTTCAAGGTCAGCACGAACCGACTGGTTTGATACGCGCAATGGTTGAAACAGGTAATTACACTTGGAATATGTCACATCTTAGTAAGGCATCACACCAGTCTCTTGTCAATATTGGCTACCTTGAGCCAATAGCACCAAATGGCGCAGGTAAGTATCTTAGCCAAATCCCTGAAAGTTTACGTGGTGAGTACATCATGGGTACTGATGTATATGCTTCACTAATTGCCTATCGCACAGATACGATGGGTAAGAATCCACCAAAGAACTGGAAAGATCTCTGGGATGTTAAAGGCGTGCCAGGATTACGAGCATTGCGCAAACACCCTTTTGATACTATGGAAGCTGCACTAATGGCAGACGGAGTTGATCCTAAAGATCTATATCCGTTGGACTTCGACCGCGCTTTCAGAAGCCTTGATCGTATCAAGGATGACGTGACACTCTGGTGGACTGGTGGTGCGCAAACATCTCAGCTGCTGAAATCCGGCGAAGTCGATTGTCTGTTTACTTGGAACGGCCGTGCGCAGGTTGCAATTGATGATGGCGCACCAGTTGATTTGGTCTGGGATCAGGCGCTCTACACATTTGAGGGATGGACAATACTCAAAGGTGCTCCAAATGCTGACGTGTGCCGCGAATTCATAGAATTCTGTGCACAAGGAGAACAACAGGCTAAATTCACAAAGCACATTGCTTATGGACCAACAAATCCAAGTGCTTTTGCTGATATTCCTGCTTCTCGAGCCAAAGTGTTGCCAACAAATCCAGAATATCTGCCGAATATGGTTTCTGTGGATAGTGACTTCTGGGGAGAACACAAAGAAGAGGTCGCTGAGCGTTTTAATGCTTGGTTGCTTGGCTAGTTGTATTAATACTAAGTGATATCTCCTTAACGCTTGGTTGCTTGTTTAGTTGTACTATCACGGGTCAGGCTAGCCTGACCCGTTTTATTGTGACTTGTATTGCCAGTATAATATTTGCTAAAGACAAATACTTTTCTTAACTTCTTACTCCAAATATAGATGACAGAATATAAATTAAGAACTCACAATGTTCGTAAAACATACGGTTCAGTTGTTGCACTTAAGGCAGCAAGTATAGAAATGCAAGAAGGTGAATTTCTCACATTGCTTGGCCCTTCTGGCTCAGGCAAAACTACTCTACTTATGGCAATCGCTGGTCTTAATAATCCCGACAGTGGTGATATTTGGATTGATGGTAAATTAGCCAACTTTTTGCCACCGTTTAAGCGTGACTTGGGAATGGTTTTCCAAAATTATGCACTGTTTCCGCACATGAATATATTTGACAATATTGCCTTTCCACTAAGAATGCGCAAGATGCCTATGGCCCTTATTCGTAAAGAAGTTGCGCGTGTTTTAGAAATCGTTGAGCTTGACCATGTTGCAAAACGATTTCCTCGTGAACTTTCTGGCGGTCAGCAACAACGCATCGCATTGGCGAGATGTTTTGTGTATAAACCATCAATTATTCTTATGGACGAACCTCTGGGTGCGCTGGATAAAAAACTCCGAGAAACGCTACAACGCGAAATAAAACAATTACATGAAAATCTTGGAATTACCGTACTTTATGTAACTCATGACCAAGAAGAGGCGATGGTTATGTCTGATCGTATTTGTGTTATGAATGATGGGAGTATAGATCAAATTGGCACACCAAATGAATTGTATTTTCAACCTTCCACCATGTTTTCTGCAGATTTTCTGGGTGAATCGAATTTGTTTGATGCACAAGTGTTAGAAGTAGGGAAAGACAGCGTGTTGATGCGTGGCCCTGCTGGAATGAATGTGCTTGGAGAGCTGAAAGAACCTGTGAAAATTGGTGAGCAGGTAAAATTTATGATACGACCAGAAACCGTAGATACTGACAATGATGCTACGCGCGATAATGCCGTTGAGGGGATCCTGAAAGAGGTGATTGTTTTTGGTCAGATTACTAAGTATTTTATTGAACTTTCCGATGGCACCGAAATGGTGTCCACTCAATTAACATGCCGTGGTTCAAGCACAATTGAAATTGGACAGCGAATTATTCTAAACTGGGCTAAAACCAGCACAGTGATACTTACCAACGACGCTGGAAGTTGAAATGAGCTCTAAATCAGAACAATTACCTAGCGTAACTTATACATCTATAGTCAGACCACGTAATTGGAGTCGTTTTTTATCGATTTCACCAGCTATTTTATTTCTAGGATTCTTTTTCATTTATCCTGTGGTGTTGTTACTGGGATTGAGTTTTGTGGATAGTAGTGGCACTCTGACCTTGGAGCATTACACTCGTCTCTACGAGAAAGCGGTGTATGCGAAGGTATTGTTAATTACCCTAAAAATAGCCGGATGGACTACAATATTTTCAATTCTTGCAGGTTACCCAATTGCTTATTTACTCAGTACAGTAAAGAGTAGTACTCGAAACTCACTAGTGATATGGGTGCTAATGCCTTTTTGGACCAGTTTTCTGGTGCGTACATTTGCTTGGATTGTATTACTAGGACGTCATGGAGCTCTAAACGAACTGTTGTTGGCACTCGGTATAGTTGACGCCCCCGTGCGCCTAATATTCAACTTTACTGGTGTCATGATTGGCATGGTACATGCCTTAATGCCATTATGTATATTAACGATGATGTCAGTAATGGAGAATATCGACCGAAATCTAGTGAGTGCTGCTTCGACCCTTGGTGCTCGTGGTGGACAGGCTTTTTGGCGTGTCTATTTCCCGCTTTCTGCACCAGGCGTTGCAGCTGGTGGCATGTTGGTATTTATCACCGCTCTCGGGTTTTTTATTACACCGGCGTTGCTCGGTGGTGCGCGCGATACGATGATTGTGCAAGTGATTATTTTCCAAATCCATGAAGTACTGAACTGGGGTTTCGCGGGTGCTATCGCAATGTTATTGCTGGCTTCAGTATTAGTGATCTTTTTCTTTTACGATCAGCTACTTGGTTTATCTACATTATCTGGAGAGTCTACGCATGAGCATAAGAAAGGCGTAATTGGACGAATCGGTCGCCGGTTAGGAGGTGGTGTGATTAATATATTAGGTTATTTATGTGAGCAAGGCGGTATATTAATTGACAAGCTGACACCCCAGCGAACCGATCGAGCACGTCGCCAAGGAAGTAGGACCACTCTTTGGATAACTGCAATGACAGTTATTGCTTTCCTATGTATTCCTGCATTATTTGTTATCCCTGTTTCTTTTACCGAGGATGGCTTCCTTGGTTGGCCTCCAAAAGGTTTCTCTCTACAATGGTATGAACAAGTGTTGAACTCACCTGCATGGGCCGCAGCCGCTTCACGCTCCTTTGTAGTGGCCATTTCATCGGCGCTCTTGGGAATGTCAATCGGTGTCCCAGCGGCCTTTTTTTTGGCGAGGAGGCAATTTTTTGGTAAGGCAGCGCTGTTTGCTTTCCTAGTTTCTCCAATTATTATGCCGAATATTATTATCGCCGTTGCGTTGTTTTACCTGTACGCTAAATTAGGCCTAGTAGGAACAAATATGGGTCTTATTTTAGGCCAT
>JASLYC010000090.1 GCA_030739975.1 Gammaproteobacteria bacterium
TTTGAATACTTGTATGGAAATGGCCCTAACTTTAGGTCCGGAAGTTTTTGTTAGACAGTCGAGAGCTCTTCAGAGTAGAGATGACCAACAAAGCACTCTTAAGGATTTGGACATTCCAGTATTGATTATGTGTGGCTCTGATGATAAATTATGTTCTTTAGAGAAGCACGAATTGATGCATAATATTATCAATGATTCAAAGTTGGAGGTTGTCATGGATGCTGGTCATATGCCGACATTAGAACAACCACAAAAAACTACGGAGGTGATTAAATCATGGCTAAAGAATTAATTGATAGTGAGTTACTGAAACTTCTTCATTCGGTTGATACGCCCACTGTTTGCAATGCTATTGAGGTTGCACAAGGTAGACGTGGATTTTCCGATTTTACTCGTGGAACAATGATTTATTCTACTTCACAAACGACACCTATGGTTGGATTTGCAAAAACAGCCAAAATTGCAGCTTTAAATCCTCCTACAGAATCTCAGGAAATAATTCAAAGTCGAAGGATGGACTATTATCGTTACATGTCTGAAGCTCCTCGTCCAGCAGTCGCCGTCATTGAAGATATTGACTATCCTGATTGCATTGGAGCATATTGGGGAGAAATAAATACAAAAGTTCACAAAGGTTTTGGAATTTCTGGAGCATTAACTAATGGAGTTTTTCGAGATCTTGGAGATCATGCAAAAGATTTTCCAGTTCTTGGTGGTTCTATTGGTCCAAGCCATGGATTTGTTCATGTTTTAGAGATTGAAACTGAGGTCAATGTTTTTGGTCTTCGAATAGCCCCCAATGATTTGATACATGCTGATCAACATGGCGCAGTTGTTATTCCGAGTAGTTTAATAAATGCTTTACAGGATGCTGTTCAAAAATTATTAAAGGCGGAAAGTATGATTTTGGAGCCTGCCGGTAAAAAAGATTTTAATTTTGAGACATTTCGGGAGGCTTGGAGGAATTATGAAAAATCCAGAACATAAACTTTGACTATTGTTTACTTGCATACGATTGCAAAAAATATATAATTATTAATGAAGCTGTGATATAATGTTTTGCAATCGTATGCAAAAAATAGCAATGTTTAATTGTTTTTAATAGGCAACGACTTGAGTTGAGTTTTATTTGTTTAGTTATAAAGTAAAGCTCATACAATAGTTCTTCGTCATATAGTTGGCGAAGGCAGACTTAGGGGCGCACGTTTTGTGGGTCACTTGATAATCAGAGGAGAGTAATCTAATGTTTTTAAAAAAAATTGCAACAACAATAGCAGTCTCGCTTATTTCAACTAGTGTTTGGGCGGGTTGTGCTTTTGAAAATACAACTGAAGTAAAATCACTTACTGCGGGTTTTGATGCTTGGAAGGCTGTTACTGGTGCTATGGCGGAGTGTGGTAATGTTAGCGCATCACTTGACCAGGATTTTAAAGATAAACAGCCTGATGCATTTGCTGCTAACCCTTCCCTTTACCAAATCGGTGGCGTCTCTAATGGCACTATGGTGCCGCTTTTAAACGCTGGAACAATTCGTCCATTGGATGACCTAGTGGCTAAATATGGAAGTCACCTTAAACCTAGTCAACTTATTAAAGTAAACGGGAAAATCATGGCGATTGCTATGATGGTGAATAACCAGCACTTTATGTATCGAAGTGACGTCTTAGATGAGTTTCGTTTAGCTGTTCCAACCACTTATGATGAAGTATTAGCGGCTGCTGCTACAATAGCAAAATATGACGTAGTAGACTATCCGTTAGGTGGAACTTATAAAGCTGGATGGAACCTAGCTGAGGAATTTGTTAATATGTACTTAGGAAATGGCGGCTCATTTTTTGGAGAAGGAAATGCACCAGCTATTAATAATGCTACTGGCATAGCTTCACTAGAGACGATGAAAGACCTAACTGCATATATGGATCCAGAATATTTAGTCTCTGATTCCACCTACGTTCAGCAACAATTCCAGCAAGGCAAAATTGCCATGGCAAATCTATGGGCATCAAGAGCCGGTGCTATGGACAATGCTGAAGAGTCTCAGGTTGTTGGCAAAGTTATAATGTCTTCTGCACCAATGGGATCTGTTCGAGCATCCTCTACTAACTGGTGGGATGGTATTGTTTTAGCCAAAAATATGACTGATGATGAGGCCGATAATGCCTTCCGTGTTGCTATGGAGGGACTCGATACTGAGATGGTTCAGGCTAATAACGACGCTGCAGTGTGGTTAATCGATGGCTATGTCGCAGGTAATGCTGCTGCAGGTGCTATTGCTACAGCTAATAATAGCGCAGCACCATACCCATCTAATGAGCCAGGTATGGGTGCGATGCATACTGCACTCGGTAATGGTATTGCTGCATTTTTGAATGGAGCAAAAGATGCTGCAACAACCCTTGCTGATATTGAAGCGGCATATGTAGTATCTGCTACGGAAAGTGGATTAATGTAATAAATCTTCCTGTTAAGGGGGCCTTCGGGCCCCTTTTTTCTGGGGTGTATTGTCTATTAATATTGATATAATTCAGAATGTATGAAATCCAAGACATTTGCTACTTTTGTTGGTCCATCTATTTTTATGATGATACTATTCATCGCATTGCCACTTGCAGGTGTACTTAGTCAGAGTTTTTATTTAACACAGTCTGTTTACGAGGAAGTTGAAGTCGAAACTTGCACACCAAGTTTTACAGGTCAGATTTGCCTAACAGAAATAACAACCCTACCAATGCTCGATAAAGAAGGCAAGAAAGTTACTAAAACTACTTTTGTTGGCCTACGAAACTATCGGAATGTGATCGAATTTCCACGCGTAATTGCCGCCTTTGCAAATAAAAGTTGGCAACAATTTATGACGATTGACTTTTGGAAGGCCTTGCGATTTACATTGACATTCACATTGTTAACGCTTCCTTTAGTTTTGCTGTTTGGGCTCCTGATTGCGCTGACGATAAATAATGCAGCAAAATCCATTCGTGGTCCAGTTATATTTATATCACTCCTGCCAATGATTATTACACCAGTAATTGGCGCTCTTTCTATTCGCTGGCTTTTTATAGGCGATGGTATATTGACGTCATTTCTGGAGTGGTGGCTTGTACGTGATATTGCTATGTTTGCGCAGGCATGGACTATAGAGTTAATGATGATGCTATATCGTGTTTGGCATGTCGCACCATTTGCTGCCATTGTGTTTTATGCTGCCCTTCAGACTGTAAATCAAGACAGTCTTGAAAGTGCAATAATTGATGGTGCTAGTCGTTGGGAAAGGCTTCGTTACGTTATCATACCGCACCTCATGCCATTAATAGTTTTTGTAACTCTGATACATTTGATGGACAGTTATCGAGTCTTTGAAGAAGTTATTGGATTTTCTTCACAGTCGTACGTAATTTCATTGCAATGGCTAACCTATGATTTTCTTAGTTTAGATATGTTAGGTAATCGTTCCATCAGTAGGGCTTCAGCTAGTGCAATGCTAACCATGATTGGTATTGTTATATTATTAATCCCAGTTCTGCGGGGTGTATGGATGGACTATAAGGGGAGGCGATTATGACAAATGTTAAGGCGCTTCGTCAGCCACTGAGTCTTCGTTTATCTTCTTCTATTTTTCTTACATTTTGGTGTGTGGTTGCTGCATTCCCTATTTTTTGGATTACTGTAATGAGTGTAAAATTACCGATTGATGCATTTAACGGAAACCCACTTAAGGTAATTTTTGGCCCCACAACACTCGCTCAGGGCAAAGGATTGTCGATATTAGATATCACTATTGGATTGACAATATTGATTATTACTGCAAAACTAGCAACAGGCTGGTTAATCCGCATGGTAGGCAAGTTTTCACCTAGTGGATATCTCTGGGCTGGGTGGATTATAGGCTCGCTGACATTTGGATTGCTTTTTGTTTTAGTTTTTTTTGGACTACAACCTTCTTTGTTGAATATTCTTAATGATATTTCTGGAATATTAGGCATCAACATCATTGGTTTTTCAACTGAACATTATTCAACAGTTTGGTTTGAGAAAGGTTTCTTTAATAACTTTCAGAATTCGCTTTTGGTAACTACAGGTGTAGTCACTATTTCACTTACATTTGGAACTTTAGCTGGCTATGCACTCTCTCGCTCTAGTTCTAATTTAGCGTTTTGGATACTAATTATTGCGTTAATTTTTCGCGCCCTTCCACACTCGGTTTTAGTCACTGGATATCTTCCCTTTTTTATGAATTCCGCAGAAATCTTAAGACCTCTTCTTGGAGACGCTGCTCCTACACTATATGGCCTTCCTTGGGCTACGATAGCAGTTCTAGTAGCTATTAACCAGCCATTCACTATTTGGATGTTGCGTTCATTTTTCCAAAATATTCCAGCTGAGCTTGATGAGGCTGCACAAGTGGATGGTTGTTCCCATTTTCAGGCATTTAGACGTGTTATTATGCCAGTCATGTGGCCAGGTGTAATTACTACAGGACTTTTTAGTTTTCTGTTGGCCTATAACGATTTTTTGGTAACTTCTCTTCTACTAGATGTACAAAACCAGACTATGGTTCCTGCCATTGCACGTATGTTTAATATGGAAACTACGACAACAGATCAAGTTGTGGCTGTAGCTGCAGCAGTTTCTATAGTGGCGCCACTGTTCTTTCTAGTTCTGTTTTTTCAGCGTCAAATTGTTAGTGGTTTGACTGCTGGTGCAGTAAAGGGGTAAATATATGCTCTTTTTCAAATTGAATATATAAATTTATAGGATTAATGAAATATGAATAATTACCAATCCGAGAAGCGTTTGATTCTAGATTTTTATAATGAACTTGATTTAGCAAAGAGTGATGAAATTGTTGCGGTTCTGGATAATTACATAGTAGATAACTACATCTGGCGAGGTTTTCACCCTTTCAATGAGCAATCTAGTGTTAAAGCTGTATCAGAAATGTTTTGGCAGCCATTACGTCATGCTTTTCGTCATATGCAACGTCGCATAGATATTTTCATGGCGGGTCGGAATGCAATTGATGGTTTTGAATCTGTATGGGTTACTTCAATGGGCCACTTGATGGGTCTATTTGACAACGAATGGTTAGGAATAACACCATCAGGAAAGATGGCCTTTTTACGCTATTGTGAGTTTAACAAGATAGAGAATGGAAAGATTACTGAAACGGCAATGTTCTTTGACATTCCACACCTCATGATTCAAGTGGGATTACATCCATTTCCAACTCAAACTGCAGCACATTTCGTACAGCCAGGACCGATGACACATGATGGCTTGATGTTTGAAGAACAGGACCCCAAAGAAAGTGAGAAAACTTTAGCTGCAATAGATTTCATGGTCAATGATTTGAAGACATGGAAAGATCCAACAAAGCTACCTCTAGTTGAAGAACTTAGGAGGAGCTGGAACGAAGATATGATCTGGTGGGGGCCAGCAGGTATCGGGTCGACTTATACAATAGATCGATACGCGGAACAGCATTCAGGACCCTTTCGCGCTCGTTTTACAGATCGTA
>JASLYC010000091.1 GCA_030739975.1 Gammaproteobacteria bacterium
TATTATGTCAAATCCAAAGACCATACCAGTTCTGTTGCCTCAGATTCGTTTCTAAAGAATATATTGCAAGTAGGGGGGAGTCTAGACTTTATGGACCAATATATTAAATTTAGAGGGAAAAAGCCTAGCATTGAGCCGCTACTTATAGCAAATGGAATAATTAACCCATAATTGTTGGTAAAATCTCTTGATATTAAGAATATGATAAAAAAAATGATTAAATATATATTAATAATTATCGCAGCACTTGCGCTATTAGGTGGGGCGATTAAGTTTGAGTCAGATGAACAAAACTTCTCTTTAGTAATAAACAAAGATGAGGCTTTAAGTAGTGTAAAGAATGGGGCAATTAAGATATATGATTTTTCTAGAGACTTTATAAGTAACGACAGTCAAATAGAAAGTATAGAGATTATTTCTGACAAATAATTCGGAACTTTATACTTTTGATAGCACTATTGTGCCGTTGGTTCCACCAAAACCAAAAGAATTAGAGATGGCATAATCAATTTTCATTTCCCTAGCTTCATTGGCAGCATAGTCGAGGTCGCAATTTGGATCCTGATTAAAAATATTGATTGTAGGAGGCGCTACCTGATCTCTTATTGCAAGTGCAGTATATATTGCCTCAATACCGCCTGCAGCTCCCAACAAATGCCCGGTCATAGATTTTGTAGAGCTCATAACAATGTTGTATGCGTGATCACCAAGAGCCATCTTGGCTGCATCAGTTTCGGCTTGGTCACCAGCCGGAGTTGAAGTTCCATGAGCATTTATATAGTCAACCTGATCAGAATTAACGTTGCCATTTTTCATAGCATTTAGCATACATCTTGCTGCACCTTCGCCACCAATAGATGGTAACGTCATATGATAAGCATCGCCACTCATACCGTATCCAGATACTTCAGCATAAATATTAGCCCCTCTGGCTTTGGCGTGTTCATACTCTTCAAGTACTAATACACCTGCACCATCACCCAAGACAAAGCCGTCCCTGTCTATATCCCACGGTCTTGATGCGGTTTCTGGTGAGTCGTTTCTAGTGGACAAAGCTCTTGCAGCTGCAAATCCACCTAGTCCACAGTTTGTAGTAGACATTTCTGAACCGCCTGCAATCATAACATCAGCATCGCCATATTCTATCAATCTTGATGCATCTCCGATATTATGAGTACCAGTAGTACATGCAGTCACAATGGCAAAATTTGGGCCTTTGAGGCCGTATTTAATAGAAAGGTTACCAGAGATCATATTAATGATAGAAGAGGGCACAAAGAAAGGTGAAATTCGTTTAGCTCCCTTTTCGCGAAAAAGGTCAGCTGTATTTTCAATATTACCTAATCCGCCAATGCCTGCACCAATAGCAACACCAATTCTTTCTGCATTCTCTTCAGTAATATCTATTCCGCTATCTTCAATTGCTTGAATTCCAGCAGCCATACCGTAATGGATAAATACATCCATCTTTTTTGCATCTTTTGGTGTTATGTATTTGGTGATATCAAAATCTTTAACTGAGCCGCCAAATTTAACATTTTGCCCTTCTGTTTCAAGGTTTGTCAGTGTCGCAATTCCTGATTTGCCATTTAAAATGTTATCCCAAGAATCTGCAACATTTAAACCTACAGGTGACACTGTACCCATTCCAGTTATTACAACTCTTCTTTTGCTCATAAATACTCTTTAAAAAAAATAAAAAAAAGGCGCCTATTCATTGAATATAGCGCCAAATTATAAGCCTTTACTAAATAGAAATTACAAATTATTAGTAACGTAGTCGATTGCCTCTTGGACTGTAGTAATATTTTCGGCTTGGTCATCAGAAATTTCACAATCAAATTCCTCTTCTAGAGACATTACTAATTCGACAGTGTCTAAAGAATCTGCACCCAAATCATCAATAAATGAAGCGTTATTATCAATATCACCGCTTACATCTAACTGCTCAGCTACAACATTCTTTACTCTTTGTTCAATACTCATTTGTTATTTCCTCAGTAGATTAAAAAAACTTCTATTTTATATTTAAAATCCTATTATGCAAGTGGTTTTAAATATATACATTGATATTTTACCTAATAATTCCTACGTATTAGCTAGATTACCTTTACTTTCTAACCATATCTTTCTGTCCTGCGCTCTCTTTTTAGACAAAAGCATGTCCATAACTTGGCCTGCCTGTAATGGGTTTTCAAGGGTTAACTGCACTAGCCTTCTTGTGTCTGGATGCATTGTTGTTTCTCTAAGTTGAGAAGGGTTCATTTCACCTAGCCCTTTGAAGCGCTGCACCTGGACTTTAACTCGTTTATTGTCATTCTGTATTTTATTTACTATTGAATCTCTCTCAGAGTCATCAAGTGCATAATAGACTTGTTTACCAGCATCAATCCGATATAACGGCGGCATAGCAACAAATACATGACCACTCTTCACTAGTCTAGGGAAGTGTTTTACAAATAATGCGCAGATTAAAGTTGCTATGTGTGCACCATCAGAATCAGCATCAGCCAGTATACAAATCTTTCCATATCTTAATCCTGAAATATCATGATTATTAGGCTCAAGACCTATAGCTATACTAATGTCATGAATTTCGTTACTCTCTAAAACTAGAGATGAATCAACCTCCCATGTGTTTAGTATTTTTCCTCGCAATGGCAATATAGCTTGATATTCCTTATCCCTAGCCTGTTTAGCCGAACCTCCTGCAGAATCTCCTTCAACTAAAAACACCTCTGTTTGATTTAGGTCTGTACTTATGCAGTCAGATAGTTTTCCAGGTAGGGCAGGGCCAGTAATAATTTTTTTTCTGACAATTTTTTTATTGGTCTTTAGTCTAGATTGAGCATTCATAATTGCCAATTCAGCAATCTTTTCGGCAATAGCTGTATGCTGATTAAGCCACAAGCTAAATGCATCTTTGACAACATTAGAAACAAAACCAGCACACTCTCTTGATGAAAGTCTTTCCTTTGTCTGTCCTGAGAATTGAGGATCTAGAATCTTTATTGATAACACGTAGGCTATCCTCTGCCATACATCATCAGGGGTTAGCTTTATGTTTTTGGGGATTAAATTTCTGAATTCACAAAATTCTTTCAAGGCATCGGTTAAACCAGACCTGAGCCCATTAACGTGAGTTCCACCACCAATAGTTGGAATCAGGTTGACGTAGCTTTCAGCAACAACATTTGTGTTAAATTCTGTCCAAGATAAAGAACAGTTTAGTCGCTGTTGTTTAGAGTTATAGTCAATAACAAATGGTTCGGTTGGTATACTATCAAGACCATCAAGTGCAACCGATAAGTAATCTTTTAATCCTTCTTTGTAAACCCATTTGTCATTAGTTTCATCAATCTGATTTTCAAAAAAAACTTCAAGACCTGGGCACAAAACTGCTTTCGATCTGAGGTTGTGACGTAATTCTGTAGTTGAAAATTTATCTGTATCAAAGAATTGTTTGTCAGGCATAAATTTAACACTAGTGCCTGTATTGCGCTTACCAACATTACCAATAATTTCTAGTTCCTTGTTAACTGCACCATTTGAAAACGAAATATAGTGCTCATTGCCACCCCTTTTTATCCATACTTCGACAAAAGTTGATAGTGCATTAACGACTGAAATTCCAACACCATGAAGACCTCCAGAAAATTGATATGATTCGTTTGAAAATTTACCTCCAGCGTGTAGCTTTGTCATTATCACTTCAACTGCAGGTTTGCCTTCTTTTTGGTGTTTATCTACTGGCATTCCTCTGCCATTATCTTCAACTGATAGGGAGCCATCTTTATAAAGAGTTACAATAATTTTGTTGGCAAAACCAGCAATAGCTTCGTCAACACTATTGTCAACAACCTCCTGAGCTAAATGATTGGGTTTTTCGGTATCGGTATACATTCCCGGTCTCTTACGAACCGGTTCAAGGCCTGTTAAAACCTCAATAGATGAGGCATCATAATTATTCATAGAGGTTAATTTTTATTTGATTAAGTCATTCAAAGGCTTAAAAAAATTTTATCATAGTTCATTATAAACTCCCAACAAAAAAGCCCCAATATTTGGGGCTTTTTTATTTATTTGGATTGTATTTACATCATCCCAGGCATACCACCTCCCATGCCGCCCATATCAGGTGCAGCTGGAGTGTCTTGAGGAATGTCTGTAATCATTGCTTCAGTTGTAATCATCAAGCCTGAAATACTTGCAGCGTGTTGAAGTGCTGCACGTACAACTTTAGTTGGATCAAGGATTCCCATTTTTAGCATGTCACCATATTCTTCAGTTGCTGCATTAAAGCCATAATTTTTCTTGCCAGTAGCAACATTATTTAATACAACAGAAGCCTCACTACCACCGTTAGAGGCAATTTGTCTTAGTGGAGCTTCAAGGGCACGTCTAGTTAAAGATATACCTACATCTTGGTCATGGTTATCGCCACTTAAAGAATCAAGAGAAGTAATCGCACGAACCAGTGCTACACCGCCACCAGGAACAACACCCTCTTCAACAGCAGCTCTTGTTGCGTGTAAAGCATCATCTACACGGTCCTTTTTTTCTTTCATTTCAACTTCAGTTGCAGCCCCAACCTTGATTACAGCTACACCACCAGCTAATTTAGCTAGACGCTCTTGTAGTTTTTCTTTGTCATAATCAGATGTGGTTGTTTCTATTTGTGCATTTATTTGAGAGATACGACCAGTAATGTTATCTTTATTACCTGCTCCATCAACAATAACTGTGTTCTCTTTGCCAACCTCTATTCTTTTAGCAGAGCCAAGCTGATCTTCGGTTACGCCTTCAAGTGACAGACCAACCTCTTCAGAGATAACAACACCGCCAGTTAGAACAGCTATATCTTCTAATATCGCCTTACGACGGTCACCAAATCCTGGTGCTTTAACTGCCGCTACCTTGACTATACCACGCATATTGTTAACAACCAAAGTTGCTAACGCTTCACCCTCAATATCTTCAGCAACTATCAATAAAGGTTTGCCTGATTTTTGTACTGCCTCAAGTGCAGGTAAAAGATCACGTATATTGGAAATTTTTCCATCATGTAGCAATACATAAGGTGTTTCAAGATCTGCCGTCATAGAGTCTTGGTTGTTAATGAAATATGGAGAAAGATATCCACGATCAAACTGCATACCTTCAACGATATCAAGTTCATTATCAAGGGCCGATCCTTCTTCAACAGTAATAACTCCTGTTTGTCCAACTTTTTCCATTGCTTCAGCAATAATATCACCAACACTTGTATCAGAGTTAGCAGAGATAGAACCAACCTGAGCAATAGCCTTGTAGTCTTTGCATGGCTGGGATAATTTTTGTAATTCATTTACCACTTCTTCAGTAGCCTTATCAATTCCTCTCTTAAGATCCATAGGGTTCATTCCAGCGGCAACCGACTTAACACCTTCGACCACAAGAGCTTGTGCTAGTACTGTAGCGGTGGTAGTTCCATCACCCGCAATATCGTTTGTTTTAGATGCAACTTCTTTAACCATCTGTGCACCCATATTTTCAAATCTACCTTCAAGAGTAATTTCCTGAGCAACAGATACACCATCCTTGGTAATATTAGGAGCCCCGAATGATTTATCTAATACCACATTTCTACCCTTTGGTCCCAATGTAACCTTTACCGCGTTTGCTAGTGTATTTACACCATCTAGCATTAAATTTCTGGCCTCAGAGCCAAATACTACTTCTTTACCTGCCATATTAATCTCCTTTATTCTATAACTGCAACGACGTCATCTTCGCGCATAACTAATAATGTTTCGCTGCCAACTTTAATCTCAGTTCCAGCGTATTGCCCAAACAATACTTGGTCGCCAACCTTAACATCTAAAGCAACAATTTTACCGCTTTCATTTGCTCTACCATTGCCAGTGGCAACAATCTCACCTCTTGAAGGTTTTTCAGCTGCTGAATCAGGAATAATCAAACCACTTGCAGTTGTTTTTTCTTCTTCTACTCTACGTACGATCACACGATCGTGCAGTGGACGAATGTTCATTTTTTTCTCCTATTAAATAAGTAATACAACTAATAAATATCTCAATAAATATAAAGAGTAATATCTAGTAGCTATTCAATAACCTTAAAGTGTATGTGCTTCGAGGCTCTCTTTAAGCTTTTTCATAGCTTTATTTTCAAGTTGACGAACCCTTTCTGCGGAAACATCGTACTTGTCTGCTAAAGTATGTAAGGTCGTTTTTTCTTCTTTCAAGTATCTTGACTGCAAAATATCTAAACTTCTTGCGTCCAAGGTAGAAAGTGCCTTATAAAGGAGCTGTTGTTGATTTTTATTGCTGTCATCGTTTAGAAGCAATTGCTCTGGAGTTTTAGTGTTATTGTCAGTTAGATAATGTTCAGGGGCGCTAGAATCGTCATCATCCGAAATGTCAAAGGCTACATCATTAAATTGTAGTCTTGATTCCATATCAAGGACATCTTTACGGCGAACACCTAGATCTTTTGCAATTTCGTCAGCCTGATCATTGTTTAATGATTGATATATATGTGCTTTCGCCTGCTTCAGTTTAAAGAACAATTTGCGTTGTGCTTTAGTGGTTGCCACCTTAACAATTTTCCAATTTTTGAAGATAAATTCATGAATTTCTGCGCGAATCCAATATACAGCGAAAGATGCAAGCCTAACTTTTTTGTGTGGATTAAATCTTTTGACTGCCTTCATCAGGCCTATTGTTCCCTCTTGCACTAAATCAGCTTGCTCAAGGCCATAACCTTTATATCCGTGAGCAATAAATGCTACAAAACGCATGTGCGAAAGAACCAACTTGCGTGCAGCAGAGAGGTCATGATTTTCATATAAATTAATTGCTAACTCATATTCCTCTTCAGGGCTTAAGATTGGAGGGTATTTTTGAACATCTAGAGCTGTAGAGTTCTGAGTAACAGGAAAGCTGTAATCGCTATTCATAGTCTTAATTTAGTCAAAATTCAATATTTAGAGTGAATATTATACTTAAATTAGACTTTTTATCAAATTTTGATGCTTATCTCTTTGTTGCCCTAGTAGCAAGCGTTGTGAGGTAATTATGCTAGATAAATCATTAAATGCTATATCAAAATCGTCATTAATAACTATATAGTCAAATTCATTAAAATGTTCCATCTCACCAATTGCCTCTTGCATTCTTTTTTGGACAGTTGATTTAGAGTCTTGGTTGCGTTTATTTAAACGATCATTTAAAGATTTAATTGAAGGCGGAAGAATGAATATAGATACGGCATTAGAATAAAGTTTCCTGACCTGTCTAGCTCCTTGCCAGTCAATCTCTAAAATAACATCTTTGTCAAGCTCTAGTAAGCCATCAACTGTCTTTTTTGCGCTTCCGTATTGATTACCAAAAACAATAGCATTTTCAATAAAACCATCGTTATTTTTTATTCTTTCAAAATCATCGCTAGAGACAAAAAAATAATTTTCACCATTCACTTCACCAGGACGAGGCTCTCTTGTTGTATGAGATATAGCTACACAAATATCATCAATTTGATCAATTAACTTCTTGACAAGGGAGGTTTTTCCACATCCTGAGGGGGCAGAAATTATGAATAAGTTAGCCATGATTACTCGGGATTATAGCCTTTAATATCATCGATATCACCTTCAGAAAAAAAGTATTTTTCCATTTGATCTTTAAGATATGCTTGCGCATTATCATCAAGCATATTTAAATTATTTTCATTAATCAACATTGTTTGATGAGATAGCCATGCTTGCCATCCTTTTTTAGAAACATTTTCGAGTATTTTTTTACCTAGTTCACCTGGGTAAGGAGCTCTATCTAGAGCTTCGAGTTGTTGATTTAATTTGATGCAATTTATAGTATTCATAACTTATTTACCCTAACTCCAAACAAATATAAGCTTACAAAGTAAATTCCAGCAGAAAGCAAAATAGTTTTTGTAATTGAAAAAACTCTTTGTAAAACGTCAGCATTTATAAAAAATTGTGACTTTTCAGAAAAAATCACAATAAAAGCTAACATTATAAGGCTTGATAGCAATATTTTAATAAACAATTTAACTAAATCCTTTGAAAATCTGTATATAGATTTATTGAATAAATATAAATACAATAAGCCTGCATTTATAAGGGCAGAAATAGAGGTAGCTACCGCTAGACCAACATGACCATAAAAATATGCAAGAACAATATTTAGTGCTACATTTGTTATCATAGCAATAACTCCAACCTTAACAGGGGTTTTAGTATCGCCACGCGATAAAAAAACTGTTGCTAAAATTTTTACTGCAATAAAAGCAGTAAGACCGGAGCCATAAGCCATAAGACTATAGGCAGATTTGCTTGCAGCATAGCTATCAAATTGGTCGTATTGAAATAAAGTGATTATTAATGGTTCAGCCAGAACAACCAAACCAACAGATGAAGGTATACCCAGTAAAATTCCAATTTTTAAGGCATAGTCAATCGTTCGAGTGAATTGTTTGGTGTCTTTGTTAGCATAGTGAATGCTTAGTTTTGTAAGCGCTACTGTAGCCAGTGCAATCCCAATAAGTGCAAGTGGAAGCTCTAACAAGCGATCAGAGTAATACAACCAAGAAACACTACCACTTACCAGTGTAGTTGCTATCATGGTATCAATAAGCAAATTAATTTGAGAGACTGAAACCCCAAAAAGAGCTGGAAGCATACGCTTTTTTAAAGT
>JASLYC010000092.1 GCA_030739975.1 Gammaproteobacteria bacterium
AATACAAATTTTTCTTTTATCGTCTTTACCTGAGAGGTTGATTGAAATATCTGGATTAGGAATCATTCCCTTGCCAAGATTAGGCCATTCAATTAGCTGAATGTGTCCATTTAGAAAGTATTCGCGCATACCAATATATTCTAATTCCTCTGGATCATTCAAACGGTAACAATCAAAATGATGGATATTGATTTCATCATTTTGATAACTTTCCACTAATGAATATGTTGGACTTTTGACTTTTTCGAATCCGTAGTACTTTATGAAATTTTGTGCCATAGTCGTCTTACCTGCACCAAGGTCGCCAATTAAATAGATGATAAAAGAGCCTCTATTTTGCGAACAGCAATTTGCCAGCTTCCTAGAAAGCGTTATTGTTTCATTGAGGTTGTTTACCTCTAGTAAAAAATTTAACACTTAAATATTATATGAAGTAAGGCAAATCGATTGAAAACATTGCTACCAGGTACAAGCACAATATAATAATAAAGGAAATGCCTTCTGATTTACTAATTTGATTTTTTCTCTTCCCTGAGACTGTTAGAAAAAGAAAGAAACCAATTGCAACTGTAAGAAAAAACATAACACTAAAATCTAGAAAGAACGCAAAATATGATGGCCATATTCCTGATACATCTGAAGTTGAAATCAATGATATGTCTGTAGTTGAAATCAAGGCAGGTATTGCAAGCACTGCAACTGTATTAAAAATGTTGGAGCCAATAATATTGCCAACAACCATTTCGTGTTGATTCTTAAAAACGCTAGTAATGGAAACAGCCAATTCAGGAATGCTTGTTCCTAGGGCTACTATAGTAACGCCGACAATCACATCAGGCATTTTAAATATTGCAGCAATATTTGTTCCTCCATAGACAATAAGTTGGGCGCTTACTAATAGAATAGTTATTGAAACAACTAGGTTTCTCCAAATTTTCCATTTCTGGCTAATGTCTCCAATCGATGAAAAGCTCTTAAAGTCATGGTGAGCTTTTTTAGATACTCTAAATGTATATAAAAGAAATCCTACCAATGCTGCTACCAGGAAATAGCCATCATAGGTGTTTAATTTTCTATCAAGTAACAGCAATAAGCCAGCACCTAACGTAAAAGCTATCAAGAAATACCACTCTTTTTTTATACTTTTTAACTCTACCTTTATTGGCTGTATGATTGCCGTAATACCGAGCACCAAAGCTATATTGAGTATATTTGACCCAAAGGCATTCCCAACACTGAGTCCAGGATGCTCTGCAAAAGCAGCCCTACCTGAAATGAGCATTTCCGGCGCGGAAGTTCCAAAACCTAAAATAACTATACCAATTATGAGCGGTGAAACATTATAAGTACTGGCAATTCTGGCGCTGTTGTCTGTGAATACATCAGCACTTAAATATATAAATATAAAACCAGCAACAAGGGCTATAATCGGCAATAACAATATCATTGGTTTGTGGTATATAGTATCTTAATGAAGCTTATTATAAAGGCATAGAACTTAGAATGAAGAAAACAGAGTTTTTAATTGTCCAATTGAGCTTAGGTGTTAAAGTCATTTTTTATCCAGTAGTTTTAATATGCTGTCATAAGACACTAATATTGATGAGGGTTTGATGGTATTGCTAACTCGACCATTATCACAAGCTGGAATCTTCCAATCATTATTGGAAGATTCTGATTTGGATTATGTGCTTTTTCCAGCTATCGAGATTAACAAGGTTAGTGCAAAAACACCGAAGCAGCTTTACGATGTTGTTGTTTTTGTTAGCGTTAATGCGGTTATCTATTCTAAGGAGCATTTGAATTTTGCTATTAAAGAGTCAACCAAAATCTTTGCAGTGGGATCCACTACTGCCAGGTGTATTTCTGACAATGGTTTAAGGGTCGATGGATTCCCAGAAAATGAAGCGTCAAGTGAAAACTTACTCGCAATGCCAGAATTATCTCTTAAGAACAAAACCATTCTTATTGTGAAAGGGAGAGGGGGCTCAGAAGTACTGAGAAATGAACTTATGAAAGAAAATGTAGTTGACTATCTCGAAGTATACGAGAGAGCTCCATGCGAAGCAAGCCCTTTGCACATTGAATCTCTTGAACGCTTTATGAGTAATTCAGCCGGCATTGTTATGGCTAACAGCATCGAGAGCTTGAGAAACATCTATCAATTAATAAGTAACATTCGCCAATATCATTTAGAGGAAATTTTACAAAGACCTATTGTGGTTCTAAGTAATCGAATCAAAGAA
>JASLYC010000093.1 GCA_030739975.1 Gammaproteobacteria bacterium
TCTCAGTTCAAAGAGGCTTTATCGTCTCTACTTCGAAGAAAATCATCTCGAACAAATTTTCATGGAGGGCAGCACTGCCACCATCTCCAAAGATAAAGCTGTCGAATCCTTTTTCTCGCTTTATAAAATAAACAGCGACAAGAAAATTTCGGGATCTCTTAACCTCTCCGCAGAGTGGCATGACCCCGATCAGGCGGCTGGCTGGGTTAATGGACTCTCCGAGCTTGCCAACGAGATGGTTGTCGAACAACTCCTCTCAAACCTCGACTATAAATTACAACAGCAGATCACGATACTTGAAAGCTCCAGCTCCGCCATGCGAAAAATCGCCCAAAAGCGCCGGGAGGACCGTATTGTGGAGCTTACCGAGGCATACAAGACTGCCATAATCCTCGGACTTCACGATTCCCTAGTTACTGAGAGCGGCGTCATCAGTACACCCACCTACTATCGTGGGTCGAAAGCCCTTAATGCTGAAATAGATATCCTGCGGAACCGATCCAGTGACGACCCCTTCATCGACGAGCTTCGTAATCTTGAAGAAATGCTCCTCAAGTTCAAATCAATTAACATCAGTGACATGTCAGTTAAAACCTACACCCTCGATCAACAGGCGCTCCCTCCTAAACAACCGATCAAGCCCAAGCGAGACCTCATTGTCACAATGGGTGGCATCATCGGCTTGATCGGCGGTGTTTTTCTGGCATTCCTGCTCAACATCATACAGAACCAGAAGAACCGATCAGAAAAGGGTTAGAACCTATCCTCCCCCACTCGCACTTGCTATGTTCTATAGCCATGAATAGAGAAATCAGATACTTTAGTTATGTTGAATTACATAGACTCAGTGCCTAAACACCTTGATCTGCATAAGTGAGTACCATGATTTAATCCCGCTTTTAATTAATGTCAAATTTAAGTAAAATAAATTGGACTTACTGGATCTAAATCAACAACCTTGTTTTTCAATCGTTGTAAAATACTATTATCTTTGAAGAACTGAAAAATTGGTGGCTTATCCATTGACTTTGCCTTTGTTATGACCAATCTCTTCCTCCTTATTCAACTTGAGAGTTATCGCAACCACTTCTTCTCCATATTCACGATAGTGCCCTTCGGTGTGTTTGACGATCATTGAGACATCACAGCAAAAATCAAATTCCTCTCCCTATCTGCTACCGCCTCTCTGGTAAGGCTTGCTGATTTATGTTAGCAATATTCGTTACATCACTGTTGGCATCCTTCGTGACTACTTATGTCATAATTATGTTTGAGCATCATCATCATTCCTACACTCATGATCGTGATCTGGACAGTGTCCATAAGTTCCATACCGAGGCAGTATCTCGTATAGGTGGTCTGGCGATAATAGCTGGGATTTTGGTATCGCAACCTCCAATCTGGTTGGTGTTCGCTGTAATGCCACTTTTTATTGCTGGGCTATTAGAGGATTTGACCAATCAGGTTTCGCCAAGGATCCGTCTGCTGTTCTCTTTTGTTTCTGCCACAATCGCCGTTTATATGCTTGATGTCAGTCTACTTCGTCTTGGCTGGGAGTGGATCGACACCACAATTATCCACCTACCGATAATCTCAATCATACTGACTATTGTGATGATTGGTGGGGTTTCTCATGCGGCCAATATTATTGATGGTTTTAATGGACTGCTGCTTGGGTTTGCAGTGATGGTGTTCTCTCTTTTTTCCTGGGTGGTGTGGAACCTTGGTGACCAGTTCCTTTTGTCGCTGCTTATGGCTACCATCGGTGCTCTCTTGGGGGTGATGTTCTTTAACTTCCCTAAAGGAAGGCTTTTTCTTGGGGATGGTGGAGCCTATCTTATTGGTTTTTTAATGGCTATCTTTTCGTTGATGCTGGTACAACGTCATCCACAAGTTACCCCCTGGTTTCCACTTTTGGTCTTGATTTATCCAGTCTTTGAGACCCTTTTTTCCATCTACCGTAAAATTTATTTAGGATCGCAATCTCCATTTGAACCAGATGGAAACCACCTTCATATGTTGGTCTATAAATGGGTCATCCCAAAATATTTCCCGAACAATAAAATAGACTTTCTCCATAACGCTCTTACCTCAGTGGTGATGTGGATTTTTACCCTACCTCCACTCCTGATTGCTATGCTTTTCTGGGACAGACAGTGGGTAATGATATCGGGAGTGGCGGTATTCTGTTTATACTATGTCTTGTTTTATTTCCGAATCAGTAAGGTTGGTTCAAGCAGCAAATTGGAAGGTTGAGGGCATGGTGAGGGAGGCCGCTAATAATCGCCAGTCCTGGTGAGTGACCGGATTTGATAATACAGTTTTTCCTATCCGTAAACACCATACCCCCAGAGTAAACCAAATTATCAACAAGTTACCAGGAGAAATGAAAAACCATGAAACCTTGGAAATAAAGAAGAATAAATTGTCCATTAGCATCAAATAACCCTTGGTATAAGCAACCTGATGCCGATTTTAAATTTGGTAACAAGCTGCTTTAAGCTTCTTGTTTTGATAATCTCACGAAAGATTATATAAGGAGACGAGTAAAAAGATCTTAGTGCACAATCTTGTAGATTCCTTAACTCCTTATTTGTAAAATTCTCATTTAATACTCTGATTTTAAATTCAGAGCTGGGATTAGTTGCAAATTGCAACCAATAGTCTTCTGAAGAAGATGCCAGCTTCAAAGAGCGCTCATAAAGAACTGTTTTAGGAAATGGCGTACAAATTGAATAGTTTACATGGGTGGGCTTTAATTCCAACACAAGATCCATGCTTTTCTTGATATCATCTTTGGTTTCAGTTGGAATGCCTATCATCATATATGCAAAAACTTCAATTCCAGCTTTCTTTGTATTGTTTATAGTTGTTCTTATCTGCTCTAGCGTTATTCCTTTTTCGAGGTAGTCCAACAATCGTTGTGAACCAGACTCTATCCCATAATGAATTCTATAACAGCCCGCTTTTTTTAATATATTCAACATCTCCAGATCAACACGATCAATTCTTGAACTGATTTTGAATTTTATCCCTAGATTTTCATCTATTAATAAATTACACAGCTCAAATACTCGTTTTCTATTAATCGTAAAGGTATCGTCTATTATGAAAAATTCATTGATACCTCGAGACCTCAGAAATTGAATCTCACTCAAAACATTTATTGCACTTCTATACCGGTATCGGGTTAAGCGGATATCACAGAATGTACACTTTGAAGGGCACCCTCTTGAAGTCTGTATAGAGGCAACTTTTGCATCATTAGCGAGAACAACAGTATACTTCTCAAGATCAATTAAATCATGTGCTGGCATAGGAATCTGATCCAAATTAGCAACCGCTTTACGAGAGGGATTGATTGTGGTTAAACCAAATTTACTGTTTTTCCAACCTAACCCCTCAATGGCTGCCAACTTAGTCTCCATATTACCCAGACCACCCTCAACGCTCTCTTCATCAAGTAGCTTAACCAACTCATTAAAGGTAATCTCACCCTCGCCAAAAACAATAAAGTCCACTTCAGGGAAATTGAGCGTCTCTTGGGGATAGATGGTTGCATGAAACCCTCCAAAACATATCTTTGTATCAGGTGAAACCTCCCTAATCATTCTTGCAACATCAAGGCAGTCTAATAAATTAAACGTTAAAACACTAAAACCAACAATATCAGGTTTCTTCTCTTGAATTATTAACCTTAAATCAGAATCACTAAGCCCATCTGCTAATGAATCTATTATCTCTGGATTATGCCCACCCTTTTCCTTTAGATATCCTGCTACATATAAAATGCCTAACTTTTGCCTAAATTCTCTTCCTTTATCTAGCTTCTTAGTCACGTATGACTCTATGTAATACTTTTCTGGAGGGACTATTAGCAGTATATTCATAAGGCCTCTATAATTTTTTTAGTAGCAATTTTTGGCGTGAAAAGTTTTTCTGAAAGATTCAAACACCGTCTAGAAATACCACTGTCTAACAAATCATTACCTACTATCTCTTCTAGACAACGCTGCAGTATCTCAACGGAGTGATCAGTACAGACCCTTCCGACATTTTCTTGTTCAATCATTTGCTTCAGATCATTACCACGATTAATACAAGCCAACACCGGAATACCCGCCTGCATATAAGACAAAAATTTACCCGGAATATTATGTGTTTTATTGCGCCGATCTAATGAGATAATCCCCACATCACACTTCTTATAGAGTGCCGGTATCTCTTCTGGTTCAATCTCATCAAAGAATAGAACATTATCTAACTCTCGAGTTGCTACATCCTGTTTTAACGATGCAACTGCATTCCCCCTTCCCACAAATAAAAACCCAACTGCACTATTTTTTTGCATCCTCTCTGCCAGTGCTATAAAAATAGAGAGCCCCTGCGCATCCCCCATATTCCCTGCATAGACAAATATTTTTCGCCCCTTCAGCACTGTCTCTTCCACCACAACAGTGCATGGCTTATCACCCCCTTTTGCAAGCCAGTTTTGTAACACCTCGATTGTAACCCTATCATCATCCACCACATTTCTGTTAAAATAGCTCAGATTTGCAGGGGTCTGCACACCAATCGTATCAGCCGTTGAGTAGAGATAGCCCTCCACTTTTTTCAGTAGATAATAGGGCAAGCCTGAACCACTTAAAAGCCCGACATCAACTGCCCACTGTGGAAAAATATCTCTAATAATAAGATAGTTCTTACAGCTACTCTCTCTCTTTAGGTGATTTGCCAGGGGACCTAAAAAAATAGAGGGGGCATAGGTAATCACCCCCTCAAATTGTACGCTCTTAAATGGACTCTGCTTCAGATGATAGATCATCATAAAAGGCATTAAAAATTCACCGACCACTCGACGAAGATAACTAATATCTTTAATTTTAGGCGCCTTTAAGCGTAATACCTGCAACACACCACGCTCACCACCTGTATCCCACTCATCCAACTGGCAAGGGGCATCAATCTCAGCAGAGGGGGTGAGCACTAACACTTCATGCCCCTGCTTTGCAAACTCAAGAGAGAGGTCTCTTATCTGTATCGCCCCGGAGTTTTTCAGTGGTGGAAAAGAGTCGGTTATGATGGCAATCTTCATATAACTTTAAACCATCCTCCATACCACTCTATTCACATAATCAGTATAACTGTGGATAATCCAAACCACCTTTTCATAGACATTCGGCATACTGTAATCACCAACCTGATGTAAAAGGCGTTGTTCGCCTCGGGGTTGGCTCTCCAGAATCGCCAAGCCCTGCATGACTCGTTGTACCTCCAGCCCGACCATCATGACAACCGCCTCTTCCATCCCTTCTGGCCGTTCATGGGCTTCCCGAATGTTCAACGCCGGGAAGTTGAGAATCGAAGATTCTTGATTGATTGTACCGCCATCAGAGAGCACTGTTTTGGCTGAAATCTGTAACTTGTTATAGTCCTTCATGCCCAGTGGTCTGAGGAAGCAAACTTGTTTGTGAAACTGAATACCAGATCGATAGTAGTCTGGTATGTATCTGAAAGCTCATCAACAAAGGTAACGACCGTTACTCCATACCCTTGCTGAGTCAACTCAGCAGCCAGATCACCAACAATGATTGCTCCAGACTTTACAATAGGATAATAACAGTCTGTAAAGATGACAATATTCATCAATCATCCAATAGTATATTGCTTATAAAGATCTTGCCTATCAACAATCATATCAACCATTTCACGTACCATCTCCTCATAGGAGGGGATCGAATAGTTAATCAGTCTTCTTGTATCAACAAAACTCTTGTCAACACCGTTTTTATCCACTGGTAAAATATTGATAGTCTTCTTTGTGTACTTCTTAAACAAAAGCAAAAGATCATGCTTATTGATGGATTGGTTATTGGTAACATGATATAAACCGGTAATGCTCGAATCAATTGACCACTTAACGGCTTTTGCTAATTCTATTGTAGTTACACCTGACCAAATCGCCTTAGTGAAGCCAGAAATATCACCTTGTTGACACATAAACCAGTGAAAAAGTTCCTTTCCATCAGTTTTCAATTCTGGCCCCACAACAGAGGTTCTTAACGTAAGGTTCTTGTCATTAATAACCTCTCCAAGACCTTTAGTCTTAGCATATACGCCTCTTCCGTCCTTCTCATCAGTTTCAACATATGGCTCTTTCTTGTCACCTGAGAAAACACAGTCAGTTGATATGTGGATTAATTTTGCATCAATTTCATCCGCCAATCTAGCTAATCTGTGTGGCATATAAGCATTAAGGAAAACTGCATTTTCAGGGTCTGTATCTGATCCGTTAATCAAGATGCCGATACAGTTAACAATGTAATGTGGTCGAATGCTTGTTATTGTATCAATGAAGATTTTCTCATCTCTGGCACTCAATAAGATTGTATCATCTTGAATTTTATTTCGATATGATATATTGTAAAGCTCATAATCATCACTATCTTGTAAATGATTATAAACTTGATGGCCTATTAAGCCCGCAGAGCCCAGAACTAGCACCTTGTCTTTCAAACCTATGTCTCTTTATACCAAACAGTTCTATTGACATAATCAACATATGACAAGATGATTCGTAAAACTTTTTTGGAGACATTATCGGCCTGATAGTCTTTAACTGGCTTTATTACTCTAATATCTTGTGAATTGTGAGCAGTTGCAACCTCAACTGCATCAATAACTCTAGTCTTATTCAGTCCAGACATGATTACTGTTGTTTCATCCATGCCTTCTAGTCTTTCGTGCGCCTGGCGTATTGTAACAGCAGGTAAATTCAGTATTGACCCCTCTTCAGCAATAGTGCCACTATCTGAAATCACGCAAAATGCATTCATTTGTAGATTAATATATTCGTGGAAACCATAAGGCTTTGAGAATCTAATTAAAGGATTTTCGTTTTGATAATTAATATCTTCCAGTTTTTTTCTTGTTCTTGGATGCGTTGAGATAATAATTGGCATATTGTATTTCTTAGTCAACTCATCAATTGACTCTAATAAATCACTGAAATTTTTAGGCGAATCAACATTTTCTTCCCTATGAATACTCATAACAATATATGTTTTTGACTTTAGCCCTTCTCTTTCTAGAATATCGCTAGATTTGATCTTTTCCATATTAGCATTTAACACTTCTGTCATCGGTGAGCCAGTTTTAATGATTGTTTCAGGTTTGATACCTTCTGCAATCAAGTAGTCTCTCGCTTGTTCTGAAAGAGGCATGTTTATGTCACTCAAATGATCTACAATACTTCTATTAACTTCTTCTGGCACCCTCTGATCAAAACATCTATTTCCTGCTTCCATATGAAAAATAGGAATTTTTCTTTTTTTTGCCGAAATAACACTTAAACAACTATTTGTATCACCATAAATTAGAAAGGCATCAGGCTCTATCTCAGACAAAATCTTATCTGTTTTAGCAATAATATCCCCTATCGTTTCACTTACTGTACCTTTTACAGCCTCTAAATAATAATCAGGTTTTCTTATATCTAGCTGTTCAAAAAACAGTTCATTTAACTCGTAATCATAATTCTGCCCAGTATGTACTATTATATGTTCAGTAAATTTATCCAACTCTTTCATCACTTGACTTAATTTTATAATTTCTGGACGTGTACCGACTACTGTCATTACTTTCATAATTTATATATCTCTTTAATTTATTCCAAACTCTTTTAAATCTGGCTGTAATTCTCTTAAGTTCAATAGCATTTCTTGCATTTCATTCTCGTCTAATCTTCTGGTATTATGAGAATGGTAATCTTCCGCTTCAGTAATAACCTCTCCATCAACAAAATATTGATTATAGTTTAAATCTCTAGTATCAGATTTGATTCTATAGTAATCATCCATATCCATAGCACTAACCATCTCTTCTCTAGTCAAAAGAGTTTCATATAATTTCTCCCCATGACGAGTACCAATAATTTTTACGTTATGCTCTGGACAGTTAAGGATGTTCTTCAAACTATTTGCTAAAAGTTTAATTGTAGCAGCTGGCGACTTTTGAACAATAATATCACCATTGCCCCCATGTTCAAATGCAAACATAACTAAATCAACAGCATCATCTAAACTCATCATAAATCTTGTCATATTAGGATCTGTAATTGTAATCTCTTTATTTTCTCTAATTTGATTTATAAACTGAGGAATAACAGAACCGCGGCTTGCCATTACATTACCATATCGAGTACAACAAATAATAGTTTCATTATCATCTAAGCTTCTAGATTTTGCTACAACAACTTTTTCCATCATAGCTTTACTTATACCCATAGCATTTATAGGATATACCGCCTTATCTGTACTTAAAACTATTACTTTTTTCACTCCATATTTAATAGCAGTATTAAGGACATTCTCAGTACCAATAATATTTGTTTGAACAGCTTGCATCGGATAAAATTCACAGGAAGGAACTTGCTTTAAAGCTGCTGCATGAAAAATAAAATCGACGCCTTTTATAGTATCTTCTAGAGAGTTGATATCCCTAACATCTCCAATATAGAACTTTAACTTATCATTATTGTAATCTCTTCTCATATCATCCTGCTTCAACTCATCACGAGAAAAGATTCTTATCTCCTTTACATTAGTATCCAGGAAATTACGTAGAACAGCATTGCCAAATGACCCCGTCCCCCCTGTAATCATTAGTATTTTATTGTCGAATATTTTCATATCATTTCTAATTTTTTAAACGTATTGTTATTGGTAGGATACAGTTTAAATTAACCGCAATTTTGAAGTATCTATTTTTACATACTTCATTAAGCATACTCTATGCTGCCACATATGTCCTTCGTAGATTTCACTTCACAGGTCTCCTCTTAGGTACTCTACAAATTCATCTGGTGAGCCTATTTTAGGTAACTCTTCTTTTATGTCCATAAACCTTAGAACTGCCCTCATAATTGAAATTGGAGAATGGGGATCAAATGTTTCTACTGGACGACAAACATCTCTAACGTAATCAAGTTCTGGAGCAATTATTGGTAATCCTACGCTATCCGCCTCAATCAATGGAAGTCCGAATGATTCTGTAAAAGATGGAAAGATCAATGCACAACTCATACTACACTCTTTGTATATTTCACTATGATTTAAAAAACCAATAGTTTCAATCTTAACATCAAATTCTGCCACACTACTATATAGCAGATCCATAATATTAGTTTCAGTTTCATTTATGGTCAGTGTCAATCTAGGATAAATTCCACGTTTTGCCAATAGCACCCATGCTAGTATCAAATTACTATGATTTTTATGTTTAGATCCATGCGATATATATATAAAATCATTCTTTTTCATACTTGTTTCTATATTGCTTTTATTTAATTCAGCATATGGAAAAACATCTATCGGAACAGTATTATCAAATAGAGTGGAAGCAATTATTTTCATGGAATTTGTTTGCACAATAATTTTCTTAGCACGATGATAAAATATAATAAGTACAATTTTCTCACATAATATTCTTAGCCAAACTTTAGCCCCAGTCGCATGATGCTTCCACAACGGAGTAAATAAAAAATGCTTATTTTGAAGATATATATATATATTAGATTTAGTTGTTAATATCGGAGGCAAACTATGGAAACACAATATAATGTCAGCATCAGTTGATACCCTACGCAGTTTGAATTCTGCTTTTAATCTTGAATATATTGTAGGTCTAACCAACATAGTAAGTTGCTTATCAATATCACGATAATGACTTTTAGCCCTCCAATCAAGAATCATCAAAGCATTACTCCCCCTCAATGAATCAATGATAGGTAACAGTAAAACTAATCCCCCTCCTATATGAACATTTGGAGCAAAAAGAATAATTCTAGCCATTTTTATAGATAAAAAGCAGACTGCTCATCATTAATAACCGAACTAAGTGGTGCTGGTTTATTATCAATTTCCTTATTAAACGAACGCAGAACCTCAGCAATCGCCCCTAAATCAGAACAAAATATACCCAATAGGCTAATAGGAACAAACATAGCAGCTTGGAGTAGCCTCTTTTTTTTATATAGTCTATTAATCCCACAACAAATGTATTTCACGCTGTATAATACTCTCAATATATATACAACAAAGTGTATAACAAATAGTGAATGGACAGTCATACTGTACAGCAATAGATGAGGAAGAAACAGAAGAGAAGACAACTTTATTATAACTTTAATATGTTCTTTTATACGATTCTCTCCTAATATCTTAAGTACTGTAATATTGGATCTTCCTCCAATATATTGTTGTTTAACCCACTCAAATAAACTACTTGGAAAAGCATTATAAACTATAGAATCAGGAGCATGAACTGTCTTGAATTCTGGCATTTTTAATGAATATAATCCTGTCAAGCATGTTTCATCCCCCCTATTCAGATTGGCACCATGAAACCCACCAATTTGCTTAAGCACCGCCTTATTAAACCCCATATTAGCACCAATTAGCTTTGAGCTATGTTCAGCATCCAATGAACATCTGAAGTGTGAAGTATATATAAAATCAGAAAATATATTTTCTGGATGCAAATTAGCCACATTACCAGCAACAATGCCTACATCATCTTCAAATTTATTCATTAAATTAAACAGCCACCCTTTTCCTACAGCTGCATCACCATCTACAAATAAAACATATGTACCTCTACAGTAAGAAAGTGCTGTATTTCGTGAAGAAGTTAAACTGACATGTTTGACTCTCAAACACCTTACTCTCAACTCATTATTGCATCTTAGAATAAAATCAAGTGCTATCTCTCCTGTACGATCGTTAGACTCATTGTCGACAATTATAACTTCAACATCTTTACGAACACCTATTTCTAGCTTTATACTTTCCAAGCAATTATTTAGTTCAACCTCTTCATTGTATGCACATACAACAACTGAAATATTTATTTCACTCATATTCTTTCACAAAACCCTTGTCCACATCGCATAATTTTCTCTAGAAAATAATAGTTCTTTAAAGAA
Organism: Gammaproteobacteria bacterium; assembly: GCA_030739975.1. GTDB lineage: Bacteria > Pseudomonadota > Gammaproteobacteria > PS1 > Pseudothioglobaceae > SZUA-1055. The sequence goes on from JASLYC010000093.1 coordinate 10,985, forward strand.
AAATAAATTGCAGTCAAAATAACTCCCATATTAAATCCTTTATTTATTTGCAGCGAATAATACATAAAAACAAAATAACCAATCATATTAACTCTATCTCCGCTAAGTAATAGTGCTGCAACGACTAATGGAAAAAATGTTATTAATGGTCTCAACCTGCTATTCTTTGAATAATATATTGACAATGTCAACAATATTAAAATTTTACTTAACTCATAAAAACTGTGAAGTTCAAAATGTGAACTTATTTTATGGGCCAAATGCCTGCCAAATAATAACGGAATAAAAATAGCTCCTATCAATACAAACAACAAGGATATTTTTAAACGTCCTGAGTATAAAATAGTTTTCACTGCTTTATATATATGATCTATTATAATAGATGCATACATTATTATCATCTGAAAATGAGACAACATAGATACTGCTGCAAACATACTAAATAGCTTCATCCTTTCAACTACCAACATTGATAGAATGAAGAAAATAAATGCAAATTTTAGTTTTTCTGCTGCAAAAAAAAGGACGTATATATAATAGTTTGAAAGCACTAAGAGTACAGAAATACCAAAGTATACTCTCCACTTTGTCAAAAGCTTCAACAACAGATATGCCAAAACAGCATTAGATATAGAAACGAAAAAGCTCTTCTCTATTATTCTTGAAGAAATCCAAACTAGTATAAAATAAGTAACTTCAGTCGAAGTTAAGTATTTACTATAGTATCTATACCCATCTTGAATACTAAGTGATTCAAGGGCATTGTATACTTTAATATATGCTGATTGATCACCATTAATATAATATGGGGCTACTACCAAGCTTATCAAAAAAACAATTGATACTACAACAACGTTGTTAACGTGTAATTTTTTAATACTATACATAAAAACCAAGTCTCTTCACTAAGCCATACTCTTCTCATTTATCGACCTATAATAGTTTATTGTACTAATCATTCCTTCTTCAAAAGTGGTTTTAGGTCGCCAACCAAGTAGCTTTCTGGCCTTTCCAATATCAGCATATAACTCCATATTTTCTCCACTTCTATATGAAAACTCACCATACATTGGAGTCCCTCTACCAATTTTATTTACCACATAATTAATCGCAGTCTTTATTTCTAACGGCTTTCCTGATGCTATATTTATTATCTCTCCTTGTGCGGCAACATTATTCATCGCAAGAAATATCCCTTCAACCACATCGTCTATATAACAGAAATCTCGTAATTGCTCTCCATATGAAGTAGAAAACTCTTTGTTATCTAGACATGACATAATAATCTGTGGTAAAAAACGTTGATTATCTTGCCCTGGTCCATAAACTAAGAATAACCTTAGATTTATTACAGGGAACCCCTCTGTTCGATATAGCATTAGTAGCAACTGTTCTGCTGCCAATTTTCCTAATGAATATGATGAGATAGGATCAACATTAGAAATTTCTTTTTGTGGGGCCGAAGAAGATCCGTATTCATCGCTACTCCCAACTTGAATAAATGCCCGCAATTTTGACCAATCCAAAACTGCTATAAGGTTCATAACACCGATAAAGTGGCTATCAATAATTGCTCGCCCACCTTTTTTATATGCTGAATGGTCTATATACCCACCAAGATTTACTATATATTCAAATGATCTTTCCGATAATGATTTTACAACATGCTCTCTCCTAGCAATATCTACTGTCAAATACTCTACATTATCAATTTTCTGATCTTCATTAACATGGCGCAATGAGATGACCGTTACTTTACATCCTCGATCAGCCCCCTCCTTTACAACATATCTTCCAATAAATCCAGATCCACCAACCACAAGAAGTGAATTACCTAGACTTGACGAATCTACTTTACCCAAAATGCGTTCCTAGATTGCCACAAATCTTCTAATAGATCTTTATCACGCTTTGTATCCATGCACTGCCAGAACCCATGATGGCGATATGCCATAAGCTCTCCCATTTTGGCTACTTGTTCTAAAGGCTGTTTTTCTAAAGCCGTAGAATCTCCCTCAATTAAATCAAAGAATTCTGGTTCAATAACAAAATACCCACCATTAATCCATCCCTGCGCAGTCTGCGGTTTCTCTTGAAAACAGATGACACGATCCTCATCCATATCCAGTTCCCCAAAACGTGCCGCAGGATGAACAGCAGAGATCGTCACCATCTTGCCGTGGCTGCGATGGAAATCAACTAAGGCACTAATATCTATATCAGCAACACCATCCCCGTAGGTCAGTAGAAATGGTTCATTGCCTATAAGTGGCTGCATTCGTTTGATACGACCACCTGTCATTGAATCAAGTCCAGTATCTACCAGTGTTACTTTCCAGTCAATTTCATCTGTTTGATGTGAATTTACATCACCATTACCAAGATCAATCGTAAAATCAGCATTAAGGTTGCGATAGTGCAGAAAATATTCCTTGATCACTTCAGACTTATAGCCTAATGCCAAATAGAAATCCTTGTGTCCGAAGCGCGCATACATATGCATGATGTGCCATATAATAGGGCGACCACCTACTGTTACCATAGGTTTTGGAATTGTGTCTGTGTACTCTGAGAGTCGGGTACCAAGCCCACCTGCCAATATCACTATCTTCACTGTCTTATACTCCAATAATGTAAAACTCTGTCAGTCAACATCCCACCACATTGGCTGACATAAAAGTCATGTTTAGTTTAGACACCAATACCTTCGTAAAACTTGAAACTGTGCTTAGATAACATGCGACGGCCGTCAACAACAAGCGGATTTATACCGATGCGACTTAATATTGCCGGCAAATCCTTGAGCTCAGGCCAACGTGTCAACAACAATACTGCATCCACACCCATCACAGTATCGTCAACCGTACCGCAATAGGTAATATCCGTACCATGAAAAATCTGTTTGGCTTGTTCTTCAGCGATGGGATCGTAAGCACGCACTATGGCTTTATCTGCGACCAACTTATTTACGATCGGAATTGATGGTGATTCGCGCATATCGTCAGTACCCGGTTTAAAAGCCAACCCCAGCACCGCCACATTAAGACCTTCCACCTCCGGATAGTGTTTATATAAAAGATCCAGCACTTGATGAGGCTGCATATGATTGATATCGATTACAGCCCTTAACAGCGACATCGTCTGACCAGCACTTTCGCCGTGAGATATCAAAGCTTTTACATCCTTGGGAAAACAGCTGCCACCAAAGCCACATCCTGCTTCTATATAGGTTGTGATGGCTGGTACGATGCGTTGCCCATCCTCAAGAATAGGTGAAACACGCTTATCAAGATGCACGCCTTTCATAACATCAAATACATCAACTCCACCAAGCGCTGCGCTCAAATTACCAATTTCATTTGAGAATGAAATAAGTGTCGCGAGAAGAGAATTGGACGTGTATTTGATCATTTCAGCTGTTTTATTATTGGTTTTCATCACATCTACACCAATAAATGGCGCATACAAAGCATCCATTACTTCATGCGTCTGCACGTCCAGACCGCCAAGCACAACCCGGTCAGGATTCATGAAATCATCGATGGCCACGCCTTCGCGTAAAAACTCAGGATTCATACCAACCCCAAAATCCTTACCTGCTTTCTTGCCGGAATACTCTTCTAGCAACGGCGTTACAACATTGTCCGTGGTGCCAGGAACAACTGTGCTTTTTACAACAACGACGTGGTAGTCACTCTTTTCTTTGAGTGACTCACCGATCTCTTTTGCAACCTGACGCACGAATTTCAGGTCGATTTCATTGCCATCGAAGGGCGTGCCAACAGCCAGCAAAGAAACGTCAGAGTTAAGTACGGCATTTCGCAAATCAGCTGTTGCACGCAGATGTTTGCCGATGTTCGCTGACAACAAATCATCTAGCCCTTCTTCGAAAATCGGACTGGTCGCATTATTAATTTTTTTGACTTTGGCTAAGTCATTATCTACACAAGTTACGTCATGCCCCTTTTCTGCGAGACAAACACCTGAAACTAAACCCACATATCCCGTACCTACTACTGCAACTTTCATTACGCATCCTCTGCTTCACGGTTTTCTGCATACCATAGCAAACTACGCTTGAGCCCTTCCTCTAGCCCAATCCTTGGATTGTATTCAAGGTGTTGGCGGGCCTTAGTTATAACTGGACAACGATGATTGGGGTTATCGGTTAAATAATGCTTATCATCGCTAACTCCAAACACGGCCTTTCCCTTGTAATCGAACAGTTCACGCGACATCTGCACGGTACGCTCAGCTAGTTCGCGAATCGAGATTTCAGGCTTGTCGAGACCTATATTGTATGACTCACCATTCTGCCCTCTGACCAAGATCTTGTAATAGCCAATGATAGCATCAGCTACATAACAGAATGTACGTGTCGGAGCACCATCGGACAAAAGAACGATATCCTCGCCATTCAATACATTTCGTGCGAAGTCAGGTATTGCGCGACGGTCGCTGATTTTTAGACCCGGTCCATAATTATTGAACGGACGCGCAATACGAATAGGTAAATCGTGCTGCTGGGCGAAATTTACACACAGCGTTTCGCCGTAACGTTTTGATTCGTCATAGCAAGCGCGAGGCCCTGTACAGGAAACATTGCCACGATATGTTTCTGGTGTGGGAATATTTTCCGCAGTCGGGTCGCCATAAATCTCACTGGTGGAATAAAATAGAAACCCCTCAACCGGCTTCCCTTGTTCTTTCTGCTGCAAGCAGTAATCGAAAAAATGCCGCAAGCCATTAACGTTGGCATCCATTGTCTCAATGGGGTACAACCGATAATAAATTGGCGAGGCAATGGTGGCAGCGTGAATGATATATTGAAAATCACCCATATCTTTGGGTAATGGATCGATCACATCATATTTTTCGATTTTGATGTTATTTTTTCCACGCAATTCCTCCAGCCAGTCAGGTACTCCACGCATGAAGTTGTCGTAAACAACTAAATTGATCGGTGCCTTATCGCTGTTTATCTTGTTCCAGTGCAAGATGGCCTGTACAAGATAATATCCAAGAAAACCCGCACCACCTGCAATCATCAAACGTTTATTTGATAATTCAGATAATTCAGGATTCAAATTTTCGGTAATATAATTAAGATCTGCTAGAATGACCTTTTTTGTATTATTCAATTTATTACTCCTTAAACAAACTACCAGCCTGTGCAATCATTGTAAGCCCACCCCTTTTAGTGCCATCCAAAATTAGAGTTTTCCGGGCAATGTTTCATCCGATACTCCATCGGTGTTAATTTTCCAAGCGACTGATTAGGTCGCTCCTCGTTGTACTCTCTGATCCAGTTTCTGCTGATTTCTCTGACTTCCTCAAGACCCCTGAACGCATACATGTCGAGCACCTCTGTCCTGTAAGTTCGGTTGAAGCGTTCAATGTAGGAGTTCTGGGTAGGTTTGCCTGGCTGAATAAATTCCAGGTCTATGTTGTGCTCATGAGCCCATGTAGCCATTGTGGTTGAAATGAGTTCTGGTCCATTGTCCATTCTCATCTTGGCTGGATAACCTCTGGTCAGTGCAATTTGATCCAGAACACTTATGATCCGCTGTGACGGCAGATTGAGATCGACCTCAATGGCCAGCACCTCCCGGTTGTAGTCATCCACCACATTGAAGGTGCGAAAACGCCTTCCTGTCATCAGTGCGCCACTCATGAAGTCGATCGACCAGCACAGGTTAATCGACTCTAGTACCGAGAGTGGCTGTGGATATCTGTTGGGAAGTCTCTTCTTCCCCTTGCGCTCTAAATCTCAACCTCCGGCTCTATATACATGATAGACTCGTTTGTGGTTTTAGGGCTTTCCCTCTCTGCGTTATAAATTTTCTAGCCTAAACAATCACCACTTAATGACTTAAATCTATGGAATAAACCAATAATAGTCCCCTGTATAACCATTATCGTGGAAGAATTCTTTCCATTTATCAACATGCATGACTGTTTTTGCTGTTAAATTCCAAGATTCCATCAAATCCTTTTCATAATCATCTCTATATGCATCTACAGTAATAAAACTGCCTCTTATTTTTACGCGCTCTATTTCAGATATAGCTATTTTAATTTCATCTTCATCGAGATTATGTAGTGTCGTTATTGATAGTATAATATCCACACTCTTATCCTCAAAAGGTAAATCTATCGCATTAGCTACCCTACAATATTCTTTCACTTCTTCTTTTGCATTATTAATAGCATACTCTGAAATATCAATCCCAAAAACATTCAGTTCTGGCATCACTTGTAATAAATCAAAAAGCATAAAACCTTTTGCACAACCAATATCCAATAATGAATCACTAAGTTGAATATCCCAATGACTTATAAAATCTGGAATAACCGCCCCCCAAAAGTGAGGGTGATATGAAAAACCACCATAACCATGTCTACGAGAACCATCAAAGAAATCTTTTCCAAATTTCTGCGCAATTTGACAATCTTGAACAGTTTTTGAATTTGCACGCCCAGAAACATTTCTTTTAGATTTAGGATAGTTTTTTAGTAAGTTAACTTCCTTTCCCACTGTTGTTTTATTTTTCATAATAGCTAGTTACTTATTTTCTAGGGAAAAGAGATATGATCATCATCAATAGACAAATACTGATTAATGATCAGATTTTTTGTATGAGAAATACAATGGTGATTACAACTTTTAGACGGATCAAATTGATACACCTTATCTTGATTACTGTCATCTCCCCAGAACTCTATAAATCTCATCTCATTAATACTACCCAAGTCCCCTGATTCCGTATAAGCCTTATCTTGGCAAGTATACACATGACAATCAGCACCTATAACCGGCCTGTATAAAATATATGGACAAGTGTTGTATTCTTTAAAGAATCTATCTTCCAAATCATGATAATGGTTGACAATATCAAAACTATTATCAACCAGTTGTTTTGCTAACTCTAACTGTTCCTGAACACTATTCTTTATACTGTTATGGTATTTATTATTCTCCTCAGGTGTATTACCTATCACAACCCCTGATATTTTTACATGATTTGCACCTGCATTTTTCAACTTTAAGCAAATATCATAAATATATTCATAATTATCTTTGCCGACAATATATGAACATCCGAGGACACATTCAGTTCCAGATGAAGTGAATAATTTAATGTTATTCATTAAATTAGAAAACTCACCTTCTTTAACCCCTCTAGCTTTTGCATAACTGACATCATCATAACCATCAAGTGATACTCTTACCCAAGATCCATATTTTTGGAATGCATCCGCCATCGTACCCTTTAAATTTGACCCGTTAGTTAGAGTTGCTACTTTTACCCCGCCTTTTTTTAATTTTTTTACTATTTCGGGAAGTCTTTTATACAACAGAGGCTCTCCTCCCCCAGAAAAAGTTACTGCCGCAACTCCCATTTCTATGATATCATCAGCAATCTCATTAAGTTTTTCAAAAGGCATAACATCTCTAGCACCCATCTCGCCACCTAGCTGCACATCAGAGACATGGTATGCACAATACCAACAATCGTGATTACATATATTAGTAGGTTTAATTCTAATATGTACTGGCGGAACAATTTCTCTTGACCTAAGAGCACTTAGTGTGTTTCCGTAGTTCATAAATTTCAGGTCACTGTATACATTCTTCATAATATGCCCTATTTGTATAGCTATATCATTTACTCAATACCTTGATTAAAATGGTCCATGAAAATTTTTAGTTGGCACATCTCTGTGATATCCAGTATTTAATAAATCAAATATTGACTCTTTGTTACCTTGATATCCAAAGAACTCCATTACTTGCTCAGCAATCTCTTTTGCATCTTGATAATAATAATCTGCCATATAATGTGACGTAGGAACAGGATGCTCAGGTAATGAAATTCGTAACGGAGCCCTTTCTAATAAATCAAACCCATTATCCACAACCTGAGCAACAATTTCTCCGGCAATTCCTCCTGCTTTCCATGCTGCATCCACAACAATTATTTTTTTTGTTTTAACTACTGATTGCATAATAGTATTAATATCAATTGGTCGAACTGACCGTAAATCAACAACTTCCATATCTATATCAATCTCTGAGAGTACTTTTGCAACCTTCAAAGATTCCATTACCATCAAGGAACTAGCGACTATTGTAACATCACTTCCTCTCCTAATAACTTGTGCTTTATCTATATCTGAGCCATATACTTCTTCAGGAACATCATCTTCTATATGATGCAACCACCGGTGCTCAATAAATATTACGGGATTATTATCCCTAAGAGCCGTAATCATCATCCCCTTTGCATCTTTAGCTGTTGCAGGCATTATCACTTTAAGCCCTGGTATATGGGCAAAAAGAGCTTGTAAACCCTGAGAATGTTGTGGACCTTGCCCCCATCCTCTACCAATAATAACTCTAATTACAATTGGGACTGTCATTTGACCATCGAACATGTAATGCCATTTTGCTGCATTATTAATAATTTGGTCCATCGCTAATAATGCGAAGTCAATCCGCTGATGAATCATCAGAACTCTTGTTCCATCAATTGCAGCTCCAATACAGATACCTGTCATACCATTTTCTGCCAACGGCATATCAAAAACACGTTTTTTTCCATATTTTTCTCTTAGACCCTCCGTCGTCAAAAAAATTGACTTTGGATCAGGTACTCCCTCACCAATTACAACGAGATTAGATGATTCTTGCATTACTTGGTCAATACCTTCGCGAATTGCTTTTGAATATGATATTTTTCTTATTTTTCTAGTAATATTACGATGCATAAATATGATTCCTCATCTGTGCCGGCGATGGTTCTGGGCTATTTGATGCAAATTCAAAAGCATTACTAATTTCAGTTTTTATATCATGTTCAATCAAATCTATTTGTTGTTCTGTTACCAAACATTGCTCAACAATATGCGTTTTTAATCTTTCTATTGGACATTTATTCTTCCACGTTAGCAACTCTCTTCTCGGACGATATTCAAGATCATCATCATCATTTTGACCACAATGCTCTAACCACCTATATGTTTGAAATTCTAGAAATTGAGGGCCCTCTCCATTCCTCGCGCTATTTATAGCTTTATCCGCTATTGATGCAATACCGAGAACATCATTTCCATCACCTTTATGGACACTAAGACCATGAGATTTTGCTATACCAGATATCTTCCTATTTGGCTGTCGCTCTTTTAACTGTGTATAAACAGAGTAACCATTATTTTCACATACAAATATCACTGGCAGTTTATATAACGAAGCAAAGTTCATCGATTCATGAAGCACACCCTCTTCAAAGCAGCCATCACCAAAATAAATAACTGAAACTCGATCTATATTCTTTAATGATGCTGACCAAGCATTACCCACCGCAAGCGGTACAGTACCACCAACAATTGGAGTTGAACCTATAAAACCTACTTTAAGATCAACAAGATGCATTGAGCCGCCACGCCCACCACAACAACCAGTTTCTTTACCATATAGCTCGGCAACCATCCCCTTTAAGTCGCCCCCTTTTGCCAAATAATGACCATGTGAACGATGGCTACTAAACACATGATCTTTATCAGTGAGATGCATTGAGATACCTACAGGGATTGCCTCTTGACCTATACTTAAATGCATAGGGCAACGCATATTCCATTCTAAATACCGAACTGCAATTGCTTCCTCAATTCTGCGGATTCTCAATAGTCTCCTGAATATATCAGTTAATGCACTACCATCACTAACAAGAGAATTATTACAAGGGTATTGAGTAGTCATTGATACAACATTCTTTATCATATAAAATTAATGTGAGCAATTTTTCTATTCTTTAAAATATCAAGATATCGATTCGCCTCATCCATTCTGCAGTTTATTCGACAATTGTTGGTATCAAGGTCATTCTTGACAAAATAATAATTTTGTTCTCTCCTCTTACCCTGCCAAATCTCCTGGAAACTTTGATCATTGATGTTTCCATACTGAAACCTCTTGTCAAGAAGAAACGCGCTACAACCATACACATCTCCATTAGCCATTATATACCCCCATAAAAATGGTGTTGAGTAACATTTTGAGTAACGTTTCGAAGGATCTTCAGTATATTTTTTCATTGTATGCCCACGAAATATAACATTGAAATCATTTGTAGATAACAATTCCAGATTGTCAGAAAGATCCAAATAAGAAGAATAATCTATCCCGTTATAACGCTGTGTGTCGCTAGATAAATGTTGCGAATAAGGCTTAACCACAAGATAGTCAAGCCCGATCTCATCTCTACATAGTGTTGCCAACGTAGTGATTTCATCTGCATTGTCAGGCAAAAGAATGGCTTGAGCCCCAATCGTACAATCATAATTGTGTTCCCGTTTTGCTATCACAAGACGTTTTAGATTATCAACAACCTTATCAAAATCCTTCTCATGAGTTTGATGAATTTGAGCATAAGTCTCTGATGTCGCCGCATTAATAGAAGCTTTTATCCATGATATTAAGGGTAAAGCATCTGTTAAAAACTTGTCCGAAACAACAGTCGCATTTGTTGTAAAAGACACATCTATCCCCGATAATTTAGTCAACTGGACAATTTCATGGATCCTCTTATGAAGAAGAGGCTCTCCTTCACCAGCGTACATAATACTTTTTACACCTAGCTTGCCCATTTCTGGCAAACGTTCAGCTAAGATATCTACAGACAGCATTCGCGACTCATATCCAACATAATCAACAGCACAAAACGTACAACGATGATTACACGCACCCACCGGAGTCACCTCCATATATATTGGATAAACCTTTTTAGCTTTTTCCCAATCATCTACAGCAGCAAGAGTCTCAGCAACTCGGCCAGGGTGATATATCAACTTGTGATGATCAATACCAAATTTATCTTTATTCATAATATATTAAAGAACTTTATAAAAAATACAACTAGCTGACGGCATCTAAAATATCATGATAAATATCATGTAAATGCCGTTCTTTATGAGTGCCTAATGTTACTGTATTACCAAACTTAATATACATACCATAACTACCAGATTTGTCACAATCAAGATAACCATGCATACCTAGAGAGACATGGTTAGGTAAATGAAAAAAATCTGGATTAATCAATACTCCAGAATTAGCATACCAGATTGTATCACCAGTATCTTTATTTAGGTTAAACTCAAGCTCATTATTATGGAATATACCTTTTTCTGCCAACTCTGAAATATCAGATAGATAACTTTTTATTTTTACCTCGACATTATCATTAAAAAACCAAAGCCTAAACATTGTTGAATCTAAAAAATAGATATAATCTAAACCAAGTTTTAATTGAAGATCATATTCCATTTTTTTTATAATAGCATTAATATCAATGTGATTATCGACCTTAACCATGCCATGATCACCAAGAAAAATATATGTGCTATCAGGATGAATTTTCTCGAACCTATCTACAAAATTCATTAAAGTATTATCAAGAGCAGCTAAAGCTTCATCAGTTTCTAGAGAATCTGGTCCATATATATGCCCAATAGTATCCATTGTTGATATATATATTAAATACAGAGAATATTCGCCAGAAGATTCATCTAATACCATCTGTAAACGATCTTCATCTGAACCATTGTTTTTTTTGTTCAATCCTGTAAATGAATCATGATATATGCGCTTAGAATTACGAACCGCTTCATCAAAAACAGAGTTCGCTCCTAATGCATTAAACTTAGTAATATCCTCATAATCTTCAGTTAATGAAAAATACTTAAGGAGTTTAAACGGGATTTGATATGGATTCAATGGGTGTTCTGTTCTGTAAATATAATAAGATAAGATCCTTCTCATTACCTTTCTAACTATTGGAAGAAATGAAAAAATAGTATCCACAAAAGATATAACCTTTAACATCATTCCCATGTTCCTATATGGACTTTTTTTGGGAGAAAAACCAATAGCTGTCAAATATCCACTTTTTGTTGAAGAGATGCCAGTAAAGATTTCACTTCGTTCACAAAACCCAACACCAGGAATTATTTTTTCCGTGTAGACTCCTTTACCTATACAATCATATAAAAAAGGAGTTTTATCCTTTGACAGATAATTACTACTAAATGCATCTGCAAGAAAAAGAACGTGACGACTCACTTATTTAACTCGTTCATCAGCAACAATAAGTCTTATGGAATCAAAATTATACTCAGGATAAATATCTATTTTATTTAATTGTTCGATACATTTTTTTACAGCATCCTCCTTAGTTACTTCATTTAAAATTGAAGAAAGAATATATAGTTGAACAATATTAAGTATAAAGATCCTCCTATAATTAACTTTTGGTCTAACTAAAGACTTAATAATTACCATTAATTTATTCAAATATCTGGAAGAGTAATACTCACAAAATTGATTTATTGTTAAAAACTTTTTTCGATAAATCTTCGATAACATAATCAACATATAATGTGCATAAAAGTGAGCAACCTGATTTTGCAACTTAATTACATCTTTCATAGCCATACTTGAAGTTGATGGAGTTAATTTTTGAATTATCGCCCACTCAAGAAGGTGGGAATGATTAGATTTATTGTCATCATCAATTAGTAATAATGCATTTTTTACCTTATCTTTATAGCTTGATACATACTTTCCTCGCATTATAAGAAGAATATCTGCAATAGAAAGTATTGATTTTGTCATCTGATATCTAAAAAAAAGAGACTCTTCACTACCGAGATCACACATACTTTTAATCACACCAATAAATGGCCATAACCTAGTAAAAAAAAGAACTTCAGCCTCAGTTTTTTTTATTTTATTTTGATGAAAATGCGGAATTGTATCTAATATTTTATTATCTCCATAAATCACCTTAGATCCATGAATAAGATCATACCAATAAACTGTCATCCTAGGCTTATGAAGATCTTTGCGATAAATATAACCCACATCAACCCATTTAATATCGATCATATTGACTATAGATCGTTTAACCTCTTCAATTGACTCTGGACTCTCAACATGATCATTTATAACAAGCAATATATCGTAATCATTATAAGGTGCATATTTACCGTTAATTTCAACCCAGGCCCCCTCATCTCGGCCGTAGCCACCATATAACACTATCGCAACAACACCATTAACCGCAGACAAACAGACATTGACAATTTTACTCATGTGATCATCAAATATATGTTGGACTAGTGCTGAATTATTTTTCATGACAAAATAATCACCCAACAAACACATATTACCGGCATTTTTTGAATCACCTTACTAGCTCAACAATATACATCTATTTTAGATAAATCACTATGCTCTTTGCTTCTTCAACATATAATGGAAAGCACCTGATTTGTTTTGGGATAATTTATCATAAGAACCTTCTTCCACAACTTTTCCTGACTTCATTACATATATTTGATCAGCTTTTGAAATTGTCGATAATCTATGAGCAATAACAACCACCGCCATAGTATTCTTTAATCTTTCAATCGATTGTTGAATCATCATTTCTGTCTCAGAATCAAGAGCACTTGTCGCCTCATCCAATATCAACAGATCTGGTTTTCTTAATAAAGCCCTTGCAAGCGCAATTCTCTGTCGTTGACCGCCTGACAGACGAACTCCACGATCACCTACTATAGTATCTATGCCATGAGGTAGTTCTGATACAAACTGCTTTGCAAAAGCTAATTGTAAAGCCTCCCATAACTCTTTTTCACTAGCTTTGTCATTAGCCCATAATAGATTCTCACGAATGGAGGAATGAAATAATATTGGATCCTGAGGTATATATCCAACCCGTTGCCTAAAACTATTTTGCTTCCAGTTAGTAAACTGAACATCATCAACTAATATTTCACCTCTATCTGGAACTAATAAACCAAGAATAAGGTCAGTAATAGTAGATTTTCCAGACCCAGACTCTCCCACAATTGCCGTCATACTCTTTTTACCAATATACATATTTACGCTACAGATCGTATTCTGACGACCAGGATAAGTAAATTCTACATCTCGAAATCTAATACCATCATTAAGTTGATGAAACTGTATATTACCCTCAATTTCTTTATGCTCATTAGCTTTTTCTCGCAAATGTACTAATTGCTCATAACTAGGAATAAAATTATTGATGTTTATATTTGTACTAAGTAATGATGATAATATGGGCAATGCTGTTAACAAACTCCAAAGTACCGCAACAAGTTCAGGTAGTGGTTCCTGATTATCTATTGATACACCTAAAGCAATAACTGCTGCAAGTATACCTAAAGGTGCAAAAAAAGCAGGGACAGCATTAGAAAGAGTCTGTGATTTCAATGTTGCATTCACATGAGAGTCGAATGCTTTCAGGTATATAGTTTCAGATTTTTTTTGTTCTCCAAATCCAAGAATAATACGCACTGATTGAATCAGTTCGCTTAACGTCCCCATTAGTTTATTTGATGTTTGTGTATTTAACTGACCTAATCTATAACTTATTCTATTCAAATATAAAAAAGGCAATCCAAAAGATACTGCTAAAATCAAAGCAATCATAGTCATTGGTGGGTTTAACCAAAAAGGAACTGACAAATAAATAATAAATTGAACCAATTGAGCAAATTGAGTTGCCATGTGCCCTAAAGTATCTCCAATAACAACCATCTCTTTGTTCATCGTATTTAGCAGTTTTCCATGTCCAGATCTACTAAAGAATTCCCAACGTGCATTTAGAAACGAACCTAGTACATCTTTATACAACCCACGCAGAATTGCATATTTAATTCGTAAAATAGAATATCGGATCCCAATCTTAAAAACACCATTTATTACGTTAAGAAGTACAAATAAGATTCCTAGCACCCAATAATTAATTGAATAACCAGCAGAATTTATTAAATAGATTACATATTTAGTTACCTCATTAGGGTTAGCAAGTGATGAATCAAGCAAATAATCGGCTAATGGCACCATTGATACAATCGCACTAGCAGCAACAAGCCCTTCCAGTAACAGCAACAAAAATAAGAAGATAAATTCTTTAGGATAACGAGAGCCAAACTCTTTTAATATATTAACGATAATTGTTAACTGCTGCAAATTTTAATATCCTTATTCATTATTTTGAATTAACATTATAAAACTCATTATTTTAACAGATGACTGTTTTGCTTAAGAAATAATGCTCCAATATGTGAATAAAATTCGCCATGTAAATGTCTCTTGTTAGATAATTGGCAACGACTAAAAATATATTTAAATCGTTCTCTATTTTTTATATCATCTGTTGGCTCTATCCAAACTCCCTCCAAACGATCCGCCATTTCAATTACCAAATCTCGAATCTCTTCAGGTGAGTTTTCTACTAACTCAATATTTTTTTTGTGATAATCGCTACTTGACAGTGATACATCTAATTTCATGGAACAAATCTCAGAAAACGAAAGCTCTCTACCGTCATCTTTTGAAATATGATGCTTTGTTATAGAAATGTATTTACTACTAAATGTATATATATAACTAAAAGGAACCGTTACAAACGCGATAGGCTTTCTAAATATTGCTGGTATCGAATCAAAACCTGTAGAAGTACTAATACAAAATGAACATTTTGCTCCAAGGTAAATATCCATAAATTCACTCCTAGAACCACTAGTAGCATAGTCTATAATTTTTGGGTGCTTTGAATTTATAGAATTTTTAACTTTAGCTCCCATTCTTATTACATAATAACCCCTATTTGCTAACTCTTCACAAGCCATAACATACTGCTGTATATTTCCATCCCTATAAGAGTGATAAGGTAATTCTTCTAAATATGCCGAATCACGCACTATTAAACAAACAAATTTTGCTCCCTCTGGTATCCCATGTTTACGCAACTCACTAGCTCCATATATTTCTTCTTGATCAGAAAAACTAATATGAACTGAAGATTTATCAAAAAGATTATGGACATCTCGATCGTGATTACTTGTTTTAATCTCATGACACTCGCCACCTGGTATTAATTTATTAATAATCATTACTGGATACATGAAGTAATGAGGCCAAATACGTAATACACGCTTCCACATAATAAATAACTGATAATTACATATAGGTTTATGCCCAACAAAGAATATATCAAAGTGGCGTTGTGCTGGAACATTTATATTATGATCTTTTTCACAGGCATATAATTCAATGTTTGCAGCAAAATGTCCTATCCGGGTTGCTACAATAGCATACCAGCGAATCAGCACAAGAGGTCTAATTATCCTTATAAGAGCCACCAAAGGTATCGCACTGATATATAGTGGAAAATTAATCAGATGCGGTTTGATCTTATTAAGCTTCCTATAGAGTGCAGATACTCCTCCTTGCTTAATTTGATTAACTTGTCTTAATAAAAAATGTT
>JASLYC010000094.1 GCA_030739975.1 Gammaproteobacteria bacterium
AACTTGTCTTGAAAAGGGGTGGGTGGGGGTGTCTATCCTGAGGTTTTTCTTGGTGTAAATTTGGTGCACTTTTTGCGTGCCCTACCCTTCTCCAATAGCTATTTATTTTGTACTTTATGTACAGTTTATGTACACTTGACCCCTAAAAAGATATAGAATTTAACTATCTTTGACTTAATAAATAGTTAAAGAGGTTATGTACAAATTTGAAGTGAAACTCTATTACTATAAGGTTTATTTAGAAAAAGAGATGGTCGGGACGAGAGGATTTGAACCTCCGACCACTTGACCCCCAGTCAAGTGCGCTACCAGACTGCGCTACGCCCCGATATGGTGAATACCTGTATTTACAAAAATATTAGTTATATTTACCAGTTTGATTATTGATGACAGATTTCACAGTGCGGATCTTTTTGTATCTTAATTGTTCTAAAGCTTAGATCTAGCGCATCTATCATCATTAAATTGCCGTCCAACTGTTCCCCTAGATTTAAGATCACCTTGATTGCTTGTAGTGCTTGTAGTGACCCTACGAAACCTGCTACTGGCGCTAAAATGCCGTTATCTACGCAGTTCTCGTTTTGTTCCCCGGTTGCTGGGTAAAGGCATTGATAGCAAGGCTTAACTGGATCGTAGCCCTTAAAAACTGATAACTGCCCCTCGAAACGAATTACTGCAGCTGAAACGAGTGGCACCTTATTATTAACGCAAGCCTTATTTATACTAAACCTTGCCTTAAAGTTGTCTGTACCATCAAGAACCACATCAGCCTTATTTACCAGTTCTGAGAGGTTTTCTTCATTCAGCTCTTTTATAGTGGTTACTTTTATATTTGGATTAATAGAGAGCAGTTTTTCTTTGGCAGAATCAACTTTATAGCTTCCAATGTCTTCTGAATAATGAATTATTTGTCGTTGTAAATTAGAGATCTCTACCTGATCAAAATCAGCAATAATAAGATGACCGACACCAGCAGCTGCTAAATATAGACTACTTGGTGAACCAAGACCACCTAAACCTATCAGCAACATGGTTGAATCTACAATTGCCTGTTGTCCCTCAAAATCAATCTGAGGGAGCATAATCTGGCGCGAATATCTTAACAGTTCTTCGTCATTCATAATATGTTGCTCTTGGCAGAAAAGTATTTTTTTATTTTAGGCGCTATTGTGAGTTGGCAATATGGCTGCTTTGAATTATTGTTAAAGTAGTCCTTATGGTAACCCTCTGCCGTATAGAATATATCCAGCTCACTAACCTCAGTTACTACCTCTTTATCTAGCCCACTAATTATATCTATTGCCTGTAATTGTTGAGTTTTATTCGTAAAAAATACTGCTGAACGATACTGCGTTCCATGGTCATTACCTTGCTTATTGAGGCTTGTAGGGTCGTGTACTTGAAAAAATACTTTTAACAATTCTGTAAAGTTAATGCAATCCTCATCAAACTCAATCTTTACTACCTCTGCATGCCCAGTTTTGCCAGAACACACTTGTTTGTATGTTGGATTAATTGTAGTTCCATTGCAATATCCAGGCTCAACACTTGTCACCCCATCTATTCTTTGGAATATCGCTTCAATGCACCAAAAACATCCACCAGCAAGATAAGCTAATTGCATGTATTATTACTTAATTAAATTACTCAACTGTAGAGTATAACTTATGAGCGCAAGAAAAATAATAGACCAGCTAAAAGAATTATCAACTAAAGAAAGAAAGAAAACTAACGAGTGGTTTTTTAAAACCGGTAAGGGGGAATATTCTGAATTTGATAAATTCATTGGCGTTACAATGCCGAATATTAGAAAGGTTGCAAAAAAGCACTACCAAAATATAAGCAATATAGAGCTAGCTAAAGTGACAAACCACTCCATACATGAGGTTCGACTATGCGGATTCATAATAACTGTTTATAAATATCAACAAAAAGACAGCGACAAGCACTCTATTTACAGTTTTTATTTAAATAATCTAGGTTCGGTTAATAATTGGGACATAGTTGATAGTTCTGCTCCTCACATTCTAGGCGACTATATGACTCAAAACCCTGACAAAATTGAATTACTTGATGAGTTATCTAAATCTAACAATTTATGGGAAAGGAGGGTTTCAATTATTGCAACTCTAGCATTTATTAAGACGAATACCTTTACGCCAACTCTTAGAATTGCTAAAGAACTATTGGGTGATAAGCAAGACCTAATTCACAAAGCTGTAGGCTGGATGATAAGAGAAATATATAAGCGCGATGAGAGAGTCGCAAAAGCATTCTTGCGTGAAAATTACACACTCTTGCCTAGAACTACTTTAAGATATGCAATTGAAAGGATGGGCGAGTTGGAGCGAAAGAAATATCTAAAAGGTGAGTTTTGAGTATAAATATGGCTAACCAATGCCAACTCTAATGATTAGTATTTCATTTAAATAATTGAAAAAGTAAAGCCCATAAATTATCAAATTACATTATAAGGGTCACAAGCAAATGACAGATAATAACGAAACATCTTTACAGAGAAGCTTTATCTTGTCACTATTGTTATTATCAATTGCAGGATTGGCTTGGCTATTTGCACCATTCCTACCTTCTCTATTTCTAGCCCTATTAATAGCAATTTCTACATACGGTCAGTACAATAAATTCCTAACAAAACACTCTGAAACTAGGTCAGCTCTATTGCTAACCTTGCTAGTAACTTTACTGCTGATACTGCCCCTAAGTTACGTACTACTTATTAGTGGCCTTGAAATATCGTCACTCATACAAAGTATCAACAATAATTTCACAATTGAAAAAAGTAACCAAATACTCAACCAAACAATATCTGGCCTACCCCTACCAGATACAATAAGGGACACTATAAAGTCTAGCTTTGTTAATAACATAGAGGGTGTTTTGATTGCCATTAAAGATTTCTCTGTGACAATACTAAAGAGCATAGTTTCTCTTTCATCAAATTTTGTATTTTTTGTTATTATTACTATATTCTCACTGTTTTATTTCTATACAGACGGAAAGAAAATAGTTGCCAGAATAAAGAGCCTATCTCCACTAGATAATAAATTAAATGAGATACTTTTTAATCAATTCTCCGGACTATCGGTTATCTTAGTAGGTAGCGTATTTTTTATCGCCCTACTGCAAGGGGTAGTATTTTCTGTTGGAGTTATGCTGGTAGGACTTCCTGCAATATATTTCGGTATAGCTATGGCGCTAGCTAGCTTTATTCCTGTTCTTGGTGGTTTAATAATATGGCTACCTCTGAGTATATATCTTTATGCACAAGGGCAGATACTAGAATCCATAATAATCGTTATTTTTGGTGCAATTATTATTGGTCTACTGATAGACAACTTTGTGAGGCCTATTGTTATCAAAAAATTCTCAAAAAAACTAAACACATCAAACGCACTAGACCATACATTTATGACAGTAATGTCAACACTTGCGGGGATTATACAGTTTGGTATTTTAGGCCTATTTATTGGGCCAATAATTGCAGCTATGGCGATAAGTATATTTGACGTATACACGCTAAAGTATGGCAACAAATAATACTCAACTGAAAAGCTCATAATAACCCTATTAAGTCAATTACTAGGTAAAAACATCTCTAAGGTATAATTGGCTTTTTTTCAAAAAAAGTTGTATGCTACAAAGACTTGTAAAATTTCTAACTAACAACTTTCCAGAGTCTAATATAGATGAATATTTAGACTCTAAATATATAAATCTTACAGCGGACCAGCTAAAACAAATTGCCGAAGCTATAGAGGAAGGTGAGCTAAAACCAAGGCCAGCATCAAGCTGTACTGCAGATAAATTTATCTTTCATTTTGGTGAAACTATTATTTTAGTTCAAAGAGACGAAACAGGCTCTACTGCTGCCTACAAAGCTGAACTTTCATGGGAAACAGACTTCTTAGCGGTCCACTCGATCAGAAACAAAGGTAAGGGATTTTATTTTATTGCCTTTGAGTTTGACGATGATTACCAGATATCCATGGTAGAGACAGACAAAGCTATAGAAGGTCAGATAAGAAGTAACGACAAAAATATGGAGCTAATAAACAAGGTAATGCCTGTACTAAAGGGCTTTATGTTTGCAATATCTGAATAGCTACTTTTAACTGTTCTAACTATTCTTAGTGGCCATTTTAAGTTTCGGTCCGGCCTTAAATGTAACTACCTTGCGAGCTGAAATCATTACCTCATCTCCAGTCTTTGGATTCCTACCAGGTCTTGGAGTTTTTTCTCTAATTACAAAATTACCGAAACCTGAAATTTTTACATCTTTACCCGAAGACAAAGATTGCTTTATTTTGTTAAAAAATTCATTAGCAACCTCAAGAGCCTGAACATTACTAAGTCCTACCTTGTTTGCCAACTCATCTGCAATATTTTTTTTAGTTATAGACATATTATCTTTGGATAGCCTGATATTTTGATTTCAACATTTCTAGAACATCATTTACTTGATTATTTACCTGTTCATCAGTAAGGGTATCGTTTAATGATTGATAGCTAAGATTTATAGCTACACTTTTCTTTCCAGAACCTATATTCTCTCCAACATAAACATCAAATATGCCAACATCAATAAGGAAATCTTGTTTTATCTCCTTGATACTTGAGATTATGTCATTTGCAACAACGGTGCTGTCTACTATAACAGCAATATCTCTGTTTGAAACTTGGTAAGGCGAAAGTTTTTGGTATTTAGCAATATCACCCTTTTGTATGCTTTTTAAGTCAACCTCAAATAAAAAACATTTTGATAGTGATAATTTATTTTGTACAAAAGGTGACAGAGTGCCAACCCAGCCAACCTGCTTTTTATTGAGTAATATTTTTGCTGTTTGACCTTTTTGTAAGGCAGAATGTTCGCCCTGTTCAAAGGTAAAGTCTTTACCTGTAAACGATAGCATTGACTCTACATCTGACTTTATATCAAAAAAATCGACATCTCTGGTTGTCTCTGACCATTGGTCAGGGTGCCTTTTGCCACTAATAATGCCTGCAATTTTTTCTGACTGCTGGGAATCCTTAACCCCGTCAAAGCAAAGCCCAACCTCAAAAAATCTTGCATTTGAGTGACCCCTCCTTTGATTAGTCTCAACACACTGCAATAAACCGCCCCATAAAGATGAACGCATAACCGACATATCGCTAGATATAGGATTGCTTAGTATAATTTTATCAACTCCAGGGCTAATTAAATCTTGATACTGTTCAGAAATAAAGCTATAAGTAATTGCCTCCTGATAGCCACGATTAACAAGACTATGCGATATATCATATTTACTAACAAGGGATTCAGAATTAGAGTTAATATCAGAATCTATTGTCAATCGTTGTACCGGAATTTTATCGTAACCGTAGAGCCTAGCTAGCTCCTCAATTAAGTCCGCAGCTATACGTATGTCGAACCTAAAGCTAGGAGGAACTACCGTCCAAGAGTCGTTATTATTGCTTTTAATTTTAAAGTCAAGATTAACAAACTTTTCTTCTATCCATTTAGAGTCAAGCTCGAAACCAAGAACTGTATTTATTTTATCTTTGGTAATGGCAATTGGCTTTATATTGGGCAGTGTATTTTTGTCTACTGATTCATTAATCTTTCCAGCCTGACCGCCACAAATATCAATAACAAGTTGGGTTGCACGTTCCATAGCTGTATGAGTAATATTGAAATCAACTCCACGCTCAAAACGTAGTGATGACTCTGTATGTAGACCGTACTCTCTTGCCTTGCCTGCAATTGAAATTAAATCGAAATAAGCGCTCTCTAACAGCACCTCATCGGTTTCACTCTGAGTTGCACTTCTCATGCCTCCCATCACTCCAGCGATTCCAAGTGCGCCATCGTCATCAGCAATCAAAAGGGTGTTGCTTTTTAGTTCAACTGTTTGTTCATTTAAGAGCTCAATCTTTTCTCCAGGATTTGCCAATCTCACCTGAACATCGCCCTTAATATTAGCCAAATCAAATGCATGCATTGGTTGACCTAACTCTAGCAATACAAAGTTAGTAATATCTACCACTGGTGAATGTGTTTGTTGACCAGAACGTATTAACTTATTTACCATCCATTGTGGTGTTGGGACTGAATTATCGATACCTTTGATTGTCCTTGTTAAATACCTAGGGCATGCCTCTGAATCAATTACAATCGCTCTTTTTACTTTATCTTTGGTAGGGGTTACAGAGTCAAAGCTAGGCGTATCTAGAGCAATGTTGTAATTAGCACAAACCTCTCTAGCTATACCCATTACACTAAAACAGTCCCCACGATTAGGGGTAATATCTAACTCAATAATATTGTCATCTAGGTCAAGACATTGTCTTATATCTTGCCCTATCAAGGAGTCATCTGGTAGTTCTGCTATGCCATTTGATTCATCAGATATTGCTAGCTCTGACTCAGAGCATATCATTCCGCAAGACTCCAATCCCCTTAATTTAGTTTTCTTTATTGTTAATCCATTTGGAAGCTTTGCTCCAACCTTGGCAACTACAACCTTTAATCCTTTACGAACATTTTTAGCGCCACAAACTATTTGCAAATTATTGCTATCACCAATATCGACTTGACATAAATTTAACTTGTCTGCGTTTGGATGTTTCTCACAATCAACAACCCTACCTACAACAATATCCTTAAATGGTGGCGCTATAGCAGATATTGCGTCCACCTCGAGCCCTGCCATAGTTAAGCTTTCTGCCAACAACTCATCACTTACGTTAGGGTTTGCCCACTCTCTTAACCATGAAGTTGATATATTCATAACCCTAATTAAATTGTTTTAGAAAACGAATATCGTTCTCGAAAAAGAGTCTTAAATCGTCAACTCCATAACGCAACATTGACAGCCTCTCTACGCCCATACCAAAAGCAAAACCGTTGTATTTTTCTGCATCAACATCTACCGCTGTTAAAACATTTGGATGAACAACTCCACAACCAAGAACTTCTAGCCAGCCTGTTTTTTTGCAAACCCTACAGCCATCTCCACCACAAATAACGCACTCGATATCTGCCTCGGCTGATGGCTCAGTGAAGGGGAAGTATGATGGCCTAAATCTTACCTTTAGATCATCCTTTTCAAAGTATGCACGTAAAAAATCAATCAGTAGACCCTTTAATTGTGCAAAGTTTGCCTCTCTATCTACCACTAGCCCTTCCACCTGATGGAACATGGGTGTATGGGTTACATCTGAATCACAGCGATACACTCTACCTGGCGCAATAATTCTTAGTGGAGGTTTTTGTTTCTGCATTGTACGAATCTGTACAGGCGATGTGTGGGTTCTTAGTACAGTATGTTCGTCAAAATAAAAGGTATCGTGCATTGCACGAGCTGGGTGATGCTCTGGAATATTTAGAGCACTAAAGTTATGAAAATCATCCTCTATTTCAGGACCAACCTCAACCTCAAATCCATTTTTAGCAAATAACGCTTGTATCCTATTGAGGGTTATAGTTATGGGGTGTAATCCACCCATCTCAAAATTTCTACCAGGAAGAGATACATCAATCTTTTCCTCAGAGATTCGTTTCTCTAACTCAATCGTTTCTAGTTCTGTCTTTCTGTTTGAAAGTAATGACTGGACATTTAATTTAGCTTGGTTGATAGCTTCGCCCATTTTAGGGCGCTCTTCTTTTGTGAGCTTTCCTAGACCCTTTAAGAGCGCTGTTAGCTCACCTTTTTTGCCTAAAAAACTTACCCTTAGTTCATCAAGTTCTTTTAAGCTTCCAGCCTCGGCTATTTGAGCCTTGGCATGTTCAAGAATCTTGTTTATCAAAATATCCTTTCTTCTAGATAGTTATGATTTTTTTTGATAAAGGCCTTAGAAACATGCGCTAAGGCCTTTATATTTATATTATTTCGCTTTTTCTATAGCTGATTTAGCCTGCTCTGCAATCTTTGCAAAGGCTGCCTTATCAAAGATAGCTAAGTCCGATAATACCTTACGGTCAATCTCTATACCTGCCTTATTTAAGCCGTTAATCATTTGAGAATAACTTAAGCCATTATTTCTAGCCTCCGCATTGATACGGACAATCCATAATCTGCGAAACTGGCGACGTCTTTGGCGACGGTCGCGATATGCATATTGACCAGCCTTAATTACTGCCTGCTTAGCAACTCTATATACTTTAGATCTTGCTCCGTAGTAGCCCTTAGCTTTCTTTAAAACCTTTTTATGTTTAGCGTGTGCTTGTACACCTCTTGATACTCTTGCCATTATCTACTCCCTTTAACTGTAAGGTAACATTTTACGTACCATCGGAACATCTGCTTTTTCGATGCTATCAGGTGCGCGTAAGCTACGTTTTCTAGAAGTACTCTTCTTGGTCAAGATATGACGTAGATGAGAGTGTTTACACTTATAACCGCCACTAGCGGTCTTTTTGAAGCGCTTTGCAGCACCTCTATTTGTTTTTAACTTCGGCATCATTTACTCCTTTGCCCTATCAGGCTTTATATTTTCAGACTAAAAGTCTTACTTTTTCTTCGATTTGGGTGCTAGCATCATGCCAAGCTGGCGACCCTCCAATTTTGCCTTCTGTTCAACGTTGGCAAATTCCTCTGTATCCTTTTCAATTCTGTCTAACATCTCCATACCTAGCTCTCTGTGTTGCATTTCTCTTCCACGAAACCAGATACTAACTTTTACTTTGTCTCCATTATCTAGAAACTTTACTAAATTTCTAAACTTAATTTGGTAATCACCCTCTTCAGTTCCTGGGCGATATTTAATGGTTTTTACTGTTGTCTTTTTTTGCCTCTTCCTGGCATCATTTAGACTCTTTTTTTGTTCATATTGAAACTTACCAAAATCCATAATCTTACAAACAGGGGGTTCGGCGTTTGGGGAAACTTCAACCAAATCTAAGCCAACATCATTGGCCATCTCTTTTGCTTTATCTGTATCAACAATTCCTGCTTGCTCTCCTTCTGCATCAATTAGTCGAACCCTTGGAGTCTTTATATTGTGATTGATGCGTATTCTTGTTTTATTTGGTTGTTTAATAATTACTCCTGTTTTATTATTTCTATAAAGGCCTCTATAGACATTGAACCTAAGTCTTCTCCACCTCTTTTTCTTACAGCTATTTGGTTATTTTCCATTTCTCTATCGCCTACCACTAGAATATAGGGGTAACGTTGCATAGAGTGCTCGCGTATTTTAAAGCCTATCTTCTCGTTTCGCAAGTCCGAAACCACCCTAAGTTGTTGTTTTTTTAACTTTTTCTCAATATCTGTTGCAAATTCCAGTTGTTTATCTGAAATATTTAAAATAACTGCCTGTATTGGTGCTAGCCATGACGGATAGGCACCCTCATGATGTTCTATTAGAATACCAACAAATCTTTCGAGTGAACCAACAATAGCTCGATGCAGCATAACTGGTGTTTGTTTAGAGTTATCTTCATCGATATATTGAGCATCTAACCTCTCCGGCATTGAGAAGTCAACCTGCAATGTTCCGCACTGCCATTCACGTTCTAAGCAGTCCTTTAATACAAATTCAATTTTAGGGCCATAGAATGCACCCTCACCCTCTTGTAATTCCCAATCTATACCTTTATCGTCAAGTGCCTTTTCTAGGGCAGCCTCTGCCCTATCCCATACCTCGTCAGAGCCGACACGCTTTTCTGGTCTAGTGGAAAGTTTAATATCAACATTGTCAAACCCAAAATGCTTATAAACATTGAAAGTTAAATCAATAAACGATGAGACCTCTTCTTGTACCTGGTCAGATGTACAAAAAATGTGACCATCATCTTGTACAAAGTTCCTAACTCGCATTATTCCATGGAGAGTCCCCGATGGTTCATTTCTGTGGCATGAGCCAAACTCTGCTAAACGCAATGGAAGGTCTCGATAAGATTTTAGGCCTTGGTTATATATTTGTACGTGAGCTGGGCAATTCATCGGCTTTATTGCATAATCGCGATTCTCACTACCGGTAGTAAACATTGCATCGCCAAACTTATCCCAGTGTCCGGACTTTTCCCAAAGAGTTCTGTCGATAAGTAGCGGTGTGCGAACCTCTTGGTAGTTGTTGTCCCTAAAAATGCTACGCATATATTGCTCAACTAACTGGTACAGGGTCCAGCCTTTTTCGTGCCAAAACACCATCCCAGGTGCCTCTTCCTGCATATGAAACAAGCCTTGCGTCTTACCAATCTTTCTATGGTCTCTCTTTTCTGCCTCCTCTAAGCGATATAAATAGCTCTTCAGATCTTCTTTATTAGTCCAAGCGGTTCCATATACCCTTTGTAGCATCTCATTGTTACTGTCGCCTCTCCAGTAGGCCCCTGCAAGCTTCATAAGTTTGAATGCTTTGAGTTTTGCGGTTGAGGGCACATGTGGGCCCCTACATAGGTCAATAAAATCGCCCTGCTGGTACAACGAAAGCACTTCGTCTTGAGGGATAGACTCAATGATTTCTGCCTTATAAAGCTCTCCCTTGTCTTTAAATAGTTTGACAGCTTCATCGCGCGACATTTCGATACGCTCTATCTTAAGGTTTTGTTTGACTAGTTGGTTCATGTTTTTTTCAATCTTAGCCAAATCAGTCTCTGAAAAACCATCCTTGTAAGCGAAGTCATAGTAAAAACCGTTATCAATAACTGGACCTATTGTTACCTGCGCTTCTGGATATAGCATCTGTGTTGCTTGTGCTAATAAGTGTGCTGTTGAGTGACGGGTAACTTCTAAACCCTCTGAATCTTTATCTGTAATTATTGAAAGCGTACTGTCTATCTCTATCAGGTGAGATGCATCAACTAATTCACCATTAACCTTACCAGCTAGAGTTGCCTTAGCTAAACCTGAACCGATTGACTTAGCAACCTCGATAACGCTAACCGCCTGATCAAAGGGTTTTTTGGTTCCGTCTGGTAGTGTAATTACTGGCATTAATAAACCACAAAAAATAAAGGACTGTATTTTACCTTGATATGGGTAATTATAGATGCTCTTTAATTGTAGAATACAAGGAAAAACAACTCAACATTGCTCTTACAAATAATAGGAAATTAAATACACGAACAATATAACAAATCAAAGGTATATTGTGTTTTTGTGAACACTTCAAGAAAATCTGCCGAACTACTGATACTTATGATGACCATAGGTTCAGCTATAAGTTTCGGCATATGGATGAATTTGTTGAACAATTTCGCCATCGAAAAGGTGAGCTTTACTGGAGCAGAGATTGGGATACTACAAAGTCTCAGAGAGATACCTGGATTTTTAGCGTTCACGATTATATTTGTTTTAGCATTTATACGCGAACAAAAGATGGCCTATATTGCTCTTATTCTTTTGGGTTCTGGGACAATGCTTACTGGACTAATGCCTACAAATATGGCTTTGTATTTTTCTACAATTATCATGTCTATTGGTTTTCATTACTTTGAAACCATATCCAGTTCTCTTACCCTGCAATGGATAGACAAAGATAAGTCAGCAGAATTCTTAGGTAAAGTTATCGCCTCAAGGTCTGCCTCTTCGGTTGTAGCGTTTGCTCTAGTATGGATACTATATGAGCAGTTCCGCTTAGACTATTTATGGATATATATTGCCGGAGGTGGAACTTGCGTTATAGTTGCTATTTTTTGCTGGAAATACTTCTCTGATATGCCAGAGAAGGTATACCAGACCAAAAAGATTGTTCTAAGAAAGCGCTACTGGCTTTACTATGCATTACAATTTATGAGTGGCGCAAGGAGGCAAATATTTGTAGTCTTTGCGGGCTTCTTGATGGTCGAAAAGTTTAACTTTACCGTTACCGAAATTTCCCTACTTTTTCTTGCTAATGCACTAATAAATATTCCACTAGCTCCAAAAATTGGCAGACTTATTAGTAGGATTGGTGAGCGTCGAGCATTAATAATTGAGTATGTCGGACTAGCAGCAATATTTATCGGCTATGCAATAACCGATAGCGCTTTTGTTGCGGTATTTTTGTATATTTTTGACCACCTATTCTTTTCCCTTGCGATAGCACTTAAGACTTACTTCCAAAAGATAGCAGACCCAGCAGATATTGCCTCTAATGCCGGGCTTACCTTTACTATAAACCATATAGCGGCAGTATTTATTCCGGTAATATTTGGTATGATTTGGATGTACGACTATTCAGTTGTATTTTATGCTGGCTCAGCTATGGCAATAGCGTCCTTGTTTATGGCTATAAACATTCCCCATAAGCCCTCACCAGATAACGAAGTTTTGATTGGAAAATTTAATTAATATCCTTGCTGGATAATATATGCCTCAAAAAAACCCACAATTTGATTAATTATTGATGTAGAATTTAAGCCATGAATGAGCAATTTAGAGTCTCTCAAAAGCTTGGTCTAATGTTCAAACCTGGTGATAACATTCCAAAAGATATTCGATCTTGGGCGCTATCTCAGCTCCATGAAAAATCTCCAGCAATCGGCATAAAATCAGTCTCCAGAGTTGGTAATTCTGTCGTAACTAGTGAGGTTACCAATTGGCCTAAACATCTACAGCCTGACCTTAGAGAGAGAGCTAAGAGGTGGCGAATTTATCGCGCATTTAATAAACTAGCTAGAAAAGAAAATAAGTCAAATGCTGAGAAACAACGCAATAGGCAAGAAAACCAGTTTGGTGAGATAGATGCGCTAAAGTTCTCTCACCGTAATGTATATGGTAATGACCAATTAAGGGTTCGTTTTCTGACTTTTTGGACTAACCACTTTACTATGGGCAATATCCATGACAACCAAAACGTTATCGGTCATGCTATGGATGAGGCTATATTGGCTAATCTAAATAATAACTTTTCAGAGATGCTGTTCAAAGTTACCTCGCACCCAGCCATGCTAATATATTTGGATAATATTTGGAGTGCTGGTGAGAACTCTAAGCATGCACGCTGGTGTAATATTAAGCCTGATTGCCAGGCAGGGCTTAACGATAATCTTGGTAGGGAGTTGCTGGAACTGCATACTGTATCCCCTGCTGCTAATTACACTGAAGATGATATTCGTAATAGTGCTAAAGTTCTTGCTGGATGGGGCACACACCTTGAAGAAACTCTTAAAAAGATGAGAGAGCAAGGCAAAACCACTAACCATTGGGATTATTTTAAGAAGGACTTCGCGGAGCCAGGCAAAAAGATGGTTATGGGCAAGAAAATCTCCCCCGGTAAGAGAGGTTTAAGACAGTTGACTGATTTTTTAGCTAACCATGAACACACCATAAAGCATATATCAACTAAGCTTTGTCAGCACTTTGTTAGCGACTCTCCAGAACAGTCTGACATTAACCAAATTGCAAAAGCATGGAGAGATAGTGATGGCAATCTAGACAAGATACACACAAAAGTTATTGAGCTCGCAATTAAATCTAAAGAGCCAAAGTTTCAGTGGCCTATGACCTGGATTTATCAAGTTGTAAGATTGAGCGGGGCAAGTTATTTTCATGGTTGGGACCAGGTATATAACTGGTACGACAATGGCATCATGAGAAATAAAGAAGTTTTTGAGGAGCTTGGACAATCATTTTGGGCCACAAGACAACCGAACGGCTACTCAAGCAAAAAAGAGGAGTGGCTCTCAGGAGAAATGTTTGAGCGTAGAATCAGATTTGCTAGTGCCATATACATGGGGGGAGAGACACAAGTTTCAACCGATAAAATAATGGATAGGATTAGTGCCAATAATGCTACACGTAAACTTGTTGATAGTGTTGGCATGAATGAGGAAAGTAGGTTTATTGCGCTAATGTGTAGTGCAGAACTCATGGGGCTAGAAAATGCATAAATTAAACCTAACCAGAAGGGATTTCCTTAAAACTACTGGAGCATCATTATTTTTGGCCGGAGTGCCTATACCTGGTTACACAAAAGACAAGCCACCTGGAACTATTTCTGTGATCCTTTTAGAGGGCGGAATGGACGGTTTGACTGCGGTACCACCATTCGGCGACCCGGACCTATTGAAGATGCGCAAAATCATCTCTCCTAAGAACTATTTAAAGTTGAATTCATTTTTTGGACTACACCCATCTTTCAGAGTTTTGGCTGGTCTGTTTGCCAATAATCAGGCATCTGTTGTCCATGCAACATCAATACCTTACGTGAAAAGGTCTCACTTCGAGGGACAAAACATGATGGAGGGAGGTGGATTGAGTCCATTCTCTGAAAATTCTGGATGGCTAGGAAGAGCACTTGATCTTGCTAATACTCCTGGAAGAGCTCTTTCACTTGATATGCCTTTGGTTCTTAGAGGGCACAATGAGAATGACAATTTCTACCCTGCTAGTATAAGAAACTCTTCTAAACTAAATACTAAACTGATTGAAGCAATATCTATGGCGCACGCCAAAGAATCTGCAGACGTTTACTCCAAGATAAGTAATAAAAGCAAGGTAGATGTATCTAATATCCCTAGAGACCCTGCTAGCTTGGCAAAGTATGCAGGCAAGGTCATGTCACAGGATGAAGGGCCTTTAGCATCAGTCATTAGAATTCCAGAATTTGATACCCACGCAAGACAAGGGGCAGATACAGGTAAACATGCTGACCTATTAGGAATAATTGATGACGTAATAGCAGGATATAGAGAAGGACTAGGTAGTGCTTGGGATAGGAGCATTATTCTAACCATGACAGAGTTTGGTAGAACTGTAGCAGTTAACGGTACTACAGGAACCGAGCATGGCTATGGCACAGCCGGAATCCTTGCCGGAGGAACTATCCAAAAAAGCCGAATAATAACCCAATGGCCTGGTCTATCAAAGAATGACCAGTTCGAAAGAAGAGACCTTATGGCCACTATAGATTATTGGTCTGTTTGTGCTGCATGTATCGAAAAGGCGCTAGGACTTGACCATGAACTGATTGCAAAAAAGGTTTTCTTAAGGCCAAACCTGCCTAGAGTTTTTGACTATATTTTTTCTTAAAGATTTTTTACAAAAATACCACTAAAGAAATGCATAAATTTATAAAAATAAATACATTGATGGCGGCAATTTTTTTCATCTTCGCCAGCATGATTGTTATCTCTTCGACTGCTTCAGCACTTACCTTTTCCAACAGTAAAACTACTTCTAGTAGTGGTAAAAGCACTAAAAACAAAGAAATAAAAATCTACGATGTAGAGTTCACTGAAAAAGTGTCAAAAGAGTTATTAGGAAGAATCGTAGCCAAGACTGATTTTGACTTTAGTCAGTATAGCCTGAGAGGCGATATATCAAAAAGATGCAGTTTCAATATGCGTCGAGTAGAGTACGAGAGAGTGGCAGATGGAGAGGTACAAAATTGGTCTATCATGGAAGGTAGCTTAGCTATAAAGGATGGACTGGTAACCTTAAGAAAAGGCTCTAGATGGAAACAGGGTGGGCTATCAAAAAATAAGGATTACCTTGATGAATTCAATGTACGTATGACTAAGGATGGGCATTTTGTTGGTAAGATGGCATTTTTCTTGCTACATGTTTCTCCTGGAGAGGTTGCTGAAGCTCCGAGCTATGAAGATTTAACAAAACACAAGAATAACAAACCCTTCGGTAACGATATGAAAAAAGCTGAATTTTGGATAGACGTTGAAGATTGGGCTGGTGGAGTTATGTTTGTATATCTCTGCAGAGACCTATAATAGTTCTTTTGCTAGTTCATAGAATCAATAATAAGCTCTAAAGATTCATCCCCTCTAAATGAATTAACTCTCCCTCACACATCAAACTAAATTTGGACTTTAGCCAAGTCTAAATTGGAATATAATTATATTACGACTTTTAAAGCGCATTTATTTGGAGGCATTCCCATGAAGAAAAAGACGCTCACTGGTCGTGAAAATCAAAAAATAAGTCTTGGCCAGTTGCTTCAAAACTCTGCAGAACAATATGGCTCAAACCCTTTTGTGACGCAAGCTGAAACCGGAGAATGCTTAACATATGTTGAGTTTAATCAATTAACAAACCATATTGCTCATGGTTTAATTAGTCTTGGTGTTGGCGATAAAGAGTATGTGGCTATCATGCTTCCAAACTGTGTTCAATTTTTAGCCAGTTCATACGCACTAAAAAAGATTGGTGCCATTGAAGTAGCTATTAATAATAATACTCGCGGCCCATCTCTTACTCGCATGATTAACATGACAAAGTGTAGAATTTTGATTACTGCTGGTGAATATTTACAGCAGCTATCTGAGGTTGTTGAAGGCCTAGATTATATAGAGCGGGTTATCATGATGGACGACCATCATTTTGCAAGTAAGCTATTTCCTAATTTAGAAGTGTTACCGTGGCAGTCGATTCTCGGTGAGTCCGACTCAAACTTTTTATGTGAATTTAGCGATGAAGAAATTGCTGTAATTCTTTTTACTTCCGGGACTACAGGTGTCTCGAAAGGTTGCGACATTCCGCATAGGTCTTCTGTGCGAGCTGCAGAATCTATGATAGAGGCGTTCAATCTCAACGAACAGGACTGCGTCTACACACCATATCCTTTATATCATGTAGGAGCAACTCAGTATGACATATTGCCAGCTATGATGGTAGGTGGTCAAGCAATTATACGTCAGGGTTTTAGCTTGTCTCATTTTTGGAGTGACATCTGTCGCTATAAGGCAACATGGTTTATGTCTTTGGGCTCTGTTCAGCAGTTGCTTTGGACAGCTGAGCCGTGTATTGAAGAAGTGCAGCATAATTTGCGCTTTATTTGGGGTACTCCTTTGCCTGTTAACCACGATGATTTTGAAGAGCGCTTTCACCTCAAGCTAGTCCGTGGTACAGGTTATGGCTCTACCGAAGCTGGTGGTGTAGCTCTTCCTCTTTTTGATAAAAGCGGTGCTGGCAAAGTGTTAGATCGTTATAAAGTGGCGATTGTTGATGGAGACGATAATGAACTATCTGCAGGTGAGTCTGGGGAATTGGTAATTCGCCCACTTGAGCCATCTATCATGGCATCCAAATATATTGGCATGCCAGAAGAAACAGCTAAGGCGTGGCGTAATTCATGGTTTTACACTGGTGACCTTGCAAGATTGGATGAAGAAGGTGATCTTTTTTGGTTAGCTCGGATGTCGGAAAGAATTAGAGTGAAAGGGGAAATGGTTTCAGCATACGAAATAGAAGAAGGCATATTCACTCATCCTTCTGTGACTGATTGTGCCGTAATTGGTATTTCAGATGGGACAGGAGAAGAGCAAGTCAAGGCATTTGTTACACTTAAAGAACAAAAAACACTGGCTCTGGAAGAATTACGCTTATTCTGTGCACCTATTATGAGTCATTTTATGGTTCCTACAGTTCTTAAAGTAATTAAAGAAATGCCTCGCACACAAACAGGCAAGCCTGCAAAAGCAGAACTCCAAAAAATACAGTAAATTACGTAAATATAATTAACCTTATTAGTTAGA
>JASLYC010000095.1 GCA_030739975.1 Gammaproteobacteria bacterium
TGCGTCCTTGAGATCCAACTCCTCGTCGAAGCCATGTCATCCCCAGGGTTGACTATTATATCACTTTGAATTTTGCTGTTAAGAGATAGTTATTCTTGCAAATTTACGTTTACCTACTTGATATACTGCCTCTCCAGGTTCTGGAGTAAGGTCTTTGTCGCTTATCTTTTCACCATTCATCTTTGCTGCTCCCTGCTTAATCATCCTGAATGCTTCAGATGTTGAGCTAACCAGCCCGGCATCTTTTAGTAGGTTGGCAATTTTTGCACCCGAATTAAAGTTGAATTCTGGCATATCATCTGGTATCTGGTTCTTTGCAAATCTGTTGGTGAAGTTTTGTTGGGCCTGTATGGCAGAATCACTATCATGAAAGCGAGTTATGATTTCATTGGCAAGTCTAAATTTAATGTTTCTAGGATTTTCCCCATCAGAAACTTCTTTCTTCCATAACTCGATAGTATCTAGAGACTCAAAACTTAAAAGTTCAAGATATCTCCACATCAAATCATCTGAGATTGACATAATCTTTCCAAACATTTCATCTGGAGTGTCATCAATAGCTATATAGTTGTTGAGTGATTTACTCATTTTCTGTACGCCATCAAGACCCTCAAGGATAGGCATAGTTAATATTACTTGTGGCTCTTTTCCAGCATTTTTTTGCAATTCACGACCCATAAGTAGATTAAATTTCTGGTCTGTTCCTCCTAGCTCCATATCAGCCTCCATAGCTACAGAGTCATAACCTTGTACTAGAGGGTATAGGAATTCATGGATAGATATACCTTGGCCTGCCTTATAGCGTTTAGAGAAGTCATCACGTTCAAGCATTCTAGCTACTGTTTGTTGCGATGCTAACTTTATCATATCTGCAGAACTCATCTTTTCCATCCATTCAGAGTTAAACATGATGGTAGTTTTTTCTTTATCAAGGATTTTGAAGACCTGTTCTTGGTAGGTTTTGGCATTTTCTTCAAGTTCTTTTTTTGATAATGGTGGGCGGGTTGAATTTTTACCTGTGGGGTCTCCTATAAGGCCGGTAAAGTCACCAATCAGAAACAAGATTTCGTGGCCAAGGTCTTGAATCTGTTTAAGTTTATTTATAAGCACTGTATGTCCAAGGTGTAGATCAGGTGCTGTAGGGTCAAAACCAGCCTTTACCCTTAGGGGCTTATTTTTTGAGAGTTTCTTTTTAAGTTCTTCCAGGGGTAATATCTCGTCAGCACCGCGCTGAAATACCTCGAGTGATTTCTCTATATTCATTTTATTCTCTAGTATGTCCGTCACCCAGGACGATATATTTTTGAGAAGTTAGACCTTCTAAGCCTACCGGTCCTCTAACATGGAATTTGTCTGTGCTTATCCCAATCTCAGCTCCTAGACCATACTCAAATCCATCAGCAAATCCTGTAGAGGCATTCACCATCACTGATGATGAGTCCACCTCGGTAAGGAATCTGCGGGCTGTAGAGTAGTTCTCAGTTACTATAGATTCGGTATGCCCAGAGCCATGCCTATCAATGTGCGAAATAGCTTGAGTCATAGAGCTAACTATCCTTATAGACAATATTGCAGAAAGGTACTCTGTATCCCAATCTTCTTCAGTTGCAGGCTTTATTTTATCTGACAGCTTTTGAGCGTTATCACATCCACGCAGCTCGACACCTTTTGCTAAATATTGGGTTATCAATTCAGGCATTACTCTTCCAACTGCAGATGCATGAACAAGTAGAGTCTCAGTTGCGTTACATACTCCATATCTTCTAGTCTTAGCGTTGAAGGAAATATTTATAGCTTTTTCCGTATTAGCGTCCTTATCGATGTATGTATGACAAACCCCGTGTAAATGTTTGATAACCGGCATTTTAGCGTTTTTGCTGATAGCTTCAACTAGGCCTTTGCCGCCACGAGGAATAATAGCGTCAACATATTCACTTGCTTTGACTAGTTCAGTAACTGCCTGACGGTCAGTAGTATCAATAAGCTGGACACAGTTTTCATCTAGACCTGCACTAACTAAGCCCTTCTTGACACATTTAAATAGAGATATATTAGACTCTATGGCTTCAGAGCCACCCCTAAGTATTGCACCATTGCCAGACTTTAAACATAAGGCTGTTGCGTCTATAGTGACGTTTGGTCTAGATTCATATATGATTCCGATTATCCCTAAAGGGGACCTCATTTTGCCAACTTGGATTCCGCTTGGTCGATATTTAAGGTCAGTTATCTCGCCGATAGGGTCGGCAAGAGCAACTATCTGATTGAGGCTTAATATAATTCCATCAATTCTTTCATTGTCAAGCATTAGTCGATCCAATAGTGCATCATCTAAACCAATGTTTTTTCCGTTATTTAGGTCTTTTTTGTTTGCATCAAGTATATCTTTCCTGTTGGCGTCTATATGTTTTGCAATATTAACTAGAGCGCTATTTTTCTTTCCAGTGCTTGCTACTCTAAGTTCCTTAGCTGCAGATCTAGCATTTTTTCCGATTGATTCGATTAATTTGGTTACTGTGCCCATTGTGTTTTTCCAGATAAATTTAACAGCACCGTTCTTAGCTCGGTGCGAGGTGTAAGATTATCCATACCTTTTATGCTGCGGTCAATGCGACCGATAGATAATAGTAACTTTTGTAGGTACTGGTATGGGTGTCTTTTTAATGCGCTCGATACAGCAGTTTTTCTTTTGTTCCATACCCTATGATTTTTAAGCACGATATCAAGGTCTTTGGTTTCGTGTAGCTCGATAGCCATATCAGCGATTGATTTTATTTCCCTATATAGCGAATTGTTTAGCTGGATAGGAGCAGACTGCTCATCAATTAAGGTGTCAAATATCTTTATGGTTTTATCACTGTTGCCTGATAGAGCTACATCTATGAGCCCATAAATGGTATATATTGATTGCTGATATATTTGATTTAGGTAGGATTCTGTATCGACAATACCTTCAGGGTATGCCATCTTTAATTTTTGTATCTCTTGCATGGAGGCAAGAAGATTGCCTTCAGTACAAAAAGCAATACTTTGGGATACCTCAATATTTGGTTTTAGGCCTACCTCAGACATATGGTTAGCAATCCAACCTACCAGATGGTCAGAACTTATTTCCCAGTGCTGCACAACCACAGCACTCTTCAGCAGAGCTTTGAACCATTTGCTTTTTTGTTGGTTCATGTCTAGTTTTCCGGTAGATATAATAAGCAACACATCATTCGGAAGTGTGGTTGCTATTTCGGTCATAGATTTAGCTCCCTTAATACCAATCTTGCCAGATTTTAAGTGACACTCTATGGTACGTTTTTGAGAGAAAAGTGAACCAGAGGATATCTCTGAATGTAACAGGTCCCAGTTAAAATTTCCATCAATTTCAAACCTTACCTTTTCTCCGAAGCCTTGCTTGTTGGCTTCACTTTTTATCTGAGTTAGGCTTTGTTCAACAAGTAATATTTCAGGACCAAAGACAAAATATATGGGCTCTAGTTTTTGTGATAGTTGATTATTAAGTTGTTCGGACTTAATCTTCATCTAGCCGATACATTCTTCTTAAAAGTTTTTTGATTAGGGTATTGCGAAGATTACTGTAAGCCTCATCAATTTGTAATTTATCAGCCTGAGTAGAGCTTAAAACAGAGTGATGCGAGCTTGCATGTAGTTCCTCCTTTATAAGCAATACATTATCTCTATTGTATACCTCGACATTAACAGCAAGGGTCAATGTATAGCTCGCAACTGTTCCAGAAGAATTAAAAGAAGAGTTTTGTTTAGTTTTATTTTCATCACCAATAGTTATACTGAAAGATTTATCGGAATCTTTGTTAAACCTTTTTGTTAGTGCATTAACGAATAAATTATTTTCACTGCTAATAATATTAGCATTAATATCGGATGACTTATACGGGGTATGGAAACCGCACGAACTTAGAAAAAGAGATAGGAAAAAAATAGATAAAAAACTGATTTTTGGCATAGCCTAAATTGAGCAATAAAATATGGACATAATTATGACAGAATTTTACATATCTATAATAATAAATTATTTAAGATGCCAAGATATAATAGATATACAGGGGATTTATTATTTATCTATAGACCTTGAAAAAATGCCATAAGTGCATATATATAGCCTAACAATAGGGTATAGTTACCCACTTATTTAATATTTATTGGATACTTTTTATACATGTTTAAGAATTTATTGCTTTGGCTAATCTTGGGAACTGTATTGACTTCGCTTTTCAGTCAATTCCAAATCGGCGATCAAAAAAATGAAATTACCTATTCACAGTTCATTCAAAGTGTGAAGCAGGGAGATGTTTCAAGGGTCACTATATCTGGCAACAATATAGACGGTGTTGGCGCTGGAGGAGAGGTATTCTCAACTTATAGCCCTGGCGATTTAGGGCTTATGGGTGACCTTCTGAATAATGGTGTCTCAGTAGAAGCAAAGCCGCCTGAAAAGGATGGGTTTTTTAAGCAGCTATTAATATCTCTGGCACCAATATTATTGCTTATTGGAGTGATACTCTACACTATGAAGGGTGCTGGCGGATCTATGGGAGGCAGAAACCCAATGAGCTTCGGCAAATCTAAGGCTAGACTGATTACTAAGGATGAGTCAAACACTACTTTTGATGATGTGGCTGGAGTAGACGAAGCTAAAGAAGACGTTGCAGAGCTGGTAGATTTTCTATCGGATCCAGGAAAGTTCACGAAGGTTGGCGGAAAAATACCTAAAGGAGTGCTAATGGTTGGACCTCCGGGTACAGGTAAAACTCTTCTAGCCAAGGCGATTGCTGGAGAAGCCGATGTGCCATTTTTCTTTATCTCAGGATCAGACTTTGTAGAAATGTTT